>CAYNMM010000047.1:0-94563 GCA_964398355.1 uncultured bacterium
TATATCTCTGGTATAAATTCTTTTTCTTCCTCTCTTTGAGGTAGAGGTTTTTGTGATGTCTGCTTTGAGGATAACATTTCCTTTCCTTGTTATGGTTTTATTGTGGGTGTTCAGGAGGTAAATGATGTATTTTCTTGAGTACCCTGTAATGATTTGTAGGTCGTTGAGTATGAGTGTTTTTTCTTTTTTAGAGGCTTTTTTATACAGTTTTTGGTTGGCGGAGATTATGATTTTCTTTTGTTTGGGATTAAGGTTATAATATGGTATAACAGCATTCATGGGGAGCTCCTCCTTTTGATTTGGGTTATTGATCAAAAACCCTTTGGAGCTCCCCTTCCTATTTTTCACACTTTTTTGGGGAAACAATACCACCTTCGGTAAGGTTATTTTTGAGGAATAGCGTGATTTTTACATCGTTATACGTTAAAATTCAGAATTATGAAAAGACTGATCTTAATTTTGGGAATAGTCGGAATAATTGTGTCATGTACCCAGATACGGCAGGTCGTTGCGATCAAAGATCTAAAGATCAAATTCCTGAACGTTGAGGTTTCAAATGTTACCTGGAGTGGAGTGGATCTAAACCTGAATTTTCTTGCAAAAAATCCTAATAAGGTAAATGCCATACTATCGGGATTTGTCATTGATATTTTTGCAAACAATGTAAAAGTTGGAAAAGCCACTCTGAATAAAACTTTAAAAGTACCTGCAGGTGGTTCGGCTGCCTTCGCCATTCCTTTACACCTTGACTGGGACAGGCTTTCTCAATCTCTGAGCAGCGCTATCAGAAAAAAATCTGTGTTATTCAAAGCTACTGGGTACGCACTTATAAGCACCCCCGTCGGGAAATTAAAGTTCAAGGTGGCAGATTATACGAGAGACATCAGATGATTCCATCATCTGTCCAATTATAAAATCGTATCAATGATGGGCGGAAACCTTTATTAATGCTACTTTGACGTAGATTTTTTCGAATTAAGGTCTTATACTTCATGTGTGCTGGCTATCGTTGTTGGTTATTTAATAGGAAGTATTCCATTCTCTTACATATTGCCAAAATTTTTGCGGGGTGTAGACGTTAGAAAGGTGGGAACTGGTAACGTAGGAGGTTCAAACGCTATTCGAAACGCTGGAGTAATTGTCGGCTCAATAGCTGGGACACTTGATTTTTTAAAGGGACTATTCGCAGCAATCTTAATATCAAAGCTCGCAAATAATCCAACAACCATCAATTTTGCCCTTCTTATGATTGTGGTGGGACATTGCTTTCCTATCTTCCTATCTTTTCATGGAGGAAGGGGAATCGCTCCAGCACTTGGCATTCTCCTTTACATTGATCAACGTCTTTTTGGCTTATTTGTTACCATTTCTATCGCCGGTATAATCTTGAAAGAAGCTGCGTTTGGAACATTTTTAGGAATCGTAATGGTACTTCCAGCGGCAAAACTTTTACATGTTGAAAGTTTTGGTGCTATTATTCTGATCACTATTTTCCTACTTTTTAGAAGAGTTACTTTTGTCTGGCAGGATTTAAAAGAAGGAAAACCTCTATTTCTTTCCATCATCAATAGGTTATTATTTGACGCACCAACTAAGAAAAAATATGAAATGATTTTGAGGAGGTGAGTTATGAATTTTGAATTAACAGAAGAACAAAAAATGGCAAGAGATATGGCACGAGATTTTGCAGAAAAGGAAATAAAACCTGTAGCACGTGAACTCGATAAAGAGGCCAGATTTCCGGCAGAAATAGTGAAAAAGATGGCTGAACTTGGGATGTTCGGTGTATACGTTCCAGCTGAATACGGTGGGGCTGGTATGGATGTTGTTAGCTACGCTCTAATGGTGGAAGAAATTTCCCGTGCATGCGCTGGAACGGGGGTCATTATGTCCGCACATACATCACTTGTGGTTGATCCTATCCTTAAATATGGCACTGAGGAACAGAAGAAAAAATACCTGCCGCTCCTTGCCTCAGGTAAAGCACTTGGCGCTCATGGAATGACTGAGCCAGAAGCTGGAACCGATATAGCAGGAATAAAGACAAAAGCCGTCAAAGATGGCAAAGAATGGATCATCAATGGTCGAAAAATCTTTATCACTAATGGCCGGGAGGCCGGAATATACCTGATTTTTGCTAAAACAGATGAAGAACTTGGGCATAAAGGGCTCTCAGCTTTCATAGTGGAGAGGGATACACCTGGATTTTCTATAGGAAAAATTGAGCATAAATTAGGTATCAGAGCTTCATCAACTGCGGAATTAATCTTCGAGGACATGAGAGTCCCGGAAGAAAATATGCTCGGAGAACGGGGAAAAGGATTTTATATCGCACTTGATGCATACGATGGAGGTAGAATTGGCATAGCTGCACAGGCGGTTGGTATCGCTCGCGCTGCTTTTGAAGAATCTATCGCCTATGCTAAGGAGAGAAAGCAATTTGGACGTCCAATCGCAGAATTTCAGGCCATTCAGTGGAAAATAGCTGACATGGCCATGTTAATAGAGGCCGCAAGACTCCTTTACCTTAAAGCCGCTTTCCTCAAAGACAGAGGAGAAAGCTACGTCGTTGCATCTGCTTACGCGAAACTCTTCGCCTCTGATGTGGCTATGAGAGTTACAAGAGAGGCTATCCAGGTCCATGGAGGCTATGGCTACACCGAAGACTTTGATGTTGAAAGACACTATAGAGACGCAAAAATAACAGAAATTTATGAGGGAACTTCAGAGGCCCATAGACTGACCATCGCAAGGGCTTTTTTGAGAGGAAAGTGAACCAAATTCCTGGACCATTTTATTACAAGTATGGTTGTAATCTGAAATATCTTCCGTCAAGTCAAAATAAATTACTGGATCAAAAGGGAAATCAACATCGCGAAATTCAACTCCCTGTTCTAATATTTCACTTACGTGGTGGGGGGTCGCATCGAAGATGCGACCCCCCACCACGTAAGTCACTATATTCCACCATGATCACCTGAGGGAGGATTGTACCTTGCAAATTGAAAAATTAGATAAGAGTAACTGGTTAAATCTACTCGATGAGCTTGACACCTACCCCCCGTTTTACTCTCCTATCTGGCTTGAATCATACGAAAAACTCAGAAAAAACTATAAAATCGGGGCATTTTCTGTTAAATGTGAGAACTCATTGTTCATATTTCCATACCTCAGATCGTCTATTCTAATCTTCCATGCCATTTATAGTGGACCTCTTGGCACCTACGGAGGTCCGATTCCCATAAAAAACACTCCCCCACCTCGCTGTATTCAGCAATTTATCGACTTCCTGAAGAAGCATTTCGTCAAAATAGTTATAAACTTCGACCCATTTAATAAACTCCAGTCGTTTCCATTTAGTGGATTTAAAAAAATCGAGGGATTTACACATGTGATTGATATAAATAGGGATGATATTTTTACAGATACCTTTGTTAGAGGTGCCAAAAAGGCCACAAAAGAAGGAGTCATCGTCATTAACTCACCTGATTTTATCGATGATTTTGTCAACGAATTCTTTAAGAGGAGGGATTGGGTGGATAAAAGACTCTATGGTAAAGATTTCTTTTTTAAGGAGTTGTTAGAAAAGAATATGGCAAGATTATACACAGCAATCTTCAAAGCCCGGCCAGTTGCCCATGTCTTTTTGATCTTAGGAAAAAAATATGCCTTTTATCACTATGGGGTTTCAGATAGGAAATTCTTACATCTAAGACCCAACAATTTGCTCCATGTCAAAATCGTAGAGGACCTGAAAACTATGGGATTCAAATACTATAATCTTGGTTCGAGTACCGGACTACAAGGAGTTGAAGAATTCAAAAGACGTATGGGCGCCAAAAAGTTTTCCACAACAACTCTCTTAAAAAAATTCCCATAACATACCTACCATAGTACTAAAATTGGTCTGATCGGGTAGATACTCATCTGTCTTGACAAAAAACTGGGTGTTCGAGAAATATTTTACCAGTAGTCATTTTCCCTTTCACTTTGCTGAAAAACTCTCTTTATTTTCCCCCTCCTTGCAGCCTGACATTACTCATGAAAATTCAAAAAAATGACTCCAATATCCTCTCTCTCGATGCAAAGCATTGCAGGGAGGAGGTTATTTTGTTCATTTCATTCAAAGTGTGGAATCGCACAGGAATTGAAAATTTATACATCATTCTAAAAAACACGGGTAAAGTCAGGATAAAATGGAGGGTGACAAGATTCTCACCCACAGTGTTGAATTCACTGCCGGAGAAGAGGTTTAGAAATTACATCCTGCCATTTCTCCAGAGTATTTCTTTCGAATGGCATTTGACAAAAACTTGACTGCGGCAAAAATTTTGATCTCAGTAAAACTTGTATACACTTACAGTGTAAAACCGGACAGGGAAATTCTGGAATTATTTTCAAAATCATCTGTTATATTGAATGCATGGCCATACCTGAGGTTCTGGACTCAAAATATTGTTCAAAGCTTTGGATGGCCAAGTTTCACTCTACCCCTTTTAAAGTTTTTACCTGAGGGAACTAAGTAAATATATCAAATTAGATCTCGATAAATTTTCCAATTTTTGTATATTTTTCTCGTCTTTTTGCGATTAGCTCATCTGGAGGGAGTGTAAGAAGTTCGGGCAAAGTGTTAATTAAAACTTCTTTTATCTTTGCCGCAGTCCATTCGATATCATTATGTGCGCCCCCAAGGGGCTCCTCAATTATCCCATCTATGATTTCGAATGATAGTAAATCCTGGGCCGTGAGTTTGAGAGCTTCTGCAGCGCGGGGAGCCTGCTTGCCATCCCTCCACAAAATTGACGCACAGCCCTCTGGAGAAATCACTGAATAAATTGTGTACTGCAGGGCAAAAACCTTATCACCAAGAGCAATGGCGAGGGCACCACCTGAACCACCTTCCCCGATTACAACTGTAATCATCGGTGTTTTCAGCGAAAGCATAACCTTCAGGTTCTCGGCTATTGCAAAAGCCTGTCCCCTTTCTTCAGCCCCTACACCGGGATATGCCCCCGGAGTATCTACAAATGTTAAAACTGGCAGACCAAATTTCTCAGCAAGGAGCATCAGCCTCTTTGCCTTTCTGTAGCCCTCTGGATGTGGCATCCCAAAATTCCTATAAATTTTTTCCTTCGTATCTCTACCCTTCTCCTGACCTATCACCATTACCCTGTAATTTTCGAGGGTGGCGATCCCTGCAATTATTGATGGATCATCTCTAAAATTCCTGTCCCCATGGAGCTCAATAAAATCTTTAAACAGAAGATGAATATAATCGATAAAATGTGGTCTTTCAGGATGTCTTGCTATCTGAACAATCTGCCAGCGAGTTAAATTCTTGTAAACCTTTTCCTTCAATCTCAGGGCACGCTCTTCAAGTGCCCTTAGCTCATTTTCAAGTTCAGGAGATTCTTTAACTTTACTTTTCAATTCATTTATCTTTTTCTCGACTTCGTATATGGGTCTTTCAAAGTCAAGTAATCTTTTCATATCGAAAGTTTCAAATTAAGTGTTTTAACTGAACCAAGTCCTGAATCGATGGGTCTGATTCCCGCCATTATACTTACAAAAGACCTCCTTAACTCTATAGTTAAGATCAAAGGTGATACTCCACTACCAGTTTCATAGCCAGCTCCCACTTTTAGAAAATCAAATGCATCATACTTTACTTCAAAGAAATTTCTCACATCTCCTGTGCTTAAATTACTCAATGCTCCTTCGTAGGTAACAACTTTAGAGAAATTCCACGAAAAATTAAATTTTCTAAAATTGTAGGACATCCCAAAATTTCCCAATATTGGTGCTCTATAAACAAGATCGCTGAAGCCTGTTTTGAACCCGATATTTTCAAAGGACACACCAGCCCTCAATCCCTCTATCCTGTGGGGCTGATAAAGTAGACCTACTGTCATATAGAAACCATGAACCGAGTTGTAAAGTATGGTTTCCTCAAAATACTGAAGCATGAGACCAAATTTAACCTCAGGATCAATTTGGAAACTTCTCCCAATTTTCACCTCATAAGCGTAGGGATTAAAGTAGGTCTTCGTAAGATCATCGGGAGTATTTCCGTGATATTCAAATTTACCGAATCTATAGTAATTAATAGCAAAACCAAAATTGTTCCAGTTGAATTGAAAAGTGGAAATGGTTGCATCAGAAATCCAATCTTTCTGGGCAAAGAGGAATGACCTCTGACGAGTCAAACCCGCTGGATTTCTATTAATGGAAGCTACCCCTGTATCCGTGGCTACCGGGATGGTGTAGTATGGTTCCACATTAAGAAAATCGTAAGCAGGGGCAATATTCAACAAAACACTAAGAAAAATCCCGATCATTTCTCCTCCTAAATTTCGATTTCTTCACCTATTAAATTTTTTAGAAATTCTTTAAGCTCATCCTTATTTTTAAATTCTATACTCAATCTGCTTTTCCCTCCGGGATCAAATTTTATCTTTACCCTATACTTTAACTTTTCAGTGAGTAGTTTTGAAATAATACGGGAAGTTTGTCGATCTTTGGACTCTCTTTTTTTAGACTTTGATTTCTCTTTTCTCACAAGTTCCTCAATTTGTCTCGAGTTGAGATTCTTCTCAACAATAATCCTTGCAATTTTTATTTGTTTATCGCGAGGAAGACCAATCAGTGGACGAGCCTGTCCTTCTGTGAGCTTTCCACTGTGTATCAAGTTTTTGACGTAATCGTCAAGCTGTAGCAGCCTTAGTGTATTTGCAACAGCCGATCGACTTCTTCCGATTTTCTTTGCAATTTCATCCTGTGTTAGTCCAAACCTATCCTTTAATAATTGGTATCCTATCGCCAGCTCGAGTGGATTCAAATCCTTTCTGTCCAGGTTTTCCACAAGCGCTATTTCCAGTGCTCCATTGTCATCTATTTCAATAACACGGGCAGGGATTCTCTCTATCCCAGCCTTTTTAGCTGCACGCCACCTGCGCTCACCCGCTATTAGCTGGTATTTATCCTTAATTTTTCTAACTATAACCGGTTGGAGCACACCCCTTTTCTTAATAGAGTCTGCAAGGGAATTAATTTCATCTTCAGAAAAAACAAATCTCGGTTGCAATGGATTAGGCTCAATCTCTTCTACACTGAGTAACAAAATCTCCTCTGTATTGACGACCTCATCCGAAATTAGGGCATCAAGCCCTCTACCCAATACTTTCTTTCCCATTTAATATCTCCTTTGCGAGACTTAAATAGTCTTTCGCCCCCTGAGAACTGGGGGAATACACACCAACAGGCCTACCAAAACTTGGGGACTCTGCAATCCTGACACTGCGATGAATAAGACTTCTGTAGACCTTCTTCCCGAAAAATCTTCTTACTTCACTTTCTACCTGGCTTGATAGATTTAGACGTCGATCATACATTGTCAGGAGAAAACCCTCAATTTTTAATTCTGGATTGTAACTTTGCTTAATTTTTTTTAAAGTTTTTAGCAACTGACCGAGCCCTTCGAGAGCATAATACTCGCACTGTACAGGTATCAAAACACTCTTTGCCGCCGTGAGAGCAATTACTGTCAAAAGTCCGAGAGATGGAGGAGTATCGATAAAAACAAAATCAAAGCCTTTCAATTCATCAATTTTTTCTTTTAAAACTTTATACCATCCTTTTCTATCCCTCAACTCTACATCTGCTCCAACGAGATCAGTGGTAGATGGAACAATGTACAAGTTCTCATAACTGCTTCTAAGGATGGCATCGTTGAGTTTTAATTCGTCATCAATAAGTACATCATAAATCGTAATTTCAGGGTCTCTTATACCCAATCCGCTCGTAGCATTAGCTTGAGGATCCATATCTACAACAAGAACTTGATTGCCAAGTTGAGAAAGGTAATAGGAGAGATTTATAGCTGTTGTGGTCTTTCCAACTCCACCCTTCTGGTTGGAAATTGAAATAATCTTCATGGCTGGAATTATAATGTCGGCCCTTTTCAGGTTCAATGCCGCCCTGTTTCACGTGAAACAATTATACAGGTCGTCAGATTTATAAACGGATTTTTAACAGTCTTACTACACTTATATGTTTTTTTTGTTGTTATATAAATCAGCTTACCTCCATCTTTTAAAATCCTTCTCGCAACATCTCTTACCTCTTCATACCCGGTTCCCATAGAAACAGCAGTATCAAAACCAGGAGGAAGCTTATCCCAGGTATCACAAAAAACTTTTACGTTATTTAATCTGAGAATCCCGGCAATATAATCGAGGAAAATGCACTTCTTTCGAACGACTTCTACAAGTGTAACTCTCACATCATTATGCACAATAGAAAGGGGAATTCCAGGAAATCCTGCTCCTGAACCGAGATCTACAACCTCTCTGCCCTCAATTTCCCTGGAAATTACAAGAGAATCGAATAATAATCCCATTAAACTCGCTTCATCTATTCTCTTTGATACAATCGTGGTCCTCTTTGACCACCTTTTAATACTCTCAATATAAAGCCTAAAGAGCTCAACCTTTTTATTGTCAAGATATACATTTTGATTTTTTAAATTATTTTGCAATTTTTCTATTGATGTTATCATCGCGAAGCATTATAAATTATAACGGAGGTGAAACACAATGGATCTTTACGAAATGCTTAAAACCAGGCCAAAAACTGTAAGAGCTCCACGGGGAACGGAGCTCCATGCCAAGGATTGGCACGCCGAAGCAGCTCTTAGAATGCTAATGAATAATGTTGATCCAGAGGTGGCGGAAATTCCTGAAGAACTCATAGTCTACGGAGGCTCTGGTAAAGCAGCAAGAAACTGGGATGCCTTCTGGGCAATTATTAAAACATTACTTGAAATAGAACCAGATGAAACTCTACTCGTTCAGTCCGGTAAACCGGTAGGAGTTTTTAAAACTCATGAATGGGCACCAAGAGTTATCATTGCAAATTCCAATCTTGTGCCCAAATGGGCTACCTGGGACTATTTCCACAAACTTGAAAAACTCGGACTCATAATGTTCGGTCAGATGACAGCCGGATCCTGGATTTACATAGGGACACAGGGAATACTCCAGGGCACCTATGAAACATTTGCTGCAGCTGGCCGTAAAAGATTCGGTGTCAACGATCTCCGAGGTAAACTCATAGTTTCTGGTGGCTGTGGTGGTATGAGTGGCGCACAGCCATTGGCTGCAACTATGAATAACGCCACCTACCTGGCCGCAGAAGTCGTGGAAGAAAGAGCCAAAAAAAGACTCAGAACCAAGTATCTCGATGAAATTGAACATAACCTCGACGCAGCCATTGATAGAGCCCTTGAATATAAAGAAAAGGGCATTGCGAAAAGTATCGTCTGGATAGGCAATGTAGTCACTCTGCTCGAAAGGCTCGTTGAAAGGGGAATAACTCCTGATCTACTTACCGATCAAACATCTGCACACGACCCTCTGAATGGATACATACCTGAGGGATTAACCTACGAACAGGCTCTTGAACTTAGAAAGAGTAATCCAGACGAGTATCTCCAAAGATCTTACAAAACAATGGCGAAACACGTAAAGCTTATGATTGAGCTACAGAAAAGGGGAGCTGAAACGTTTGACTACGGGAATAACCTTCGTGGAAACGCACTCGCTGGTGGGTACATTAAAGAGGAGGAAATAAAGAATCCTGATGGGTCCTGGAAATATCCTGGATTCGTTCCGGCATACATAAGGCCTCTATTCTGCGAAGGACAGGGACCTTTCAGATGGGCAGCCCTCTCTGGTGACCCGGAAGATATTTACACAATTGATGAAGAGTTGATCAAACTTTTCCCGGAAAAGGAACACATGGTGAGATGGATTAAAATGGCACGTGAAAGAGTGGAATTTCAGGGACTTCCCGCAAGAATATGCTGGCTCGGATACGGAGAAAGAGACAAAGCTGGACTTCTTTTTAACAGGCTTGTAAGGGAGGGGAAGGTGAAAGCACCTATAGTAATCGGTAGAGATCATCTTGATACCGGCTCTGTTGCATCACCCAATAGAGAAACGGAGGCCATGAAAGACGGTTCTGACGCAATAGCCGATTGGCCCCTATTGAACTTCGCATTAAATGCGGTCTCAGGAGCTTCCTGGGTTAGCTTCCATCACGGTGGTGGGGTAGGAATTGGATACGCACTACATGCTGGACAGGTTATAGTCGCTGACGGTAGTGAAATGATGGATGCTCGCCTGAAACGTGTACTGACTAATGATCCTGGAACAGGTATCGCACGTCACGTTGATGCAGGCTACGATGAGGCCAAAGAAACAGCCAAAAAATTCGGTATAAAGATTCCTATGGCAGATTGGTGAAGGGGGAGAGGTGGGCGGGGCGCTTCGCGCCCCGCCCACCTCTCCCCCTTATTTCCTCTCTCCCTCTGTTAGTGTAAAAATTGACTCCATCATCTCACGATAAGCATCAGTTAAATCAACATCTCTCCTCGCCATTACCCTCTTTGCCGTCTCTACCGCCTTCTCAAACCTGTAGGTCGTAAATCCACCAGGACCTCCCCAGGCAAAAGATGGAACAAATTTTGGTGGGAAATCTCCACCGTAGATATTGCTTGAGAATCCAACCACAGTACCCGTGTTAAACATCGTGTTAATTCCACTTTTGGAATGATCTCCCATGGTTAATCCAACAAACATCTCGCCAGTATCAACCCACTCTCCATCGATAAAAATCTTCACATGTGAATAATTGTTCTTCAGGTCACTGTTATTCGTATCAGCTCCAAGGTTGACCCACTGACCGAGGTATGCATGTCCAAGAAATCCGTCATGCTGCTTGTTTGAATAGCTATGAATTATTGACTCCTCTACTTCACCACCGACTTTACAAACGGGACCTATACTTGTACCTTCATAGATCTTAGCCCCGACTTTGATTTTAGTCTTTCTTCCAATATAAACAGGGCCAATCAGTGTGGCGTTGGGCATTATGACAGCATTCTCATCTATAAATACAGGGCCATCTGACGCATCTATTACAACTCCAGGATGGACTTTGGCTCCCTTCGCGATCACCACGGCATCTTTTCCTACAATGTGAGCTCCTTCCATAACTTCACCGACAATTCCTTTTTCAACAAATTCGAAATCATTTTTCAATTCCTGAGAATTAAGATGGACGAGCTGATATAGGTAGGTGAACATTTTGATTCCCGATACTTCCTTCCCTTGTACTTCCGGGCAGCCTGTAAAGACGCCATCTTCGTCATAATATTGAGCCGGATTCTCTGTTCGACATGCCACAACTTCACCGTTAAACGTAATTACTTCTCCCCTTTCAAGGTCGAGAATGGAATCTATCACGTTTTTATCAGGGATTACTCGGGAATTGATGAGAATAACATCCTTGCTGCAATCGTTGATTACGTAATCTGTAAAACTCTCCTTAACAACCTTTTCAAGATACTTTCTTGTATACAGACAGGAAATTTTTTCACCGAGGTAAAGCTCAAACTTCTCTCTAATGGTAAAGATTCCCACTCTCAAATCCCATACAGGATGACTCAGAGAGAGGGGATACAACTTTCTCCACTTTTCATCTTCAAATAGTGCTATCATCATATTCATACTCCCTTTCAAGCAAAGATGCAGCTTCTTCATCAAGCACAAGAATTGCCTTTGGGTGAAGCTGCATAATAGAGGCAGGAACCATTGCAGTTATAGGTCCTTCCACCGTCTTTTTTACAGCTTCTGCCTTGTTTTTACCAGATGCGAGTAACAGAAGCGTTCGGGCTTCCATTATTGTCCCAACTCCCATTGTAATAGCCTGGCGGGGAACCTTGCTAATATCACCGTCGAAAAATCTTGCATTATCTTCAATTGTCTCTCTTGCGAGGGTTTTTATCCTCGTTCTTGAGCCAAGTGATGAACCTGGCTCATTGAATCCAATATGTCCATCCCTACCAATTCCAAGGATCTGTAAATCAATACCACCAAATTTCTTTATTCTCTCTTCATACCACTGACAATACGCTTCCACATCAGGAACCGTGCCGTCAGGAATATGAACATTTGAAGGGTTCACGTTTATGTGTTTAAATAAATTTTCCCACATAAAAGTGTGATAACTCTCCGGGTGATCTTTTGGTAACCCGATATATTCATCAAGGTTGAATGTTACAATTTTTGAGAAATCAAGCCCCTCCTCTTTATGCATTTTGATCAGTTCTTTGTACAGTCCAATAGGTGTAGAACCAGTTGCGAATCCAATCACAGCATCTGGCTTTTTCTCCACAAGTTCCCGCACAAATTTTGCCGCCCTCCTTGACATCGCATCGTAGTCCTTTGTGATTATCACTCTCATCGCTTCAACCTCCGTTTTTTTATTTTTTTGAGCACTGTTTATTTGGTTAACCTCCCCACTCCATACTGTCAATACGCTTAATTTTAATGAGCCATACTTGCAGGACAAGAATCACTCATTTTGCATCTGCGACAAGATTTTTTATGCCAGAACATGACTATAAATGTTAGAAGAATAAAGAGAATCCAAAGAGGAAGCAACCTGAATTCGTGCTTCCAGAAAATCATCAAAAACGGGAAGATCAATGGAATCCCCACACCAATACCCCATGTAAAACCTGCAAGTTTTATTCCAAGTTCATAATTCCCGGATCCCTTTTTAAACAAAAATGCGGCCCACTTGCCCCATCCGGTAGAACATCTCTTATCATAGTAATAACAATTCGTACACAGATGTTTTCTAAGTACAAATGCAAGCATTACTATCAAAAATAAGGCATAAATTGTGGAAAGAATTGGAAAATTGGAGATTCTTACAGAAGAAAGCAAAATGGTACCAACACTAAAGTAAACAATAAAGATTAAATTCTGTCCCAGTACCCACCACGCTGGATATTTTTCATAATGTTCCATTTGTAATTTAATCCTCCTTTTGTTAGAATTATACGGAATTTGATTCGTGGAGGGAAGAAATGTTATTACTAAAAAACTGCAGATACGTTGCAACCTTTGACGATGAAAATCACGAATTCCAGGGATACGATATTCTTATTGACGGAAATGTAATAAAGAGGATTTCGAAAAATATTGACTCAAACATTGCCCAAAAAATTGATTGTTCAAAGCATCTTGTAATCCCGGGACTCGTTAACACACATCACCATTTTTTTCAAATACTTACGAGAAACCTAAGAGGTGCTCAGAATTTAAAACTATTTGACTGGCTTGTTTATCATTATCCTATCTGGAAGAAGATCGATGAGGAAGCGATCTATTATTCTACAAAACTCGCACTTGTGGAACTCCTGAAAACAGGAGCAACGACCGTTTCCGACCACCATTACTTACATCCAGTAGGGGTTAACTCAGACATTATGGAAATACAGGTGGGCGTGGCAAAGGAGCTCGGAGTAAGATTTGCTCCTACAAGAGGATCTATGACAATGGGGGTTAAACAGGGGGGATTGCCTCCGGAGGAAGTTGTCGAACCAGACGCTATTGTAATCAAGGATATGCAGGACGTAATTGAGAAATTCCATGATCCATCGCCATTTTCCATGACCAGAGTAATCCTTGCCCCCTGTAGCCCGTTCAATGTAACACTTGATCTCATGAGGGAGACTGTAAAAATTGCGAGAAGTTATGGAGTTTTCATGCACACGCATCTTGCTGAGACTCTGGATGAGCAGGATTACTGCCTGAACAAATACGGCAAGAGACCACTCGCTCTTATGGAAGAGCTGGATTGGCTGGGACAGGACGTATTTTTCGCTCACGGCATCTGGTTCAACGATGAGGAGATGAAGTTATTGAAGGAGACGCGGACTGGTATCGCCCATTGTCCATCTTCAAACATGAGACTTGGGTCCGGTATAGCAAGAATTAGAGAAATGTTAGATATGGGAATAAGAGTGGGACTTGCGGTCGATGGTTCAGCATCAAATGACTCTTCTGACATGCTGGGAGAAGTAAGAAATGCCATGTTGTTGCAGAGAGTTAAATACGGCCCAACAGGGCTGACTGCACGAGAAGCCCTGAGAATCGCAACAAGAGGTGGGGCTGACATTCTGGGATTCGAAAAAGTGGGACAGATAAAAGAAGGATTTGCCGCTGATATTACCCTTTTCAACCTTGAAAAACTTCAGCATGCAGGTAGTTTAAGCGATCCGGTGGCATCCATAATTTTTACAGGTTACAACCACGAAGTTGACTATTCCATAATCAATGGAAAAATTGTGGTTGAAAATGGAAAGGTAAAGGGCGTTGACGAGGAAGAATTGACTCATCAAGTTAACAAAATAGCTAACGAATTATTATCATAGTTTGCGTAAGGGGGACGTTGAAAACGCAAAAATCTTAGAAACTTGCATTTAGAGCTGTAACACGGTCGCTGGGAACCTTGAGTGTGAAAACCGTCTATTTCTAACTCAATCTTATTCACTGCTCAAGCGTCAACTTAATTTTCAAAAGCATCCAGAAGGACTATGTGAGACTATCCCCAGAATACTGGTTGCAATTTCCAAAAACATCAGGATCGGCTCACCCGTTTAAACTTCTTTTAGTAACCATTCTAACATGACTTCGCTAACCTCACGGGCTTTCTCAATCATTACCATGTGTCCAGCATCTTTTACCACGTAAAGCTTAGCCAGGGGAAGAACTTCCTTCATTTTAAGAATATCCTCTAAAGGAACAAGTTTGTCTTTTTCACCTTGTATCAATAAAACTGGATTTCCGAACTTTTGAAGCTCCTTTTCGTAATTGACATCTGAAACTGCCTTCAGATCGCATTCAAGTGCACTCTTTGACTTTGACAATATAATGTCAGCGGTTTTCAAGCACCGTTCAATTGCTTCCTCAGAATAAAACAGGTTTCGGCAAAATTCAAAAGAGCTTTCGGGAGGGTCTCTTTTTTCTATCCTATAGGAGGAGGATATCAGCACAACACCATTGGGAGTCTCTCCATTTTTAATATATTCCTCGATAATCAAACCACCCATTGAGTGTCCAACTAACACCAGTTTATCAGTAGTCAAATTGAGTTTTCTAATAAATTCTTCGAGAAATTCTGCATAACAGAGAATACTACTGCAAGGAGATCCACCGCTATTTCCATGACCGGGTAAATCAACTGCATAAAGGTTAAAAAAATCTTTTAGATGTTCAAGTTGATAGTACCAGTTAAGGTGATTTCCCCCAGCTCCGTGCAAAAGTACAAGATTTTTTTGACCACCTGTTCTTACTGAATAAAAAATCCTGTTCCCCCGGACCTTTAAATATGGCATTACTCCATTTCTTCTTCGAGTTTCTCAATCTCCTTTTTAATCCTGGAAATCTTTTTGTCGATACTCTCTTCCTTTATGCGAGTTTTTTCCAGGAACTCCTCACCGGTCCAGGGGGTGACAAAAAGGGCAATTATTCCCCCAAAAAACAGTCCAAGTAAAAACCATACAAAGCTTTCTTTAAACTTCATAACCTTACTCCTTTCTTATTGCATTTTCTATGTATCTTATCTCGACTCTGTCCTTATTAAATTTTACACCAATTACATCAAATCTCAAATCATAGTCATGAAATTCCGGGTGTGACTCAACGTAAAGGAGTGCAGTATTCAACAACTTATTTACCTTTGCAGGTCCAATTGTCTCAACTGGATCCATCTCCATTTTATCACTCGAAAAACTCCTTACTTCAACAAATACGAGTGTGTGTTTCTTCTTGACGATAATATCAATCTCTCCACCCCTCCATCTGAAATTTCTATCAACGACCCTATATCCTTTATTCATCAAAAATTTCAGGGCAACATCCTCCCCTTTCCTGCCTCTATCAACCCTGGAATTTCTCATTGTCCCCGTATTTCCTCTTCAGAAATGTATCTCCTCCAATCAGGCAACCCGGGTTCATCCTTATTGGTTGAGTATATGAGTTTATAATCACCATTATTTTGAATATCTGCAAAGATGAAAACCCAATTTTCGTTGTAATAGTACCATTTCTCCATATCGGGACGTGGGCCTTCCATTGAAACTCTCTTTATCTCATCAGGTTCTCCATACTTTATCAATATTCTACCGCGATCCGTATATCTTCCCTTTTTATGGAATCTTGTATATTTCCTGTCAGCCTCTTTCACCCTTGCAATAAACTCCTCAAGAAACTCGTTCTCCGGTGTTTTCGGATCTGGATCTCTCCTGGCCCAGAATTTCTTCAAAAACAAATATTTTGCCTTCTCGTCTTTAATCTGATGATACTTTTTAAGCTCTGTCGGACTGGCAATGTAATCAATGAATGAGATGTAATCCATTAATTCCGGAGAAATTTCCTTCTCACCAAAGGTATAGTAAAAAGGTGCTTCAATCTGAACATGCTTCTTGTGTGACAAATCTGTAAAATCAAGAACCAATGAGTACTCCCCCTCATCGTTAATGCCATCCAGTAATATTGCTCCTACACCAACATGTTTTTTATCAATCTTTATCACTTCTGGAGAATTTCTAAGGATAGGAGTACCATCCTCTCGATAAATCAGTGCATTTAATACAGCTGTGCATGTATCTTTACTGTAAATTTCGTAAAAATAAAGTAGTGTATCCTTCTGTGGGCTATAACTTCTAACAGGATTTGGTATAAAACTCAGGCCATATTTGAAAAAATCAGGTATAGTATCTTTTGTGACATTCCACAAAAATTCTATATCAGAGGTAAGGAGGGGGGCTGAAGTATCTCCATGAGATATGGATATAGTTGTATCTATAACACCTTTAGAACCATTTAAGGAATCTTCAACAACAAATCTTACGTGATATTCTCCAGAGGTAACAAGAAGAGAGAGCTGGTCAATTAGATAATTCTGTCCTGTCCTGGCAGAGACATGCTGTTTCCAGTGTTGCTCAACGGGTTTCTTTCCTTTCGATTCAAGGAAGAAATTGTATGTTATTGTCCTTTGACCTGAGGTGTCACTCGAGAAACCTTGAAGTTCAACAAGGTAGTAAAACTCCAGTTTTTTGATTCCGGGAGCCTCATTAAAAACGGCATGGTCAAGATAAAATCTGATAGGCCCCTGGCTGACTATTATGTTACTTGCATGAGGGAAACTAATTAATCCTGTCAAAAAGATCAGGTGGATAATAAAGTTCATAATCTCCAAAACCTCCTCGATCAACAAAAACAATGGTGAGATTTTTTTCGTAATAATACCAGACCTGATAAGGGAGGGTATTTATATCAAATGGATGACTATCAATCTCATCTGGAGGCCCGAGTTTAATATAAACCCGCCCCCGATCCGTCAGGGAACCAAGGAAACGCCCGATAGAAAAATGCTCATTTGCGTAGGTAACCCTTTCGACAAACTCTTCCTCAAGTTCGTTCTCCGGAGTCCCTGGTGTGGGATCGTGTTTTTTCCAAAACTCTTTCCATAGTTTCATCTTTTCACCAGGTGGTGCCTTCTCTATCTTTTTCACTTCACTATAAGGAGCTACATAGACAAGAGCAGGGATGTAATTGTCGAGATTTCCAATCAACACACTCCCACCTTTTTTGAAGATAAAAAAGCCATTTCTAACAAATCTTTTATTTTTATCAAGAACGATCTCAAACTTTGCTACATACTTACCTCTGCGTAGCGTATCCGGCATTTCAAATGATATATCAAAGGAGCTGGTCCCCATCTTTCTTATAACAGGTGTTAAGACAACCCCCTTTATAGGGACATTAAAAGATTTTTCCTCTTCACAAAGCTCAACCTTTGCCTCTATTCTGTGGAAGGATTTACTCACAAGAAACCTGAATCGAATACTGTCTCCTGAGAATGATGGCCAACTTACAGTGTCACCGTTGACAGGTACTGGATCACTCAGACACTCGTTATCAAAGCAATAATTTTTTAATTTTTTTACCTCTTCATGTTCAAAAATAGTCTCTCCTGTTCGTGAATTACTAACTTTGAGTTTAATCTTGAACTTATCAAGCTTCCTGATTCTGAATCTTTCAACCTTGATGAAAGGAGACGGTGTGGTAGTGTCAAATTTCACATACCAGAAATTTCCATATATAACATCCTTTTTCCGGTCAATTTCAGCTGCTATCTCTGCGGTACCTCTCGATTTCACGCTAATAAACTGTGAGGGAACTAACGCGGCAGCAATAAAAATTTCGATAGAATCCTGGCCAATGGGGGCTACATAAACATAGGCCTGAGATTTAAAAAGAGATAGTAAAAGAAACAGTAACAATCAGCTCACCCCCATTCTTTTAGCCATTTCTTCGAGCCTTCTTATTCTATCTTCAATTGGGGGATGGGTAGAGAATAGTGAGGTGATACCTCCGCCGCGGAATGGGGTTACTATAAATAGATGGGCAGTGGCAGGATTTGCTGACTGAAGTGGTCTCTTAGCTGCTCCATAGGCAAGTTTTCTCAAGGCGCTTGCGAGCGCAAGTGGATCCCTTGAAATCTTTGCACCTGTAGCATCTGCCAGATATTCCCTTGATCGTGATATTGCAAGCTGTACAATCATGGCAGCAAGTGGTGCAAGTATAGAGATCAGTAGAATGACCAGTAAATTGCCACCCCTATCTTCATCATCACCTCCAAAACCACCAAAAATAGCGGCCCAGCGTGCCATATAGGCAAGATAAGTGATGGCTCCAGCAATTGTAGCTGCAACTGTCATAATTAGAACGTCCCTATTCCTGATATGCGAAAGCTCGTGAGACAGCACTCCCCTCAACTCTCTCTCGGTCAACAGGTTCAGTATCCCGGTTGTCACTGCTACAGCAGCATGTCCCGGTCCCCTACCCGTAGCAAAAGCATTTGGATGGTCAGTTGGTATGATATAAACCCGCGGCTTGGGGATACCTGCTGCATGTGCAAGCTCACTAACAATCCTGTGTAACTCAGGAGCTTCCTGAGGAGAGACTTCTTTCGCCCTGTACATAGCGAGAACTATTTTATCACTCCACCAGTAAGAAACAAAATTCATAACCCCTGCCATCACAAGGGCTATGGTCATCCCACTTTTTCCACCTATCAAATCTCCAATAACCACAAGCAAAATTGTTAAAAGTGCCAGCAAAAGATATGTTTTTAGTTTCGACATCGAACACCTCCAATTTTTTATCGTTCGATAATTAATATTACACCTTTCTGATGTTGTCAAGCCCTGTAAATTAGTAAATAATTTTTCTAAAAAGGAGGTCAAAATATGGCAAAATACAGGATTGCTCTCCTTCCGGGTGATGGAATTGGAAAAGATGTAATGGACGCAGCAGAAATTGTTTTACAGAAAATTGACCTGGATGCAGAGTACGTTTACGGCGACATAGGCTGGGAATTCTGGAAAAAAGAGGGAAACCCACTTCCGGATCGTACACTGGAACTGCTCAGAAATTCAACATGCGCACTTTTCGGCGCAATAACGTCAAAACCCAAAGAAGAGGCTCAAAAAGAACTGGCCCCTGAACTTCAGGGTAAAGGTTATGAATATTTCAGCCCAATTGTAAGACTGAGACAGGAATTTGACCTTTACGTAAATTTAAGACCAGCAAAGGCCTTTAAAGGCAATCCTTTAAATTACAGAGACGACATTGACCTCGTTATTTTTAGAGAGAATACAGAAGGAATGTATGCAGGCGTTGAATTTTATCCTCTTCCAGAAGAAGTTAAACAGGTCTTATTAAAACATCATCCAAAGATGAAGAGATTCAAGGATATACCGAACGATGAAATTGCAATTTCCACGAGAATCATGACAAAAAAAGGATGTTATAGAATCGTTAAAGCAGCCTTTGAATATGCACGTAAACATGGAAGAAAATCTGTAACACTGGTTGAGAAACCAAACGTACTTAGAGAAACTGGTGGTCTCATGCTGAGAATTGCGAGAGAAATTGCTCAAGAATATCCTGATATTGAATACCGCGAAGCCAACGTTGATGCAATGGCTATGTGGCTTGTAAAAAACCCACAAGATTACGACATTCTTGTTGCTGAAAATCTCTTCGGTGATATTATATCTGATCTTGCTGCGCAGCTCGTTGGAGGACTTGGATTCGCATCCAGTGGAAATATCGGAGATAACTTTGCTGTGTTTGAACCCACACATGGATCGGCCCCTAAATACGCGGGGCAGTACAAAGTTAACCCAATGGCCATGTTACTCGCAGTAAAACTTATGCTCGACTGGCTTGGTGAGCATGAGAAAGCACAGAGACTTGAAAAAGCTATAGCTGAAGTTATTGAAGAAGGTAAGGTTAGAACCTACGACATGGGGGGTACATCATCAACACTTGATGTGGCAAGAGCAGTTGCAGAGAGGATTTAGGTTAAGGGGGCGCGCCTTAAGGCGCGCCCCCTTAACCTAAATCCTAACACCTACCGCAGGTCCAAACATCTATCCCCCAGGCTTTGTACTCCATATAGACACGCTGTCGTTTTCAAAAATTGAGAGAATGTTATGTCCTGCTACTTTGCGAAAAAAATTTTTCTATATGCACTATAGACGGTTTCTTGAAACGAACCGCATTAAAAGAAGTAGGCCCCGCCTTGCAAATAGTACATACTAAACCCTGACATCTATTAGAGCAGAACCACTATCCTGATCTTGAAAAATTCTCGCACGTCCACACTTTCGAGCTATTGACATTTTTGTTTTATTTAATTATCTCAAATTTCATTATAAAACCTGGGTGATTGTTCAATTAAAATCTTGTATATTGAGGGTATGAAGAAGTTACCGAAGAATATTGTATATCTTGGTTTTGTTAGCTTTTTCACAGACTTTTCTACGGAGATGATATATCCACTGATCCCTGCGTTTCTTACAGGAGTCTTAGGGGTGGGAGCGGAGATCCTTGGTATTGTAGAGGGAGTTGCCGAAGCCACTGCGAGCATTTTGAAAGCCATTTCCGGCACTTTATCTGATAAATTTCCCCGGAGAAAGCCTCTCGTCATACTTGGATACACTTTATCGGCTCTTTCAAAGCCATTCATTGGAATTGCATCCACCTGGCAACACGTTTTGATCGCGAGATTCTCAGACAGAATAGGGAAAGGTATTAGAACCTCCCCACGTGATGCACTTATATCAGATTCCATTTCGCCCGAGTTTCGAGGGCGTGCCTTTGGATTTCACAGATCAATGGACACACTTGGTGCTGTTTTTGGACCCCTCACGGCATTTGTCATCCTTGCTATATTTACACCCCGTCTTGGTATCTCCACAACGTATCGAATGATCTTTATCCTGTCAATAGTTCCCGGACTCACTGCAGTGGCGATTCTCACAAGGGTCAGGGAATCAGTGAGGAAAAAGGGGACTATTGACACTAAAGATTTTCTAAAAAATTATGCCATGCTGCCAAGAGGTTTCTGGGTCTTTCTCGGCATCATGCTTATATTTTCCCTGGGAAATTCATCCGATACTTTCATTCTTCTTATGGTAAAGGAGCGCGGTATTTCCGTAAAATCGATTATGCTTCTCTACATGTTATTCAATATCGTCTACTCCTTAGTCTCGACTCCCGCAGGTATTCTTTCGGATCGGATCGGACGAAAAAATACTCTTCTCATAGCCTTTTTAATCTACGGAATCACATATTTGTCCATAACCAGAATTTCCAGCATAGCTCATGTGATTATAATCTTCATACTTTATGGAATTTTTTATGGTTTTTACGAAGGGAGCTCAAGAGCTTTTGTGACAGATATAATTGGTAATTCTGATTTAAAAGGGACCGCTTATGGAATTTATCACATGGGAATTGGACTAATGCTGTTACCAGCAAATTTTATCGCAGGTGTTTTATGGAAATCGTTCAATCCTGAAACAACCTTTTATTTTGGCGGGATTCTTGCTATACTATCCTTCATCCTTCTAATCGGAGGTGCATCATGGATCAACCCGGTGAGAAATTATCCAAAGAAGAGTTAAAAGTTGATGAAATTCTGTCGCTTACACTTGTGCAGTTAATTTCGAAGGCCTGGGCCTTCCTTGGGATGGTATCACATCCAGAGACGGGGAAAATAAAAAGAGACCTTGAGCAGGCCAGATTAGCCATTGACTCCATCGAGGTCATATATCCACTGATCAAGGATAAACTGGGGGATGATGAAAGAAAAGGTATCGAACTCGAGTTAACAAATTTAAGGTTAAATTTTGTCAAACAAAGGAGTGAATGATGAAGCGTGCCTTGATTTCGGTGAGTAAGAAAAGCAAGGTCGTGTCTGACTTTGCGGGTGCATTGGAGAATCTCGGATGGGAAATTCTATCTACAGGCGGAACAGCTAAATTTCTGAAATCCAGAGGAGTAAATGTTAAACTTGTAGAGGATGTCACAGGTTTTCCATCGATTATGGATGGAAGGGTAAAGACTCTTCATCCATCTGTGTTTGCAGGTATTCTGTTTGATAGAGATAAAAAAGAGCACCGTGAAGATCTTGAGAGGGTAAACGCACTTGAAATAGAGCTTGTCTTTGTAAATTTTTATCCTTTCGAGGAGGTTGTGAAAAAGGAAGATGCATCTATTGAGGACATCATCGAAAACATTGATATTGGTGGCCCTTCACTTGTGAGAGCATCCGCAAAAAATTTCAAACACGTGACTGTAATTACCGATGAAGATGATATTCCCGCTGTTCTGGAAGAGCTAAAAACACTCGGAGGCACATCGTACGATCTCAGGAAAAAGCTTGCTGTCAAAGCGTTCGCAAGGACAGCGATCTACGATAGCGTTGTCTACAATACACTATGGGGACTTTTTATGGATAAAGAGATGCCTGACTATTTAATCAACGCCGCCACAATTGAAACCAGACTAAGATACGGAGAAAATCCCCATCAAAAAGCTGCACTGTATAAGAATGTTCTCACAGGGCACATACTTGATAAAGTTGAAAAGCTTTGGGGAAAAGAGCTCTCATACAATAATATCGTTGACTTTTTTGCCGGTTTTGAACTTATTCAAGAATTTAACGATCCTACGGCTGTAATACTTAAACATACAAATCCATGCGGTGTTGCAACAAGGGATAATATTTACGATGCTTATGTTGAGGCATTAGCTGGTGACCCGATCTCAGCTTTTGGTGGCATTGTACTACTCAACAGGGAGGTTCACGAGGAGCTGGCTTTTAAACTCAATGAACACTTTCTTGAAATAGTCGCAGCTCCTTCATTTACCGAAAAGGCACTGGAAATACTCAAGAAGAAGAAAAATCGTAGAATCATCAAGTATCTTGAGGTTGAAACTGAAAACGCTGAATTCAAGTCAATACCAGGAGGGTTACTACTCCAGGAAAAGGATCGAGTTCTGCTGGAAAGGGAGAAACTTGAGGTGGTATCAGGAGAACTTGACCAGGATACTCTGGATGAACTTCTTTTTGCATTTAAAGTGGTGAAACACGTGAAGTCAAACGCTATTGTAGTAGCCAGAGAGTTCAGGACACTTGGGATAGGCGCAGGACAGATGAACAGGGTCCAGGCTGTGGAACTTGCACTGGAATCCGCAGGTGATGAGGTCCAGGGAGCCGTTCTGGCCTCCGACGCATTTTTCCCTTTCCGGGACTCCATAGATCTGGCCTCAAAATACGGGATAAAAGCTATTATCCAGCCAGGTGGCTCTGTGCGTGATAAAGAGGTTATAGAAGCTGCAAGGGAGCATGGGATTACCATGGTCTTCACACACATGAGACATTTTAGACACTGAATTTCACGTTGGAAAAGATTTCTCAGTGAGATTATAATTTCCGCATGACAAAAAATCTACTAATTTGGTCAGGAATTTTTCTTCTAACAACTTCCTGCGGGATGTTTGAGTTGAGAAGCAGAGAGAATCCCACTTTATCCTCTGGATGGATTTTACCCGATTCAGCACAAATTGTGATTAAAAATATTCAAAACTCGTTCATAGATTTGAATATCGTTAATTATTCCAATAACTTTGACGATAGCTTTGCTTTTCACCCGGATTCAATAACCTACAGCAGGAATCCGGAGTTATTTTCCAACTGGGATAAAACGAAAGAGGTACAGAATGCAACGGTAATGTTTAGCCAGATAAGGTCAAATCCTGATGTAAATATATCAATTATGTCAGCAGATACTATTGGTGATACGGTCAATTTTCTATGTCCCTATGAAATGCAAATAATTTTTCAAAATGGAGACGCTGTACTCGTGAGGGGAAAATCACTTTTTAAGGTATATCCTCATGAAGATGGATTATACTATTTACTGGAATGGGAGGATTTTCTGCCCGATACAAACATCTCGGGAAGTATTACCTGGAGTGAGTTAAAAGCAAGATTTTAAAGGAGGTAAACAAAATGCCGACAAGAGAAGAAGTTATAAATGTTCTTAAAGAAATTTATGATCCTGAGATTCCGGTGGATATCTGGAATCTGGGGTTGATCTATGGGATTGAGATTGACGACGGTAAAATAAATATCAGAATGACCCTGACGGCACCAGGATGTCCCCTCGCCAATGTTCTGGCATACAATGTTGAGGAGAAATTAAAGGAATTACCGGGAGTTGAAGAAGTAAATGTTCAGATTGTTTGGGATCCTCCATGGTCAGTTGACAGGATCTCCGAAGAAGGGAAGAAGATTCTTCGTTCATACGGCTATCAAATTTAATGAGATACAGGGGTGTAGGCAGTTTTGCGTCAGCGACATTCGTTTCGCGAATCTTTGGTCTTATAAGGGAAAGTACTATTGCTTACATCCTTGGAGCCAGTAATTTATCCGACGCTTTTTATGTAGCCTTTAGAATTCCAAATCTATTCAGGGATATATTTGCGGAAAATGCTGTACAGTCTGCTTTAATCCCCACATATTTTCGAGCACGTGAAAATAAAAGGGAGGAGGAATTCCTTGGTGCTACTTTTTTGTTCATTATTGGATCGACACTGATTCTGACGGTCCTGGGCATAATTTTTGCAGATCTTGTCGTGACGATCTTTGCTTACGGATTCAGGTCCGATCCTTCGAAATTCCACCTGACCGTAAATTTAACAAAAATTACCTTTCCTTATCTATGGTTGATTTCCTTCGCTGCCTTCCTGGGCGGAGTGTTAAACATTTATAGAAAATTTTTTGTACCGGCATTTGCACCTACATTTTTCAACCTGGGTGTAATTTTTACAGCCATACTCGGGTATAAAATTACAGGCGACCCCCTTAAAGCTCTTTACTTTATAGCCGCAGGAGTGATTGTGGGCGGACTGTTACACTCCGTATTTGAAATACCTTTTGTTCTGAGAAAAAAAGTGAGTGTGAAATTTAAAGGCTTCCATGTGCCAGAATTTAGATCGTTTTTAAAACTGCTCTCCCCGGTTTTTCTGAACACTGGCTTCACACGGTTAACCCTCTTTGTAAACACATTAATTGCATCGTTCCTGAAAGGAGGATCTATCTCCTATCTTAATTTTGCTTTTAGAATCATGCAATTACCAATAGGGCTCTTCGGTGTAGGGGTTTCAACTGTTGTTAATCCTGACATTTCAGAGAAAGTGGCAAAAAATGCTGACCCATCTCGGGAGATTATGGATGGAATAAGGTTATCACTATTTTTAACACTTCCTTTTCTCGCCATTTTTATTGCTGATGCAAGAGGTATTATCAGCGTCATTTATCAAAGGGGTCGTTTTGGAGAGGTTGCACTTGCCAATACATCTCTTGCATTGATTTTCTATTCTCTCTCAATAGTTCCAAACTCCATTTCCAAAATTCTTTTGTCATATTTCTTTGCCAGAAATAATGCCTCCGTACCTAATAGAGTTTTTGCTGCGGGAACTGCGGTCAACATTTTATTTTCAATTCTGCTCGGTTTTACGATCGGTTTTTACGGGCTCGCCCTTGCCACTTCACTTGGTAGTATCACGCAACTCGGACTTTTATTCTTCTACATAAAAGATGAAATAATCACAAGGAAAGCTGACTTCATAGACATGGGCAAGATTTTTGCAGTCAACACTCTCCTGTTCTTCTATCTTTTGCTAAAAATAAGGGGTATCAGAACAGATTTACTTATAGACATCGTAGTATTTCCTGTGCTTTACATTTCGATGCTTCTGCTCCTCAAAGTTCCAGAAGTCAAGCGGATTTTACACATCATCTCCACATTTAAATCAACATAAATTTAGTGGAATGGATGTTCAGAGGCTCTCGATATTTAAAATTCAAGTGCAAGCACTTGCCGAACTTAGAAATTGTGGAAAACAACACCCCCTCCTTTTTGTACTTTAATCAAGTTTTATCGGCATCAACAAGTATAATAATTCTTCGTTCTCTCTGAAACCGACAGGCTCAATTTTAATAGCCGTGGATGGGTTGTATATACTTATTCTAATCTGCTCAGCATCAAGCTTTCTCACTATTTCAAGGAGATACTGAGCATTAAAAGCAAGTTTTGTGGTTTCTCCCTGATAAGTAGCATCAACCATTTCATCCCCCTCTCCAACATCAGGTGAAGAAGCAAAGAGTCTTAAACCATTCGTTGAAAACTCTATTTTTAAAAGGTAGGTCGGGCTTGGTGTAAAGAGAGATAATCTCTTTAGAGCGCTGAGCAATTCATCTCTTGTTACAATCGCCACATTTTCGGTTTCTCCGGGAATTATTTCATCATATGGAGGATAAGGTCCTTCAATCTGTCTTGTTACAAGAAAAGAGTCTTTGAAAAACATACCGAGAGAATCCTTAGAAAATCTAACGTTAACCGTCTCTTCATCCTTTGATTTCAGATATTCGAATGTATGTCTTGGAACAATAGCCTGGATTGTGAAGGGTGATTCCTGCGTCATTTTCCAGAGTCCGAGTTTATGGGAATCTGTAGCAACAAGACGGAGTTCATTTTCTCGAAAATCGAGAAGTACACCCGTAAGAAATGCACGTGGGTCCTCTTTAGCTGCACAAAATGATACATAATTGCTTCCCCTGATCAGAGCGTCAGTAGAAACACTTGTTCCATCTGCTTCGTCAAATGTCTTAAAAGAGGGGAAATCTTCAGGATCAAGACCTGTTAACGTATATTCTCCCTTATCAGTTTTCATCCTTGTTGCACCGGAAGAATGTTCGAAAGTTATCGTTATGGGTGGTAAAGTCTGAACAATATTCAGTATCAATTTTCCAGGAAGAGTAAACGAGCCATTTTCAGAGTCGTAAACAGGGATCCAGCTTCTAATTGAGAAATCGAGGTTGGTGGCTGAGATGTAAAGTTCTCCATCTTTTACTTCAAAGAGCAAATTGTTTAATATGGGTAATGTAGTTCGGGTAGGTAATGCTTTGGAGACTTCCGACAGAGCTCTTTCAAACAACATTTTGTCAACGACAAATTTCATATTAAATCCTCCACATCAGTTTCTTTAATAATTTTAAAAATATCTGTTTTCGTTGTTGTAGAGTGTTGAAATTCTATTAAAGTCGTTCCACCTGCTTGTCTTATTTGATGTGGAAATACTGTGAAAATCATTTTTCACCGAACAGTAGGTCAATTACGTTATCTATATTTTCTTTGAATTTCGGATCTGTGTAAAACAAAAATTTCCCTTGCTCGTAACTGTGGATAATTGTTGAGTGATCTCTTCCTCCGAGTGCTCTTCCGAGTTTTTTGTATGGTACATTCAAGCGGACTCTTGCAACGTAGACAAATGCATGTCTGGCTTTCATTACCTGGGCTTTTCTCGTCTTTCCCGCAATTAATTCTTTTGGTACATTGAACACGTCAGATACCACCTTCATAAGTTCGTCAAGCTCAACGGGGTTTTCATCATGATTAAAAGTTTTTAACAGATCGACCAGGAAATGCTTCGTTATTTCTCTTCCGTCAAACTCCTGTTTGGCTTTTATGGCATTTATTATCCCTTCAAGGTCCCTTATGCTCTTTATGGGTTTATAAGCGATATAATCAACATATTCATCTTTCAGTAGAATATTTTCGCTTTTAATCCTTTCCAGGATAAATTTCTTTCTCAATTCAAAATCAACTGGTTTGATTTCAGCTACAAGGCCAGATCTCATTCGAGTACGAATCCTTTCATCAAGGGAATCAATTTTCTCCGGGCTTCTGTCAGCGGCCAGTACGACCTGTTTATTAGATCTCATTAATGAATCAATGGTGTGGAAAATCTCTTCTTGAATCATAGGTTTTGAATTGAGAAATTGGATCTCATCTATCAGGAGTATATCGATATCTCTGATTTGAGCTTTGAATTTGATCATAGATTTGCTTTTGATAGCATTGATCATCTTGGTCAGGAATTCCTCAGCAGTTATGTAAAGAATCTTGTAATCTGTTCTGGAATTAACGAGGATATGGTTTCCAATAGCATGTAACAGATGTGTTTTTCCAACGCCAGACGGTCCGTAGATATAAAGTGGATTAAATTTCTTTACAGGATTTTTAGCTACTTCGTAAGCGCTTTTATACGCAAATTCATTGGATGGTCCAACAACAAAATTGTTGAAACTCAGATTTTTTATTAATCTGAATTTTTTGAATTTGTCCCCGGATTTTTGTTTCTCTTCCTTTTCTTCTTCCATGATTTCTTCACTTTCGTTTAAAGAGAAGCTAACGGATATTTCCCCGTCGGTAACAAGCGAAACTGCTTTTTTAACTTTATCGAGATAATGATGTTCCACCCACTCAATATAGAACTCGTTAGGTGCCCCAAGGTATAGGGTATCATTCATCAAGCCGAGAGGCTCAAGATCGGAGAACCATGCCATAAAAGTTTTTTCACCAACGAGCTCTTTGAGAATTTTTGATGCATTTTCCCATATCTCAATAGCTTTGTCTGGTTCACTTAAACTTCTTACCATAAAACAAACCTCCTTTTTTCAACATTGATGTGGAAAAACCCTTGATTGTCACCCTGTGTAATATTTGAAAAAATCCAGTAAACACTGTCATTTTCGACTTTAAAGAACATAGGCTAACTCCTTTATGGTGAACATAGTTTTTGATATTGTCAACTTCATTCTGAAAGTCCAGTTTTTGCTTACATTTACAATTGAGTAGAAATTATAAGCTTAAATAATGAAAAATACATGCTTTTGTGTTCATATTTGTATCAATTCAATTAAAATTTTATCCCTTACCGACATCAACTCTCCGTAATTTTGTGCAAATTCGTTGAAAAAATTCCGCCTAAAGTGTAATTTAACTCTCATGGAAATATTTCCATACGAAGTGGTTTATAAGCATTTCATTCCGAAGAACGAACTGGTGACGGAAGACGGTGCCTACTTTATTGGGACGTTTAGGAATGATCCAGACACGGAAGCAGAGGACCTTTCAAAAGAGCTCCTTTCGCTTAATTTTGTGCCTGTCATTCGAAAAACGCCTGAGGGGTATTATGAAATTTTTGTTAGAAAAGGGGGGTATATACCACCTGAGAGGCACTGGATCAACATTATTTTATTTCTTTTAACTATCGTCTCTACGCTCGTTGTAGGTGCTCTACATGCTGGTATGAATCCACTTAAAAACCCGGCGAATCTGATTTACGGTGTCCCTTTTTCACTATCTCTTATTGCTATTCTTGGTAGCCATGAGCTTGGTCATTACACCCTATCAAAAATTCACAAAGTCCGGGCTACTTTACCGTATTTTATCCCTGTTCCGCATCCACTTGTTGGTACTCTTGGGGCTTTTATAAAGATAAAATCCCCTATCCCATCTCGTAGAGCACTGCTTGATATAGGTGCAGCTGGTCCATTAACAGGTTTTATTGTTGCCATTCCTATAACTTTTATTGGGTTAAAACTATCCGCGGTTGTACCCAAATCCTCAGCTGGTGGCTTGTTTCTTGGCGAGCCTTTAATTTTTAAATTCCTCTCTTTTATAGCTGGTATCCACGTACCTTCCAACATGGATCTTTACCTTCATCCGATGGCGTTTGCTGGATGGATAGGCTTCTTTGTTACAGGATTGAATCTCATCCCCATAGGACAGCTTGACGGTGGACACATCTCCTTTGCTCTCTTTGGTAAGCATCATACAAAGATAGCTTTTGCCTCTCTTTTTGCTCTTGTCGCACTCGGTTTTCTATGGGCTGGATGGTGGACCTGGGCGATACTCGTCGTAATTCTTGGCCTAAGACATCCTGCACCTTTAAACGAAGTTTCCCGTCTTGATCGCAAGCGTCTCCTCATTGGTATTATTTCTATTCTGATTTTTGTCCTTACTTTTATCCCGCGCCCGTTTTTTGTCAAATAAAAGTTGATAGATTGAAAGTTTTAGCTAAAAATTTACAAAAATGGAGGTTTTTGAAATGCAAGAAGAATTAGGAGGCTGGGAAGCCCTTCTTGGAATGGAAGAATCCGAGGAAAATTATGGAATTTTTGTGTTGATTGAAAAATTCGATGAGTCTAACTTTGAAAAATGTACAAGACTGATTACCCCGGCACTGAGTTTGAAGGATGAACTTGGTCACCCGGTGAGCCTGATTTTAATAGGTAATACAACTGATGGAGATATTGAAAAGCTGAAGGCTTTTCCTGTTTCTACGATACATGTGAAAAAGCTTCAGAAACCTGATGAAACGCTTGATTTCCTGAAGGAATTTATTTCTGAAATTAAGCCATTTGTTCTCATCGGTAGCTCGGATGGAATAGCTTCGGACGTGTTCCCTTATCTTGCACAATCTGATGATGTCGGGTATCTTGGCGGTGGTATTCAGCTGAGTCTTAATTCTGAGGATAATAAAATTCTTGTTAAAAGGAAAATTTACGGTGGATTGTTGATTGAAACGGTGAAAAATTTGAAACAGGGAGTCCAATTTGTTACTCTTAGATCGGATTACTTTGAAGAGCCAATGGGTGGAGAAAATACCGATGTGGAGGTGAAAACCTGGTGAAGAAGGTCACCGTGCGTACTTTTATAAAGAAAAAGAAAGAAGGCGAAAAGATAACAATGCTTACTGCTTATGACTACCCATCTGCCAGACTACTTGATGAGGCTGGCATCGATGCAATACTTGTTGGCGATTCTCTGGGTATGGTTATTCAAGGTCATGAAACTACACTTCCTGTGACAGTTGAAGAGATGCTCTACCATGTGAAAGCTGTAAGACGTGGTGTCAGGAGAGCGATGGTTATTGCTGATATGCCATTTCTTTCCTATCAGGTTAGTGAGCAAGAGGCTGTGAGAAATGCTGGATTGATGCTTAAAGAAGGTGGAGCAGATGCTGTCAAGCTTGAAGGTGGTCGCCGTATCGCTCCCCTCGTAAAAAAGCTTGTGGAAACTGGTATTCCTATCATGGGTCATATTGGATTAACCCCACAGTCTGTCCATGTCTTCGGTGGCTACAGAGTTCAGGGACGGACAGAGGATGATATAAGAAGATTAAAAGAGGATGCAAAAATACTTGAAGAATCAGGTGTCTTTTCAATTGTACTGGAAAGTGTACCTGTAGAGGTAGCAAAAGAAATAACTGATAGTCTTTCTATCCCCACAATCGGGATTGGGGCTGGATCCCACACTGATGGCCAGGTTCTTGTTTTTCATGACTATCTTGGGTTGTTTGAGGATATCAAGCCAAGGTTTGTTAAACGTTATAGAGAACTCGGGAAGGAGATCATTCAGGCTACAAAGGAATATATTGAAGATGTTAAATCCGGGAAATTTCCCGCTCCAGAGCACTCTTTTTTCCTCGATAAACTGAAAAAAGATTGAAAAATTAAACACCTGTCTTATCCTATGAACCAAAAAGGAGGTTTAGGTATGGAGTTCAAAATTGTTAAAGTAGAGAAACCTGAAGAAGTGAATGTCATTCTTGGACAATCCCATTTTATAAAAACTGTTGAAGATCTCTATGAAGCTCTTGTTACAAGTGTTCCTGGCATTAAATTTGGTCTGGCTTTTTGTGAGTCATCCGGTCCACGACTTGTAAGATGGGCTGGTAACGATGACGAGTTACTTGAACTTGCCAGGAAGAATGCTCTAAACATAGGTGCAGGCCATTCTTTCATCATCCTTCTCCGCAACGTATTCCCTATCAATGTTATGAAGGCCATCAAGAACGTAGATGAGGTTGTAAATATATATGCTGCAACTGCAAATCCCCTTGAGGTTGTGATTGCAGAAACAGAACAGGGTAGAGGAATAATGGGTGTTATTGATGGTGAGCCCCCTCTTGGTGTGGAGGGTGATGAAGATATAGCAAAGCGTAAAGAATTTCTGAGAAAGATAGGATACAAAATTTAATGTCTATAAAACAATTAGAGAAAATTTTACCCCTGCTATTCCTATTCATTTCGTCATGCTCTATTACCCCATACTACCACGGAGTAACTGACCAGGGTGCCGTGCTTGTCCCTGTAGAAATAGAAGACACTCTTCTTCCTCGAATACCGGAGAAGAAAGTTGAATCTATGAAGAATGTCAACCTGAGTCCAAGGGAAAGTCTTTATGTGGAAATAGAAGAAAAGAAACTCGGAATTTCAGTTCCAGATAACCGCAAGGAAATAGCTAAATGGATAAAGTACTATTCCAGGAATCCCTTTGGACGTCACTGGCTGAAGGCCTCCATAAAGAGAGGAGCTCCATTCATACCGATAATAAAAGATAAGCTCAAAAAAGCCGGCTTACCGGAGGAGCTGGCATATTTACCAATTATTGAAAGCGGATTTAAACCACTTGCCCGATCCAGAGCTGGTGCAGTTGGTATATGGCAGTTTATCCCTGGAAGTGCAAGGAAGTTTGGCCTAACTGTGAACTGGTGGATTGATGAGAGGCGTGATCCAATAAAGTCTACTGATGCAGCGATCAAATATTTAAAGGAACTTTACGGAATGTTTGGGAAGTGGGACCTCGCACTTTCTGCTTACAACTACGGTGAAGGCAAATTGAAGAGGAAGATAAAAAGAATGAAGACAAATAACTTCTGGAGGTTAAAACGTCGGCTACCACGAGAGACGAGGAACTATGTACCACAGTTTTTTGCGGTCCTCACAATCCTGAATCATCCTGAAATTTACGGAATTTCTGTTCCCTCTAATCCTGATCCGTTTGTTTATGATTCAGTCAGAATGCCGGGGCCTGTATCTCTCGATGTCGCAGCGAAGTGGGCAGGAGTGCCTCTTGCTGAGATGGTAAAGTATAATCTGGCCTTCAAGAGAGGTATGGCTCCACCTGATTATCGAAACTACTATTTACGTATACCACCAGGTACCAGGGATAGATTTGTTGCCAATATGAAAAAGACGCCGAGAAACAAATGGTATACGATAACCTACCACAGGATTCGTAGAGGCGAAAATCTTTATGTCATCGCGAGAAGGTATGGTGTTAGCGTAAAAGAATTGATGAGGATTAATAGGATAAGAAATCCAAGAAGAATAAGAAGGGGACGGGTTCTTGTTATCCCGATTAGTTCCGGCTATGCCAGATACCTTACAGAAAATGTTGACCTTCAAATTGTAAATAAACATCATGATACACGTGTTGTTTATTATCGGGTGAAAAGGGGTGATAGTCTCAAACGCATCTCAAGAAAATTTGGTGTTTCCGTAAAAAATTTAAAGAGATGGAATGGTCTGAGGTCCTCGAGAATCAGACCCGGTCAGAAATTAATTGTGTATAAAAAAGATGGAAAGACAAATAAGAGACATGTCAGTAAAAGGGGAAAGAAGGAAAAATATTATCCCTATAGAGTCAAGAAAGGTGATACACTTTACGATATTTCGTTAAGGTTTAAAGTGGATATCAGAGACCTTATGAAAATAAACAATATAAAGAATCCCCGCCAGTTGAGAGTTGGTACAGTAGTTAAAATTCCGGCGGATATTTGATTTCTAACATTTTTACCTTTTTGATATTTGACAGATTTACAGGTGGAAGGTAAAATTGAACTGAAAAAATGGAGGTGATAATATGAAGAAGGTAGTTGCACTTGCTCTTGTTGTAAGTCTTGTGGCGGGTTTTGGATGGGCAAAACCCAGGAAAGCAAATTTAAAGGGTGCGATCAAGATTGGTTTCTTCTCTCCTCTTACAGGATTTGCTGCTGCTGATGGTCTCTCTGCACTTCGGGGTGCTAAACTCGCAGTTGAAGAGATCAACAAAAGTGGAGGCCTCCTCGGTAAAAAAGTTGTTCTTGTCAATTACGATGACCGTGTAAAGTCCTCCGAGGCTGTTGCAATTGCTCGTAAACTTGTAACAAAGGATAGAGTTGTTGCAGCAGTAAGTGGCTCGTACTCAGGCCCTACGAGAGCCGCAGCCCCCATATTCCAGCAGTTTAAAATTCCTATGATCTCAGCCTACGCCGTACATCCTGAAATTACCAAAGCCGGAAATTATATTTTCAGAAACGGTTTCCTCGGTACAGTTGAAGGGAAAGCTATGGGCGAGGTTGCTCTCAAATTTTTGAGAGCAAAGAGAATAGCTCTGCTTGTGATCGATAACGACTATGGTCATTCTCTTGCTGAGGGTGTTAAAATGCGGATTCGCCAGCTTGGCGGCGCAAAAATCGTTTACGAAAAGGCTTATTCCATAGGTGAAAAAGATTTTACTCCACTTTTAACGGCTGCAAAAGCTCAAAAGCCTGATCTTCTAATTGCTACTGCCTATTATAATGAGGCCGCTCAAATTGCAAGGCAGGTAAAGCAGATGGGATGGAGGATTCAGATCCTTGGAGAGGAGGGGTATGATTCTCCTAAATTCCTTGAACTTGCCGGTGATGCAGCTGAGGGTGTTATTATTACGACAAATTTAAACAGGGACGATCTCAGCTCCATAACCCAGAATTTTATCAAGAATTTCAAGGCCAGATACAATGAAGATCCTGACATGGTTGGAGCTTCTTCTTATGACGCGATCATGCTTCTTGCGAAGGCCATAAAGAAAGCGCACAGTACAAATCCAGCGAGGATAAGAGACGCTCTTCAGTCATTACAAAACGAGGTGCTTGCAACAGGTGTCCTCTACAGGTTTACACAGGGAAGGGAAGTGGTAAAGCCTGTCCAGGTGCAGATTGTGAAGAATGGAGAGTTCCATTATTATGGTATTATAGCCGATCCTGATGTTGTAACACCACCATGGTGATAATGAGGGGAGGGGTGCGGTCGAAAAATTTTTCGACCGCACCCCTCCTATAGATCTTATAAGTCCTTCTTTGATATGTTACTTCAGCAGATTATAAATGGTCTTGCGTCTGGGGGAATTTACACACTCGTAGCTCTTGGGCTTACCCTCGTTTACGGAGTTTTAAAAATCTTGCATATTGCTCATGCTGGTATTTATGCTCTCGGTGCCTATATGGCGCTTATTGCATACAAAATTTACCCGAACATTTATTTTGCCTTTTTCTTTGCAATGGTTAGCACGGCCCTGGCCGGTTACCTTGTCCAAAAGTATCTCTACTGGCCAATTATTGATCAGCCGAGGATTGTGCCTTTGATTGCTTCAATCGGTCTGTTTCTTGCACTTGAAGAGCTTTACCGTTTGATATGGGGACCATACGTGATACCGTTTCCACAGAAATTTCACTGGAAGACTTACACAATCGGCAAAATTCGGTTGCCTGGTGCTGATCTTTTTGTTTTTGCTCTTTCCCTGATTTTTCTTGCAATTTTATACTGGATAGTGAATAGGACCAGGATTGGTCTTGCAATGAGGGCTGTGGCAGATGATAAGGAAGTTGCAGAGGCATCTGGGATAAATTCAAAATGGACTATCGCGCTTTCTTTTATTATTGGTTCTGCCCTTGCCGGTGCAGCTGGTCTTATGGTAGGGGTTTATTACAACTCTATTTATCCCACCATGGGAGACGTTCCTGCTTACAAAAGTCTTGCTGTAATAGTGGTTGGAGGGATGGGGAGTATAGAGGGTACGGTGGTTGCAGGTTTTGGACTTGGTCTTCTCGAAGCCCTTTTGCTTGGTTTTTTGCCATTTGCTTTTCCCAGGGATGCGCTCGCATTTATTGCAATGATCATTTTCTTACTGATCAAACCGGAGGGATTATTTGGTAGATGAATTACTACCTGACGATACTGATTTATATTGGGATTAATTCGATTCTTGCTTTAAGTTTGAATATTATTGTTGGTTACGCTGGTCAAATTTCACTTGGTCATGCGGCTTTTTATGGGATAGGGGCATACTCTTCAGCTTTGATTGCGACAAAACTTGGAGTATCTTTCTGGGTGGCCTTACCGTCTGCTATAGTCATCACTGCAATTGTTGGAGCCATCCTTGGCCTTCCTTCGTTGAGGGTGAGTGAAGATTTTCTTGCAATAACAACAATTGGGATAAATTTTGTTGTCCAGGCTGTTTTTAAATATGTGAAGTTTTTTGGTGGTGCTCTGGGTGTTAGTGGTATCCCATTTCCGTCTCTGGGTGGTCATAGATTTTCACTCGCTGCTTTTGCCGTTATGACAGCTATTTTTACTGTTATTTCTGCCTTAGTGGCCCATTTGATAAATACATCCTGGATAGGATTGGGGTTGAAAGCAGTGAGAGAGGACGAACTTGCCGCCTCATCCAGTGGAGTAAATGTTTATAAGTTCAAAGTTCTTGCCTTTGTTCTTGGATCTGCCCTTGCCGGTCTTGCTGGTAGTTTGTATGCCCATTTTATGATGTTCATAACTGCTGATGATTTTGGGTTTCCACTTTCTATTGCAATACTTTCAATGATAGTGATTGGAGGAATTGGTACGGTAAGAGGCGCCTTCCTTGGTGCATTACTTCTTACGATTATGCCAGAAGTTTTTCGTCCCCTCTCAGATTACAGAATGCTTGTCTATGCCATCCTTCTCATTCTTTTCATGCGCTTCCTGCCTGAAGGCTTGATTGGAGACGAAAGTATTGTGTGGAAGAAAATAAGGGGTAAGGCGTGAGCACGATACTTGAGGTTAAAAATGTAAAAAAGAGATTTGGTGGAATTGAAGCTTTGAAAGGTGTTTCTATTGCTCTATCGAAGGGAGAAATTCTTGGTCTTATCGGTCCAAATGGTGCGGGGAAGACAACATTATTTAACTGTATTGCCGGTGTATATCATCCTGATGATGGGGAGATCCTTTTTAAAAATAGAAGGATAGACATGTTACCACCTCATCGAGTTGCTGAACTTGGTATTGCAAGGACGTTTCAGATTGTGAGACCATTTAAAACACTTTCCGTGATTGACAATGTACTTGTCGCATTGGGTTTGAAAAATTATATTGGATACAAAAATTTGTTTAAAAAACCTGGAGCCAATGATTTTAAGAAGGCTATTGAGCTCTTGAAAGCTGTGGGGCTTGAGTCCAAAAAAGATGAAGTATCCGAGAATTTGAGTCTCGGAGAATTGAGGAGACTCGAGGTGGCGAGGGCACTTGCACTTGACCCTGAAATTATTCTTCTTGATGAACCTTACGCAGGTTTGAGGCGCCATGAAGAGGGTAGAATTTCAGATATGATCAGGGAGTTACACAGTAGAGGACTCTCTATTATCATTGTGGAACACAGGGTGAGGTTATTGATGGAACTTGTTGAGCGAGTTGTGGTACTTGATATGGGTGAGCTAATAGCAGAGGGTTCTCCCGATGAAGTTAGGAATAATCCTCGGGTTATAAAAGCTTATCTCGGGGAGGAAGAGGTTGCTTAGAGTAGAAGATTTGAATGTTTATTACGATCGATTACATGTTTTGAAAGATATAAACTTTGATGTTAAAGATGGAGAAATTTATGCCATAATAGGTGCGAATGGGGCGGGTAAGACTACTTTGTTAAGGTCGATAATGGGTCTGAAAGAAATTGTAAGTGGCAGGATAATTTTTAAAGATAGAGATGTTACGTCTTTGAGTGCCCATGAGAGAGCGAGACTTGGTATTTCACTCTCCTTTGAGGGAGGGAGAATTTTGAGATCGTTGAGTGTGGAGGATAATCTGAAGCTTGGCGCATACCTTGTAAACAGAGAGAAGTACCAGGAGAAACTTGATTTTATTTACGATTTGTTTCCCAGGCTTAAGGAGAGGAGAAAGCAGATAGCAGGTTCTCTTTCTGGTGGGGAGAGACAGATGCTTTCTATTTCGAGGGCACTTATGAGTGAGCCTTCACTTCTCATGCTTGATGAACCAAGTTTTGGTCTTGCTCCCAAAATTGTCATAGAGATTTTCCACGTACTGGAAAAATTGAATAAAGAGACAGGTCTTACAATGCTACTTGTTGAGCAGAATGTGAAGCAGGCTTTGAAAATTGCCTCTCGAGCGATGGTCATTGAAGCCGGTTATGAAGTTACAAGGGGGACACCTAAAGATATACTGAGTAATAAAGAAGTGATAGAAGCCTATCTCGGCTAATAACTTCCAATTTACGGCTCAGAACAATCCCGGCTGGTGCCGTTGGGTAATTTTTTCTGTAGTGTACATGAAAGGATTAAATCAGGCGTTATTGACAGTATTTCCCGAAATTTCAGCCAATTTTAATCTCCATGGAGGTGATAATAGATTTTGCGAGCGAGTTTTGCCCCAATTCCTTCAACTCTCTCGATTTCCTCGATAGATGCCGACATCAATCTGGATAGACTTCCAAAATAAGTAATAAGGGCTCTTTTTCTTTTCTCGCCAATATCCGGAATGGTGTCAAGAAAGGAGATAAAACCTTCCTTTGTTCTTAGATCTCTATGAAAGGTTATAGCGAATCTATGTGCTTCATTTCTGAGCCTCTGGATGAGTCGCAGGGCTTCGGATCTTCTTGGTAGCATCAGGACTTTACCATCCTGGGTGTAGAGCTCATCAAATCTTTTCGCTATGGCAAGGAAATAGACGTTGTTGATACCAAGTTCGCGTGCGGCAGCCAATGCCTGATTTAACTGGCCAATCCCTCCATCAATAACAAAGATATCCGGTAATCTCTTGCCCTCTTTGAGGAGTCGTCTTAATCTTCTTTTTACAACCTCATTGATCATGCTGAAATCATCTATTCCCTGTATGGTCTTTATTCGGTATTTCCGATATTCAGACTTTTTTGGAAAGCCTTTTTCAAACACTACGATACTCCCGACTGGATTGTTGCCGAATGTGTGTGATATATCGACAGCTTCGATTCTTTCAGGGATATTTTCGAGTTTTAAGAGATCTTTTAACTCAAAGAGTGCAGGGTGGATGGCCCTATCTTCGATTTTTAACTTAGAAAGCTCTATTTCGAGTTCCTTGGAGGCGTTTTCCATGGCTAACTTTATCAAAGAATGTTCATCTGCCACAGGTTTTCTAATTTTCACCTTTCGCTCAGTTTTTTTCTCAAGATAGGCTCTGAGAAGGTCCACACTGGGTGGTAGTTCAGGGACCACGATGAGCTCTGTCCAGAGTGTCGCGGTCGAATAATATTGCCAGAGGAATTTCTCAAATGCCTCAATTTCCGTTAATCCTGGTTCTGTATCAACAAAGAAAGTTTCCTTATAAACGAGTTTGCCTCTTTTAACATTCAGGACGACAAAAACGCCGAAATTGTGTGAGAGAGAAAATCCCCACAATTCAAGGTCTTTTCCATTAGGTGTAATCACACTCTGGGGTGATAGAAGTTCTCTCAATGCAAGAAGATTGTCTCTAATTTTTGCAGCTCTTTCGAATTCAAGGTTTTCTGCTGCCTTTTTCATTTCTTCTTCGAGAATTTTTTCAACCCTATTGGTTCGTCCAGAGAGTAGCTCCACTATCCCATCGACGAGTCGCATGTATTCTTCTCTGGGGATATCAAGAACGCAGGGGCCTACACATTTTCCAATATGATAGTCAATACATGCAGGGAATCTTTTGCCGGGTTTAAGTTTGTAAGTGCATGTTCTTACCGGGAAGAGATTCCTTACCATTCTAATGGTTTTCCTCAAAGCTTTTGCTGATGTGTAGGGGCCGAAATAGATGGCGCTACGGTCACTCAGGTCTCTCGTAGCAAATATTCCAGGATAATAATCTTTAACTGTAATTTTCAGATAGGGATACTTCTTGTCATCCTTGAGTCTTATGTTGTAATAGGGTTTAAACTGTTTTATCAGGTTGGCCTCAAGAAGTAAGGCTTCGGATTCAGAGCCTGTGAGTATAATCTGTAAATCCCTGATCTTTGAAACCATAACACGTAAACGTGGATTTTCCTGTGGCTGAAGATAACTTCTGAGCCTATTTCTGAGATTTTTGGCTTTGCCAACATACAAAACATGACCATTTCTGTCCTTAAAAATGTAAACACCTGGTTTTTCTGGTATGTTTTTTACCTTTTCCAGCAAGAATTCATTCATAGGTAATTAAATTTACAATGGATTCCATGAGAATGCCATTGAGAGATGAGAATGGAATTTAAATCTATCGGATTTATTTTTCTCCTTTAATTTGATTCATGATAACCTCAATGGCTTTTTGAAGCTGAAAATCTTTGTCAGGCTGATTTGGATCATTTTCTACGTAGAAATCGGGTTTTACGCCAAGTCCCTCGAGGTTCGTGCCGTCAGGTAAGTACCAACCTGTGAAGGGAACGTTGAGGGTAGAACCATCGGGTAGTTTAACGTGATCCGTACCGATAACACCGCCTCCGGTGGGGACACCAACGAGTTTTCCAAGTTTGAGATACTTAATAGCTGCCGGAAAGATCTCCGCGTCGGAGAATGAAAATTCATTAATTAAAACGACGAGGGGTTTACCCCACCTGAGGGGCGGCTGGTAACGAGGTTTCTGTCCCCGTGGGACGTATTTTGCATAGACCTTTCTGGTGAGGATATCGAGTAACTGGGGATGAATATTGCCACCAGGGTTGTATCTGACATCAAGAATAAGCCCCTTCTTATGCTGTTTTAAGAATCTTGAGATAGCAATCTGGAAACGTCTGAGTTCTTTTTGATTCATTGCTCGAATATGATGATAGGCCACCTGTCCATTTGTAAGACTGTCCACAATAGCACTGTTTTTGGCTTCCCAGTCCTCCCATACAAAGGTTTTTGCTGTGTCTGTGGGAAGTATTTTTATGGTAAGTCCCCTCTCGTCGATTGTTTCAATTTTTACGCTATCTTTATTCAACAGGTCTTTGTAAATGTTATAATTCGGATCGGATGTTTTGTGTCCGTTGATTTTGACTATTATGTCTCCCAATTTTAACCCGGCCGAATCTGCAGGAGAATTTTTGTAGACTTTTGTTACCATAAGGCCATTTTCTACTTTCCGAACCCTGAAACCTGCGAATCCCTTAATTTTGAAGGTATCTTTTGGTGGTTGTATACCCATGTGGGACGCTCGAAGCTCTCCTGTCATGTAGAGTATGGTCTTTCTCAGCTCGCTGTAAGTTTCAATGTAATTTAAGAGTGGTTCGTAGTATTTTTTGACTGAATCCCAATCCACTCCATTCATTGTCGAATCGTAGAAGCGAGTCTTCAGGGTTGTCCAGGCCATGTCAAAAATTCTCTTGAAGTCCTCACGTCTATCAACAAGCTCTTCCGCGGTAAAATTTACAGTTTTTGGTAAAATTATTTCCTCTGGTCCCCTAATTTTCTTAATATCACCTTTGAGTACGTAAACGATATACTTTTCGTTCCATTGGGGGCTTCTTCCTTCCGCGAGCTGTATATGATGAATCCCGTTATTATCCATTACGTATATCTGGGTTTTTCGTCCCGACGATACTTCGTATGCGACCAGTTTGCCGTTCGGGGAGACGGAGGGTACTTGTTTGTAGCCACTTCCATCCGTTAATTTAACAGGTTCTCCAGCCGGTTTGCCGTCGTTGAAGGCGATTTTATAAATTTCTCCGTTTCCGCTCCTCTGAGAATCGAAGTAGATCCATCTGCCGTCCGGTGAGAAACAGCCATCATCGTCAGCCTTCTCATTTTTTGTAATCTGGAAAACCTTTTTATCTTTGAGTCTAATTACAAAGATGTCCTTATTTCCCTTTCTTGTGGAGGTAAAGACGATGTATTTTCCGTCTGGAGACCAGTTTTCAAAGAAATCATCAGCCTTATTTTTTGTTATTTGCTCCGGCTCTCCCCCTTCAATTGATATAACGAAGATGTCATTATTCCCATTTCTATCTGAAAAGTAGGCTATTTTCTTCCCATCCGGGGAGAATCTTGGCCATTGATCGTGGTAAGAGTCATTGGTTAAGTTTCTTGCCCTGCCGCCAGAAGAAGGTATGATCCATATATCACCTCTCATGGAAAAGGCAATATAACGTCCATCAGGTGAAAGCGCTGGGGCTTCCGCCCTATCCTTAAATTCTCTCACAAATTTCTCTGGTAACTTGTCATCCGTCTGAATAAAAATTTTTAAAGGTTCAACTTTATTATTGGTGAGATCCAGTTTGTACAACGTTAATTTATGCTCAAAGACGGCGTATTTCCCATCTTTTGAAACGGTCAGGTGTAGGGCATCACCTGTCTTTAAATGAGTAATCTTTTTCGGCTTCCCATTCTGGTACCTGTAAATCTGGAATCCATTATCATCCTCTCTGATAAAATACAGGTTACCATTTTTATCAACGGCCGGATCCCTATCTGTTCCAATGTAATTAGTGATTCTGAAGAATTTGCCGCCTTTTAAATGGTAAATTTCACCGTTGGTTGATCCTTTATAACCCTTTCTGAAATAAGAGACGCCATCCTTCACAAAATATATAGAACCGTCGTGAGCGAAGACACCACTGTGAGAGTCGAAAAACGTGACTCTGACGGGTATTCCTCCTTCCCTGTGGATTTTAAATATCTCAAAGAACATACCATCACGGTAAGAATAGAAAAGAATGGTGTCCCCCTGCCAATCTGTGGGAATATCTGTGGAAGTATTGAATGTTAGCTGTCTGGGTATACCACCTTTGAATGGGACGAGCCAGATGTCGTAATTTCCCTTTCTTCTTGATGCAAATGCAATATATTTTCCATCTGGAGACCAGACAGGTTTTGTATCAACTGAATCGTGGAGTGTGACCCTCCAGCTTGATTTTTTTAGTGTATCATATACCCAGATGTCCCCCCTGAATGTGAAGGCAATTTTTTGTCCATCCGGAGATATCGATGGGTAAAACAGTCCAAGAGTTCCTGAGTTGGGATTATGTGTAATGGATAGCAAAAAGAGTAAGAGATACTTTATCATTAGAAAAACCTCCTTTTCAAAAATTTTTGTTAGTTTAAGGTAGTCAAAATGGAATTTCAAAAAAGCATGATAGCAAGAAGGAATAGAAGTATTACCTCCTTCATAGTGATGGAAATACTGGAGAAAGCCCACCGTCTCGAAAGGGAGGGAAGGGATATTATTCATCTTGAGATAGGGGAGCCAGACTTTGACACTCCAGAACCTATAGTGGAGGCTGGGATTAAAGCGTTGAAGAATGGGAGAACGCATTATACCCCAAGTCTTGGTATTCCTGAATTAAGAGAGAAAATTGCGGCTTTCTATTACAGTTACTATGGAGTAGAAATTTCTCCTGAGAGAGTAGTTGTGACAAACGGTACCTCTGGCGCCTTTCTCCTCATAATGGCAGCAATTCTTGATATTGGTGACGAATTAATCTTCACCGACCCGGGATACCCCTGCTATCCTAACTTTGCACGGGCTTTTGATGCCAATCCTGTTTTTGTTCCGGTTTATGAGGAGGAGAATTTTGAAGTATCACCATCAAGGTTGAGATCAGCTTTATCGTCACGGACCAAGGCCATCCTTATAGCTTCGCCTGCCAATCCTACAGGGACACTTACACGACCGGAAGTTTTAAAGGAAGCGATAGAAATGGCTCCATTTTTCATTTCTGATGAAATTTATCATGGTCTCGTTTATGAAGGGAAGGAGCATACTGCACTTGAATTTTCAGATGACGTTATCGTTATAAACGGTTTTTCGAAACTTTTTGCCATGACAGGATGGAGACTTGGATGGATGATTGTTCCTCAGAAGCTTTTAAGAACGGTTCACAAACTTGCCCAGAATTTATTTATCTGTCCAAGCTCTATAGCACAATACGCGGCACTGGCGGCATTTAATGAAAGCTGGTCTTATGTGCTCGAAATGAAAGAAGAGTATGATGCGAGACGGAAAGTCATTGTTAATGGATTAAGAAAACTGGGATTTGGAATCAAGTCGAGTCCCGCAGGTGCTTTTTATGTATTTGCAAATATTTCCAATTTCTCAAGTGATTCATTCAAATTTGCCCATGAGATACTGGACGAGGCAGGGGTTGCTGTAACCCCAGGGGTTGATTTTGGATCAAACAGGACGGAGAATTACATCAGATTTTCTTATGCAAACTCGCTTGAGAATATAAGAGAGGCATTAAGAAGACTCGAAAAATTTTTGAGGGAGAGAAAATGAGATTATTAACACGCTCAAGATATGCTGTGAGAGCCATCCTTGATCTTGCCATGAATCAGGATGGTAGACCGGTTTTCATTAGAGAAATAGCTGAGCGTGAGGGTCTTTCTGAGCGGTATTTAGAAAATCTTTTTCTCCAATTGAAAAGAGCAGGTATCCTTGAGAGTTCAAAGGGGAGAGGAGGAGGTTTTAGACTCGCAAAAAATCCAGCGAATATCACGCTTCTTGAAATTGTTGAGGCAGTCGAAGGGCATATAAGCCTTGTCGAATGTGTGGCTGATGAATCAAGTTGCGATAAAGTTAATATCTGCGCCCCGCACGATCTCTGGAAAGAACTCGCCCAAAATATTCGTGATTTTTTGAAACAGTACACACTCCAGGACCTCATCCTGCTACAGAAGGAAAAATTACAAAAAGTAGCAGATTACTGACGTCTTCAACCCATAGATGTAAACACCAGAATCCCTCCGTTCCATTATGGGGGTATACCCTTTAATTGGTGAGTTACCAGAGTGAGGATAAGGTGTGTTCGATGGTTAAAGTAATTATTATCCCTTTAGTTAAGCCATGTTTTTACAGAAGGGAACAGCCAGATGTTTCACGTGAAACTTTCTAATCACCCAGGTGTTTCTCTTGTTCGATGTAGTCTTTTATATATTCTCTAACAGCATTCTCAAAGGTGTAAAATTTTCCCGGATAACCGAGGCGTCTTAACTTTGATATTTTGGCCTCTGTGTAATACTGATAGCGTGGTTTTAGCCAGTCTGGCATGTCTACGAATTCGATTTCAGGTTTCATCTCAAGGGCGTCAAAAACTGCATGGGCGAGTTCAAGCCAGGAGTGAGCTTTCCCTGTCCCAACATTGTAAATTCCGTATGCGTGTGGGGTTTTAAAAAGATACATCACAACCTCAACAACATCCTTAATATAGATAAAGTCTCTCTTTTGCTCTCCATCACGATATTTCGGATTGTACGATTTGAAGAGTTTTATTTTGCCCGTCTGTTTGATTTCCTCATAGGCCTTTAAGATCTTACTTCGCATCTCCCCTTTGTGGTATTCATTAGGGCCATAAACGTTGAAAAACTTGAGTCCGATTGTGTGGCGATGAAGATTGTTCTCATACAGCCACAGGTCGAAGATGTGTTTGGAAAATGCATACGGGTTGAGAGGGCGGAGTGAATGCAGAAGAACCTCGTTGTCATCGAATCCAAGGTTTCCACTTCCATAAGTTGCTGCACTTGAAGCATAGATAAATTTTATTCCTCGGTTGATAGCATAGGTGGCAAGTTTCTGTGAATATCTGAAGTTGTTTTCAATGAGAAAACTCATATTCTTTTCCAATGTATCACTACGAGCCCCCATGTGAATAATAGCCTCCAGCTCAGGGATATCCTTATCCTGTTCGATGATTTTTAAGAATTCGTCCTTTTCAAGATAGTCTTTATAGTAAAGCGGAGATAGATTTTTCCACTTATCCGAGCTTCCAAGGTGATCCACGATTAAAATGTCTCTTCGGTCCTCCTGATTTAATCTCCACACTATTGCACTCCCTATAAAACCCGCTCCACCTGTAACTATGATCATGCTTTAACCTTAAAACAAATGTGAAAATTTTTCAACGTGCCACCGAAGAAATTTAGTCAGATTGCCCAAATTTCGAAATTGATTTCCCGGACCAGGAGATTTATACAAAATTCTCATTGATGAAAATTCAAATGAGTTGGGGTAAATTTGAAGTATGATCAAAATTGACGGAAGTTACGGTGAAGGCGGTGGCCAGATATTAAGAACTGCCCTTTTTCTATCTCTTGTTACGTCCACGCCTTTCAAAATATTCAACATCAGGTCCTCTCGAAAGAATCCAGGCTTGAAGAGGCAGCATCTAACTATAATCAGGGCTCTAAAAATGCTCACAACTTCTGATGTCGTTGGTGACAAATTGGGTAGTAGGGAATTGGAGTTTATACCAGGAAATATCTTTGGGGGAAATATTGATCTTGATGTAGAAACGGCAGGTAGTATTCCACTTGTTCTTCAAACCCTCATCCCCGTTCTCCTCTTTGCCCGTAATTCCTCCAAATTGATAGTCTACGGTGGTACTGATGTTTCGGGTGGAATGACCATGGATTACATGCATTATGTACTTATACCACATCTCTCCCGATTTGTGAATAAAATCTCCATCAATGTATGGAGGAGAGGATACTATCCGCGGGGAAATGGAAAGGTAGAGATTGAAATAATCCCACGGTATCACACCTTCGGAGATGTTAGACGTGAAGTTTCTCCGTTGAAGCTTGATTCTTGTGGAAAATTGAAGTCCGTATCAGTGTATTCTGTTTCTTCAACCAGGCTTAGGGGAAGAAAGGTAGCGGAAAGACAGGTCGAAGGTGTACTGAGGGTCCTTTCAGAATTGCTTTCGAGAACAGGAATTTCACCCGAAATTTATGTTAGATACGAGAGGAGTTTTTCACCTGGATGTTCCATTCTTATTACTGGCAATCTGGGAAAAAATTATACAATTGGTAGCGACGGGATCGGTAAGCTGGGAGTTCCTGCTGAGAAGATCGGCGAGGAAGCGGCAAAGAAGTTTGTTTATGAAATTGAGCAGGGAGCATGTGTGGATCGTCACCTCCAGGACAATCTAATCCCGTTCCTTGGAATAGTGGGAGGCAGAATGCGAGTGTCAGAAGTTACCACTCACACGAAGTCCAACATCTGGGTAACCGAAAAATTTTTACCCGTGAAATTTGAGGTCAGGGGCAATCTCATCGTATCTCGATAAGTCCCTGTCCCGGTCAATTATTTTCCATTATGATATTAATCTGGAGGTTAAGATGTTTGAGGAAAAACTTTTTAACACAGATAGAGATATTTTTGAGGCGATCCTCAATGAGACCAGGAGACAGAGTGAAGGTCTTGAGCTGATAGCTTCGGAAAATTTCACATCTGACGCTGTTCTTGCTGCACTTGGAAGTGTTCTGACCAATAAATACGCAGAAGGTTATCCTGGAAAGAGGTACTACGGGGGATGCGAATTTGTTGATGTTGTTGAGAGACTTGCGATAGAACGTGCCAGGGAGCTTTTTGGAGCAGAGCATGCGAATGTACAGCCACATTCAGGTTCTCAAGCAAATATGGCTGTCTACTTTGCCGTTTTGAAGCCAGGTGACACCATTCTGTCAATGGACCTTTCCTGTGGTGGTCACCTTTCACACGGTAGCAGGGTCTCATTTTCGGGCAAGTTATACAACGTTGTTTATTATGGCGTTGATCGGGAGACGGAGTATATTGATTTTGATGAAGTTGCAAAACTTACCAGGGAATACAGGCCAAGACTAATTATTACAGGTTATTCAGCATATCCACGCAGGATAGATTTTGCAAAGTTCAGGGAAATTGCTGATAGTGTGGGGGCATATCTCATGGCTGACATTGCCCACATTGCGGGGCTGGTTGTGGGGAAAGTACATCCGGATCCGGTGCCTTATGCTCATTTTGTCACTACCACAACTCACAAGACTTTAAGGGGGCCAAGAGGCGGATTGATACTAACATCAAAAGAATTTGCAAAAGCCATTGATAAGGCGGTTTTCCCTGGAATGCAAGGAGGTCCACTTGAGCATGTTATTGCTGCTAAGGCCGTTGCATTCAAGGAAGCAATGAGACCAGAATTCGTTGAATATCAAAAGAAAATTGTGGAAAATGCGAGAGCACTCGCGGAAACATTGCTCTCCAATGGTCTTAGACTGGTTTCCGGGGGTACTGACAACCATCTCATGCTGGTGGATACACGCAGTGTGAAAATGACCGGTAAGGTAGCTGAAGCGCTACTTGCTGAGGTGAACATCACGGTCAACAAAAACTCTATCCCTTACGATCCAGAAAAGCCTACTGTTACAAGTGGAATCAGAATCGGGGTTCCTGCAATTACAACCAGAGGTATGGGAAAAGATGAGATGAGAATTATAGGTAAAATCATTGCAGACGTGCTGAAGTATCCTGATGACGAAGAAGTCAAGAAAAAAGCTCGCAGTAGAGTCCAGGAGCTTGTTAGGGCCTTCCCACTCTATCGAGAAAGAATTGACGTTATGGAAAAAATTGTGGAACTTCAGGGATGAGTCTTTCAGAGAAATTGATCAGGGAAAACAGTATCACCTGGAACAGTATCTTCTCTCATCCTTTCGTTCTCAGTATTGGCAGGGGTGATTTGCCATTTGAAAAGTACATTTTTTTCCTGAAGGAGGATTATTTTTACCTGAAGGAATATTCTCGTGTACTTGCTATTGCTTCAGCGAAGGCGCCAGGTGAGGATCTTCAGAAATTTTTTGCCGAATTTCTCCATTCTACCATGACATTTGAAATGGAACTACATCGCAGAACGTGTGAGAATCTGGGGGTTTCCCGGGAAGTGCTGGATAGGCACGAGCCCACGGTTTTGACCCTTTCATATACCAATTTTCTCATAAAGACAGCCTACGAGGGCGATATTGTAGAAATTCTCGCATCCCTTTTCCCGTGTGAGTACAGCTATTGGGAAATAGGAAAATTTTTGAAAGAAAAAGGAATGCCGGAAAAAGCTGTTTATAAAGACTGGATTGAAACTTATTCTTCAGAAGAGTTTGGCAGGATAGCTTCTAAACTAAAGGAATTTCTTGATAAATTTTCAGAATCTGTGGGTGATAAAAAGTTTGAACGGATAAATGAGGTTTTCAGAGAAAGTCTGAGGTTTGAACTTTACTTCTGGGAAAATGCTTATAGGGAGGGGCTTATCAGGGATATTTTTAGCAAAAAATGAGAGTTGTCATACTTGGAGCCGGGCATGCAGGTATAACCCTTGCATATTTTTTCAAAAAAGCAGGTATGGATGTGACAGTTGTTGAAAAGGATTTTGTAGGTAGTGGTGAAACAGGCTATTCCACTGGTATTTTCCCGATGGAGCAGAGCATTTTTGATTTTTACCGGAAAATAGAGGACTACACACTTCATTACTTCAGACCTGTAGTCTATGACCATATAAAAGGAACCGAGAGAGGAAGGAGCATCTATGTAGATGGCTACAACTATGCTTATTACACCTCCATTGTGCTTGAAAAAGAGAGCGTAAAATTTGAAGTGTTGAGCCCCTATCAGGGAATTGAATTCGATGGAGAGAAAATTACGGGAATTAAAACCAACAGAGGAGTTTTTGGTGGTGATATTTTCATTGTTGCGGCGGGTGGATCAACCCCGTTTATTGTCCAGGAATTTGAAAATCTGGATGGAGTTAAATTTAAATGGGTGAGGTCCCTCCTTTTGAAACCAGTCGACCAGTTCCCCCGTCTTGTTATTTACGACGATAAATTTGTTATTAAGCCTGAGGGGAGGGATAGGTTGATTCTGAGGGAGAATGAGGGAATAGAAGTTGAGCCTGAGAAAGACATCGTGAATAAAAAACGGGGAGTAGATGAGAATTTTTATACGATCGTGTATGAATATTTCGAGAAGAAATATCCAGAATTGATGGACTCATCTATAGAAAGAGGATGGGCAACCCTATGTATGGAATCTAAAAAACCTGTGAAGAGATTAGACAGAATAAGAAATCTTTACATTTTTGCAGGATTTGGATGTATGGGGTTCAGCATTATTCCAAAGATGGCAGATAAACTCGTAAAGGAGGTTTTGAGAAATGGTTGACGACAGGTTTTTTGATCTCGAACTTTACGGTATTTATAAAGCTGTGAACGAGCAGCTTGGTGAGAAGACTTGGGAAATTGTCTGGAGATCTGGCAAAATAGTTCTTGATGAGATTTGGAGTGAGATAAACCCACAAGATACAGACGACGTCTTCCTTGTTCTAAAAAATCTGGGGAACTACCTTTCAAAGGTTGGATACGTTGACTACATCGAAGTTGAGAAAGAGACAGAAACGAGGGTGAAATATACCATGGGAAAACCAGTTATTCTTCCAGGTGCTGAGAAGCTGATCAGAGAGGGGATGGTCCCGCCTCACATCTCGACAGCGTTGATGTTTGCTGCACTCAATAAACTTGGATATAAGGCGGAGATGGTCGGTGAGCCTGAATTTCTTGAAAATGATGTTGCTATTGAAGTCTGGGAAATAAAGCCACTTGAGGGTTGATAGACAGCCTTAAAAAGTAGTTCTCGTGGTTTCCATAATTGATGCTGGGCTGGAGAGGGTTTTCAGAATGTCTATTCTTGATTCGATTTTTCTCTCGTCATTTCCTCAAGGAATTTCAACAATTTTCCTGCATTGTTGTTACAGTCGAAGTGTTTTGACCAGGCAAGTGCTCTGGAAGATAGAGTTTCACGTAATTCCTTGTCTGTCAAAATGCGGATAATCTCTTTTGCTAACTTCTGAATATCTCCATAGGGATAGAGTATCCCGGTTTCCCCGTTTTTAACAGAATCTTTGAGACCGGGAGAATTGGCAGCAATGACAGGAGTCCCACAGGCATTGGCCTCGATCACTGTAAGACCCCATCCTTCTTTAATTGATGGATTCACGACGACCCAGCTTCTATTTAAAATCTCTATCTTTTTTTCTTCAGGAACAAACCCTGTGAATTCCACGTTCAACCCCTGGGCATAATTCATGAGTTTTCCCCTGTAAGGACCTTCTCCTACAATGGTCAATTTTGCATCAGGAACGTCTCTTTTCACAATCCTGAAAGCGTCTATCAGGTGGTCGATGGATTTGTATTTTGTTATTCTACCGAGATAGGTAACCGATGGGTACGGGGTTTTAGGGATCCCAAGGACATGAAACTTTTCGCTGTCAACACAGTTGTAAATTATTCTCACATGTTTCACTCCTCTCTTCTTGAGCTCTTCAGCCGTACTCGGAGAGACTGCGATAAAAGGTATGTTTCTCGCAAATTTAAAGAATAAAAGTTCGGTGAGATAAACGTAGAGTGCCATTGGTCGAGGCACCTCAAGGAAAATGGATTTTCCGAACAGATGGTGAGCTATCCCCACTTTTGGCTTTTTCTCAAGAAGCAGTGTAAAGAAGGGTATTTTGTTAATGTCAAGGACTATAACATCAAAGTCTATCCTGTGAAATTTTGTCCAGTAGAAAAAGGGTAGAACAAAGTTAAAATAATTCCTGCCTCCGATTCGGTAGAATTTCATACCATCGATAGTTTCTTCCTTTGGAGCTCCTTTGAAGCCTGAAACAATGACTGTTACTTCATGTCCCATACGGGCAATTCTACCGAAAAAATCATGTAAGTGCACCTCTGCACCACCGGCACGAGGGTTTTTTATATCCTGCCAGTTTATTACCAGTATCTTCATTGAGCTTGAATTTTAATCTGCGGATAATTTGTATGTCTATCCTTATAATTCTCGGAAAGTTTAAATGGAGGTGAATGATGACAATTTTACTTGCTCTTATTCTTTTCAACCCTATGAAACCACTTGCGCTATATGAACCTGGCAAGATATTGGTAAAGGGTGGAAAAGATACGGTAATCACGGATTATCTAAATATTCGAATCAATAGTGTCACAACAAATATTCAGAACGAAGAGCAGATTGTTATTAATCCACTTGATTCTTTGAATATGGTGGCAGTGTGGAGGGATTTTAGACTTGGATATCGACAGGTGGCTTTCGGCTATACCTTTGATGGTGGGAACACCTGGCATGATACACTTTTTGCTGGAACTCCATACGCATGGGACAGCGATCCAGGTGTAACGGTTGATGATTCAGGAAATTTTTATGCAGTTGTACTTTCCCTCCCACCAGACGCTTCGACCTCTGGAATCTTTGTTTTTAAATCCAGAGACGGGGGGATGACCTGGGAAGGTCCCTATACTGTTATTGATGCTCACTCGTCAGCATTCGAGGACAAAGAATTGATAACAGCAGATAATGTTCAAAACTCACCGTTTCGTGGCAATTTGTATGTTGTATGGACCAGGTTTTACGATTACACAAATGGTGGAATAAATATATCCGTTTCCAGTGATCACGGACTCACCTGGTCTTCACCTTTGCATATAAGTACCCTAAGTTACGGGGTTCAATGGCCGGTTGTTACCGTAGGAGATTCTGGAATTGTTTATGTGGGCTGGCTTAATTACATGCTGGGCAGACTTGAGTTGGCGAAATCTTTCGACGGTGGCCAATCTTTCACCTCTCCCGTACCTATTACGGATGTTAATGGTGGATGGTATACGCTTAATCCCCAGCTTGAAGTTATTTCCTACCCTGCACTTGCGACCGATGCAAACCCCGGGAGCCCATATTATGGAAACCTCTACGTAGTTTACATGGATTCGACTGATACCAGTGGGACAGACATATTTTTCAGAAAGTCTACTGATAGGGGCGAAAGCTGGACAAACCCCATTAGATTGAACGATGACTCAAGGAGGGCTACCACGGACCAATTCCATCCCTGGATAGATGTAGATCAGCACGGTGTCATAACAGTGATTTTCTATGACCGCCGAAATGATCCCAATAACATTCTGATGGATGTTTACCTGACCCAATCCTATGATGGAGGAGAAACATGGACGCCCAATGTTCGTGTAACGTCAGTTTCAAGCAATCCGGCAGCTGGAAAGTCCGGTCTCATCGGAGAATATATCGGGCTTGATACGTGGAACGCAAAACCGTTTATGGTGTGGACAGATACACGTGAAGGAACACAGGATGTATATTTTGGAAAGGACACGACGACGGCACTCGTTGGAGAAAATTTCCAGCAATTCAGTAAATGCCTACGCTCCAACATTGTGAAAAATTACATTGAACTGACGAAGCCTGTCCACTCCACGGTCAAAATAGTATCTGCTACTGGAAGGATCGTAAGGGAGTTTACAGGGAGGGAGGCTTACATAGGTGATTTATCGCAGGGAGTTTATTTCTTGAAGGGTAAAAAGATTCTGGACAGATTCGTTAAAATACGATAGGCCAATTTTAATCTGAGTGTTAGGTTACCCGAGTTGGGAATGGATTTGCCCCGAAAGTCCAATAAGGTTAAAGGGAATCATCTCCTGCGGACTTTTTTTGATGGAATATGGAGCTCTTCTTTCAGAAATTTCCCTGTAATAGATGCAGGCGTGGAGGCTATAACTTCTGGTGGTCCTTCGGCAATGACCTTGCCACCTTTATCACCCCCCTCAGGTCCAAGATCAATAATCCAGTCGGCGGATTTTATAACGTCGAGATTATGTTCAATTACCAGGACGGTGTTTCCCCTTTCAACAAGTTTTTTCAATACCTTTATGAGTTTTTTTACATCGTCAAAATGCAGCCCTGTTGTTGGCTCGTCGAGGATGTAAAGTGTTTTACCAGTTGCCACTTTTGAGAGTTCTTTTGCGAGTTTTACCCTCTGAGCCTCACCGCCTGATAGGGTTGTGGCGGGTTGTCCCAATTTAATGTATCCGAGTCCAACTTCTTTGAGCAATTTCAGTTTTCTCTCTATTTGTGGTATTTCCTTGAAAAGCTCGTATGCTTCATCCACACTCATATCGAGTACATCTGCTATAGATTTCCCCTTGAATTTGACTTCGAGTGTCTCACGATTGTACCTTTTCCCTTTACAGACTTCGCACGGGATGTATACGTCCGGGAGAAATTGCATCTCGATTTTTACAAATCCCTCTCCCTGACATGCTTCGCATCTACCACCTCTTACGTTGAAGGAGAACCTTCCAGGTGCATAACCTCGCATTCTGGCCTCTGGCAATGAAGCAAAAAGTTCTCTTATAGGGGTGAAGGCTGAGGTGTAAGTGGCAGGGTTTGAACGAGGTGTCCTTCCAATAGGTGATTGGTCTATATCCACAACTTTATCAATATATTCAACTCCAAGAATTTCATCGTGCTCGCCAACTTCGACTCTTGAGTTATAGAAGAACCTCATTAGTGCATTTTTTAATGTGTCCTGGACGAGAGTGGATTTTCCTGATCCTGAGACACCAGTTACCACGACAAAGAGGCCAATAGGAATTCTTACTGTGATGTTTTTAAGGTTGTTTGCACGTGCTCCCTTGATTATCAGCCATTTATCCGATGGTCTCTTCCTAACAGTCGGGACGGGGATACTTTTCTTTCCCGCCAGATATTTCCCGGTGAGAGACTTTGAACTCTTTTTAATCTTCTCTGGTGTACCTGTAGCTGTTACATATCCACCTTTCTCGCCTGCACCGGGTCCAAGATCTATGACAAAGTCAGCATGTTCGATGGTATATCTATCGTGCTCTACAACAATTACAGTATTCCCCAGGTCTCTCAGTTTCAGCAGGGTATTAACCAGTCTCGCTGTGTCTCTCGGATGCAGCCCTATTGTGGGCTCGTCAAGCACATAGAGGACTCCAGTCAGGCCAGAGCCTATTTGAGTGGCAAGCCTCACCCTCTGATCCTCGCCCGCAGAGAGTGTTTCAGTCGGTCTGTCCAGTGTAAGATAATCAAGGCCAACATCGAGTAAGAATCCAAGTCGTGCTCGGATCTCTTTTAGAATCTGTTTGGCAATAATTCCAGCTTTGCCGGTCGGATTGAAATTCATGAAAAAATCGTAGGCCGCCTTGATCGTCATTTGGGTAATGTCATGTATTGATTTTCCGTCAATTTTTACAGAAAGAGCTTCTCTCTTTAGTCTTGAACCCCCGCATACCGGGCATGTTCTTTTTACCATATAACTTTCGATTTCATTCTTTACCCAATCGGATTCGGTACTTCTGTATCTACGCCATAAGTGTGGGATGATACCTTCATAGAAAAAATACTCAGATTCAAAGTCTTCTGAGTTCAGCGAATATTCTCTCGGATCTTCGGTACCGTAAATTATTACGTTTCGAAATTCAATCGGCAGGTCCCTCCAGGGTTTATTCAGGTCAACGTTGTAAATGGATGCGAGTTTCTCAAGCTTTGTCTCGATAAAGGGATTTGGTACGCCCCAGGGCCTAAGAGCTCCTTCAAAAATAGACAGTTCAGGATTGGAAATTAGAAGCTGTGGATCAATTTCAAGTTTTACTCCGAGACCGTTACAGGCTGGACATGCGCCGTAGGGAGAGTTGAAGGAAAAGAGTCTTGGCTCCGGTTCCGGCATGGAGAATCCGCATATTGGACACATAAGCTTTTCACTAAAGATTTCCTCCTTTCCATCCTCAAAAATGACTGTAACAAGTCCATCTGCGACCTTTAAGGCCTGTTCTATAGAGTCGGCGAGTCGAGAGCGGATACCTTCTTTTAATTTGATGCGGTCAACAATAATCTCAATCGTATGATTTTTATATTTTTCGAGATCAGGTACATTCTCCAGACGGTAAATCTTTCCATCCACCCTCACTCTTACAAATCCGAGTTTTCTTATTCTTTCAAAAAGATCTTTAAACTCTCCCTTTCTGCCTCTAACCATGGGAGCGAGTATCTGAATTTTCTCTCCCTCTCTATGTTTTAAGATAACATCAACAATTTCATCAACGGTCTGAGATTTAAGGGGTATGTCATGTTCGGGACAATGTGGAATCCCGATTCTTGCGAACAGGAGTCTCAGGTAGTCATAAATTTCAGTAACTGTGGAGACGGTAGAGCGAGGATTTTTGGATGCCTTTCTGGGCTCTATAGCAATGGCAGGGGAAAGGCCTTCTATAAGATCCACATCAGGCTTTTCCATTAAGCCGAGAAACTGTCTTGCATAGGCCGAGAGAGATTCAACATATCTTCTCTGACCCTCGGCGTACAATGTATCAAACGCAAGGGATGATTTACCGGAGCCTGAGAGTCCGGTAATGACAACAAACTTATCCCGAGGAATCTCAACATTTATATTCTTCAGGTTATGAACTCTTGCGCCTCGAACAATGATTTTCTCTGCTGGCATAAGTGGATTATTTTATGGAATTTTTCATCTTTGGCAAGTTGTCACCTGGATACTGCTACAGCAGTATTTCACGGCAAAAGAAAATTACAGTATATAGTATGTGACCAATTCAGGGTCTTTTTAACGGGGTCTTCACAGGAGCAGTCCAATTGATAGAGGGAAAATACTCGTGGAATTTGATATTTATAATAGAATCACAGACTCTTTTAGAGAAGACCTTCCCGTGTTCATTGGTTGATCGGAAGATGTGAATATTTTGATTGCTTGGGCAGATTAATTTTATCATAAAATTTTGAGGTATGTAGCCACTTGACAAAAAATGAGGAGACGTTATTAATAGAATGCGTTCTTTGAAAAAGTGGGGGCGTAAGGATTCGACGGGGGTAGCGTGGTCCAGGAGGTGCATGCCGAGGTGCCGTCACCTCGTAAAACAGGCGGCGAAAAACAATTCCCGAGTACAACTATGCAATGGCTGCCTAATTGATCGGCAGCCCGCCCTGTGGAGAGGTTGGCTCCCGACTCGCCACAAGGGTGTCATAGACAGGGAGCTTGGCCCTGATTCTCGCTCCGGTTGGGTCAGGGCGACAGTATAAACCGGAGGGACCTCCAGAATCTCCCTCGCCTGCCAGGGAGCTGGAGGCTCCACAGTAAAAGGCAGGCTAAGCATGTAGGACCTTCTGGGTCATTACCCCCGGACGCGGGTTCGATTCCCGCCGCCTCCACCAAAATTGCAATTCATACCTCTCTGGACTATCATTTACCTTACTTAAACAAGGAGGTTGGTTATGTTCTATTTAACCTTATTAATCATTATCCTGATCCTATTTTCCTCTATGATCAGGATACTCCGCGAGTACGAGAGAGGTGTTATTTTCAGACTCGGAAGATTAATCGGTGTTAAAGGGCCGGGTTTGATTATTTTGATCCCTTTCGTTGACAAAATGGTTAAGGTCTCTTTAAGAACCATTGTTCTTGATGTCCCGCCTCAGGACGTTATTACGAAAGACAATGTTTCTGTTAAAGTTAATGCAGTTGTTTATTTCAGGGTGCTTGACCCTGCAAAGAGTGTTGTCGAAGTGGAAGATTATTACTATGCAACTTCTCAAATCGCTCAGACGACCCTCAGAAGTGTACTTGGTGAGGTAGAGCTTGATGAATTGTTATCTCAGAGAGAAAAATTGAATCAGAGACTTCAGAGAATTATCGATGAGCAAACTGACCCGTGGGGTGTAAAAGTGTCGGCTGTAGAGATTAAACATGTGGATCTCCCGCAGGAAATGCAGAGAGCTATGGCACGTCAGGCTGAGGCCGAAAGAGAAAGAAGAGCAAAGATTATCAATGCAGAGGGTGAATATCAGGCAGCGGAGAAACTTTCCTCGGCCGCAGATATTCTTGCAAGAAACCCCATTACTTTACAACTCCGTTTCCTTCAGACGGTTAGAGAAATATCCTCTGAAAATACATCCACGATCGTATTCCCATTGCCTCTTGAAATGTTCCAGGCCTTTTACGATTCATACAGAAAGTCAAAAGAAGAAAAATAAGAATGTGTAGGAGGGGTTTTAGTTGTTCTCGAAGGTCCTTTCATCAGCAGTATTGGGGGTGGAAGGTTATATAGTTGAGGTGGAAATAGACCTTTCACCGGGATTACCATCGTTTGTCACAGTGGGACTTCCAGAAGGAGCGGTTAGAGAATCTAAAGAAAGAGTGCAATCTGCACTGAAAAATTCTGGTTTCAGCATACCGGTAAAACGTGTTAGAATAAATCTTGCTCCTGCAGATGTCAGAAAGGAAGGGTCGTCGTTTGATTTACCCATTGCAATTGGTATTTTGAGGGCTACAGGTGAAATCCCGAACTCAGATTTTTTTGAGAGGAACATTTTCGTTGGGGAACTCTCACTCGATGGATCTATCAGGCGAGTTAAAGGTGTATTACCAATGGTGTTATCTGCCAGGTCTCGTGGTATGGAAGGGGTAATATTACCCGAAGAGAATGTGATTGAGGGAGCCATTGTCGAGGGAATAAAAATCTACCCTGTGAAGACATTGTTCGAGGTAGTAAGGTTTCTCAGAGGGGAGTTTGAAATAGAGTCTGCACACGTAGAAATGAGTGAACTATTTTCAACACACTCCAGCTACAGCGTAGATTTTTCTGAGGTTAAAGGGCAGGAGCAGGTCAAGAGGGCGTTGGAAGTTGCAGCTGCCGGTGGACATAACATTTTAATGATCGGACCACCAGGCTCCGGTAAGACAATGCTCGCCAGGAGAGTGCCCACTATTTTACCACGCATGACAGTTGATGAAGCACTTGAAACAACAAAGATATACTCTGTTGCTGGCAATTTAAAAGGTACCATTGTTGCAACCAGACCTTTCAGGGCTCCACATCATACAATCTCGGATGCCGGTCTCATTGGGGGCGGTGCCAATCCGAGACCTGGTGAGGTAAGTCTTGCCCATAACGGTGTGCTTTTCCTGGACGAGCTACCTGAGTTTAATAGAAATGTGCTTGAAGTTTTGAGACAACCTTTAGAGGACGGTGTTGTCACAATCTCCCGCGCCAAAATGTCCGTTACATATCCGGCCAGATTTATGCTTGTAGCTGCCATGAATCCATGTCCATGTGGATATCTCACTGATCCCTATCATGAGTGTACGTGTACACCTTCGATGATCCAGAGATATCACTCGAAGGTCTCTGGTCCTCTTCTTGATCGAATAGATATTCACATTGAGGTGCCCCCTCTGAGATTTGATGAACTGAGAAAGGAGAGTGAAGGTGAACCGTCATCTAAAATCCGGGAACGTGTGGAAAAAGCGAGAGAAATACAACGTGAAAGATATGCAAATCTCAAAGGTGTCCATAGTAATTCCCAGATTGGTCCTAAAGAGATAAAGAGGTATTGCAGGATCGATAAAAATTCCGAAGAACTTCTACGGACTGCCATTGAGAAGTTTGGATTTTCATCAAGAGCATATCATAGAATTCTGAAAGTAGCGAGGACCATAGCCGATCTCGATGAAAGTATAGAAATCAGGACACATCACGTGGCTGAGGCCATACAATATAGAGCCCTTGATAGAAGTAACTGGTTTACAGGAGTCATCTATCAGAAATGGCCAGAGCATTAAGAGACTTTCGTTACATAGCGTGGATATTTGCCGCTGTCTTTTTTATCGCGGCGATTATTCCAGTTGGTAACCTTGGAGGTACAGGGAATTTTGATAAGGTTCTTCACTTCATCGGATTTTATTTTTTGATCATATTTTTTCTCCATGGTTATCAAAATAGAAGCTGGATTACCATGCTAATAATTTCCCTCGGAATAGGATTCCTGGTTGAGGTAGTTCAAGCTGGTATCCCATACAGGACCTTTAGTTTGTATGACTTTCTTGCCGATGCTGTGGGAGCTGTTTGTGGCTATATTTCCTACAAACTTATAGGTGATGTAAATATTGAACTGATAGGGACGTTTGGTTTTATTGGAAAAATTCCCATAGGCCCCGGTACAATTGCAAGCTTTATCTTCATCCTCCTTGTCCATCACTTTAAATTCACAAATGAATTCGTCACACTTTTTATTGTTACTGCCTCGATAGTAGGTGTATGGGTCTCAAGTTATCTTGAGGAAAAATGGGGTGAAGACCCTTCCGAGGTTGTTATCGATGAAGTTGTTGGAGTAGGCTTTGCTATATTGTTTCACAAGTTTACATTCCCTGTTCTTCTATCTGGATTCCTATTTTTCAGATTTTTTGATATAGTGAAGCCCTGGCCTATTAAATATTTTGAAAAACTTCCATCAGGTATTGGTGTGATGTCAGATGACATTGTAGCAGGTATAATGGCCAATATCTTGTTGACTTTTTTATCGAGTGGCTTAATTAATATAAGTGGAATTTAAACTTAAAGGAGGTTGCTTATGAAGATCAGCATTCAGGGGAAAAACCTGGAAATAACCAACGGATTGAGGCAGTATGCAGAAAAACGACTTAGTACACTCGATAGATATTCCAGAAATATTATCGATAGCGAACTGGTACTTGAAGAAGAGAAGGGGAGAGTTAAGGGAGAAATGATTGTAAAAGTGAAAGGGAGCACTCTGAAAGTTTCATCCGTTGGTAAGGATGCGTTTAATGCTATTGATGAATTGAAAGATAAGATTAAGTCCCAGTTAAAGAAATACGAAGAAAAGTTAAAGGACAGAAGGGTCTGATTGGATCCACTAAGAGTTAGAGATTTAATAGAAAAAGACTTCTTAAAATTAGACTTAATTACAGGAAGTAGTGAGAGGATAATTTTTACAACCGAGATCTATATTCCGGGATTGTTCCTCTCAGGAAAAGTTGATGATATTCCTGACGATGTAATCCTTCTTTTCACCCCCATTGAATGTAAATTTATCGAACAGATGAAATCTCATACTAAATTGTTGAACAGATTGAAGGATAAACAGATCCCTGTTTTCATCTTCTCTGACGGTTGTATTCCCCCGGATAGATTCAAGAAAGTAGCAGATGATCTTGGTATACCGATCCTGAGTACACCACATAACTCTACACGCATAACTTTGCTTCTCGGTGACTATCTTAGATTTATACTTGCCAGGCGCCAGAAAATTCACGGGACACTTGTAGATGTTTACGGAGTTGGCATACTTTTTAAAGGAGAGAGTGGTGTTGGAAAGTCAGAGTGTGCACTGGATCTCGTGAGAAAAGGACACAGACTCGTGGGAGACGATTTTATAGAAATAATAGCTTATCCAGAGGGGAAAATACTTGGTAGGTCAGGGGCACCTTCACCTGAGCTGAGATTTTTGATGGAATTGAGAGGGGTGGGATTTATTGATGTTCTGAAATCTTTTGGTGTTGCCTCTGTTGAGGAGACAAAATTTGTAGATATGGTCGTAGAATTGAAAAGTGTGGAGGATAATCCTTTTGATAGATTGGGATTTGAATTTGAAAAAACACAACTTCTTGGGGTGGAACTACCTTACGTTAGATTGCCAGTTATTCCGGGTAAAAATATTTCCACAGTTGTGGAGTCACTTGCACTCAAGTATCTCATTAGAAAAATGGGTAAACATCCTGAAAAATTGATAGAAGAGATTTTTATCGATAGATTGAAGGAAAAAGATGATAAAGAAACTACCGGATGAGGTCATAAGAAAAATTGCAGCGGGTGAAGTTATTGAAAGCCCGGCCTCGGTTGTAAGAGAACTTGTTGAAAATGCCATTGATGCTGGTGCTAAAAATATACGTATTATCGCTGAAGAGAGTGGGAAAAGGTTGATTCTTGTGGAAGATGATGGGGTAGGGATGTCCAGGGAGGAAATCTTACTCGCTGTAGAACGGTTCACAACCAGTAAGATAAGTTCAGAGGAGGACCTTGAGGCCATTTCTACCCTTGGCTTTAGAGGAGAAGCCCTCCATTCAATCGCAACAGTCTCAAAACTTATCATCAGATCGGGAACAGAAGAAGAGAGTGAAAATAGCTGGGAAGTCACCTTTAATCAAGCTACACCTGAGAGTATAAAACCTGCACCTTATAGAAAAGGGACAACAGTGATTGTCAGGGATCTTTTTTATAATTTTCCGGTTAGAAGAAAATTCTTGAGTGGAGACTTGTACGAGGGCAGAAGAATAATCGAGGTTGTGACGACTTACGCTCTCTGGAATTACAGTATTGGATTTGAATTGATAATCAACGGAAATGAGGTGTACAACCTTCGGCCAGTGGCATCTTACAATGAGCGTATCAAGGACATTTATGGAGAAGATTTTATCGAAGAAACTTTAGAGATCAAAAGTAAGTTCGGTGAATCACTTGAAATAACCGGTAGAATAACGAGACCGGAAAAAATGAAGGTTAGACCTGTCATTCAGCTCATACTTGTTAATGGAAGAAGTGTAAAGAGTGACCAGATTAGAGCAGCTATTTATAAAGCTTTAATGGAAGTAAAAAATTATCCAGAATACATAATTTTTGTCAAAGTGGATCCTCGCCTGATAGATTTCAATATTCATCCCCAGAAAAAAGATGTTAGATTCTCAAAATCACTCAGGATATTTGAGAGATTCTATAGGAGTATTAGAGAAGTTCTTGAGACAACGAAATCATCGTATCTCCCGGTCCATTCTACCTCCCAGACCATTTTAAAACTTACTCAGGAAAGAGTTCCAGTTTCCAATGAAGAGACAAGAAATGCGAGACAACTTGAGCTTGGAGAAATGAATATACAGACTCAACCAGAGGAGAGTGAGGAAGAAGGAATAATCCCGGTCGCTGTATGGCAGGCTCACAATAGCTACATAATTGCTGAGGTAAAAACGGGAATAATAATAATTGATCAACATGCTGCGCACGAAAGGGTGATTTATGAGCAGTTGTTGAGCAGAAAAGTGGGAACCCAGAATTTGCTGTTCCCTGTAACTGTTCATCTCACACCACAGGAGATGCAAATTTTTAATGAGTACAAAGAGATTCTCGAGAATTTTGGCTTCAAAATAAGAAAATTTTCACAGACAACCGTGGTCATAGAAGGAATTCCAAACATATTTTCTGCTATAACCAAGGATGAGTTTAAAGAGATTCTTGGAGAACTGGAAACAAGAAAATCACTTCCTGACCGTTTTCAGTATTCTGTAAAGACCATTGCCTGTAAAGCTGCAATTAAAGCTGGTGAGCCACTGACCAATGAGGAAATGCTCTCTTTGATAAATCAGCTTTTTCATTGTAAAAATCCGTATTTTTGCCCTCATGGACGTCCCACCATCATTAAGATCGGCCTCGACGAACTCGAAAGAAAATTTGGCAGACACTGATAAATTTCTGTAATTTTGAATTAATAAAAAGTACTATTATTTGCAATTTCTGAATTGTTCGTTTATACTCACCACTTAAAATCAGGAGGTAAAGTATGGCTGATAAGTTGCAGTTGCTGACAGGCCTGATTATAAGTTATGGCCTCAAAATTCTCGGTGCCATTGTAATTTTTATAATTGGAAAATGGTTATCGAAGAAGCTTGCAAAAATTAGCGATAATATTCTAAAGAAAAGCAAAGTAGACGAAACCCTCAGCATATTTCTAAGTAAGGTAATCTATACTCTTCTCCTTATTCTTGTCATCATAGTGGCTCTCGGGACACTTGGATTTCAGACAACTTCGTTTGTAGCTGTTCTTGGTGCTGCAACTCTGGCTATCGGTCTTGCTTTACAGAGTAATCTTTCGAATTTTGGTGCAGGGGTGATGATCCTGCTCCTGAGACCATTCAAAATAGGTGATGCTGTAGAAGCCGGAGGAGCCACTGGAATTGTGGAAGATATTGGAATTTTTAACGTAAAAATAAAGACGTTTGATAATCGTGTCATTATAGTCCCCAATTCCAATATTATTGGTTCCAATATCACTAATTACTCAGAAAAAGAGATTAGAAGAGTGGATCTTGTGATAGGCGTGGGTTATGAGGATGATCTGAGGAAAGTTAAGGAGGAGCTCTGGAACATTTTAAAAGAGGATGAAAGGATACTTGAAGATCCTGCTCCTACGGTTGCGGTGTCTGAACTCGCTGACAGTAGTGTGAATTTCGTTGTAAGGCCGTGGGTTAAGGTGGAAGACTACTGGGGGGTGTACTTTGATCTTCTCGAGAAGATAAAGACAAGATTTGACGAAAAGGGTATTTCTATTCCGTATCCGCAGATGGATGTTCACCTCAAAAAGGCTGAGTCCTGATGTAAGAGGTGAGAGAGAGCATTGTTTGAAGAATTGATTAAAAGATGTGGCGGGGGGCATAGCCCCCCGCCACATCTTTTCCCACTATCCTCGATGACATTTGATCTCTCTCCGTATAAATTTGACCATAACGGGTTAAATAGTTAAAATGGATTATTGACATGTTCCGTCAAAAAATTTTATCATTCCCATAAAATTTCGGGAGGTTGTAGATGAGTAACGTAAAAAAGTCATTGGTGCTTGGTATTATTATCGGAGCAGTAGTTGCTTTTGTTATTTCTCTCATAGCTGCCCAGATTGTGCAGGTCACCTCTACACCTGAATTTTGCGCATCCTGTCACGAGATGAAACCCATGTACGAGACCTGGCTTACAGGTCCACATGGTCCTAATTACGAAAATGGAAGAGGTGTAGAGCGTGCGAAATGTACAGATTGTCACCTTCCACATGGTACAAATGTCATAAATTATCTTATTGCCAAGGGTATTAGTGGAACCAAAGATTATGTTGTGCATCTGACTGGCGCTGGACGTGTAGATTGGGAGAAAAAACTCGATGAGCCTGAAAAATACGTTTACGTGAAAAGTTGTCTTCATTGTCATACAAATCTGACTGATGCACCTGGATTAAGTGACGATGCTAAGGAGTCTCATAGAGATGCTTTTAAAGAAAGTAAGTATCCAAACTGTCTTGAATGCCACGATTACGCAGGCCACGGAGAAGACTTTGCAGACAAACTCCAGGAATATTTGAAAAAGAAATAAGACCGAGCCTGGCTTGAAGGGGATGGATTAGAGGTTAAATTAGTTTTTATTGAGATGTAACTGTAGAATGCGGAGATAGAAATTTGTATTTTAAAAATTTTTTCAGTTCTTGTGGGTGTTTAAGGCAAAATTAGATTGCTGTCATTTAGGAGATTGTCAGTGAGACTCAAAGAATTCAGGAAGATGAGAATTTCCCGTCAGGAATGAGTTTCCCATCGAGTAGTTTGTAGGATTTTTTAAAAAATTTTTTAAGTTCGTCATTGTGAGTTACCAGTACAATCGTAACTCCTCTTTCATTCAGCGATTTGAGGAGTTCCATTAGCAGGTCAGCATTATCTCTATCAAGGTTACCAGTGGGTTCATCTGCGAGTATGATATCCGGGTTTGTAATCAGAGCTCTTGCGACTGCGATTCTCTGTCTTTCGCCTCCTGATAATTCTGATGGAAAATGGTGATGTCTGTCTTTGAGTCCAAGTTGATCAAGTAGTCCAAGGGCTTTTTTTCGAGCTTCATCTGAATTTATCCCCCTGAGTATGAGTGGAAGCATCACATTTTCCAGAGCAGTAAATTCTGGCAGGAGATTATAAAACTGAAAAACGAAGCCGATTTTCTTATTTCTTAAATCGGAAATCGCTTCATCTGAGAGGCCGTTTATCGAGATATCTCCATATAAGATCTCGCCACTGTCTGGATTTTCGAGTGTCCCCATGATGCTTAGAAGAGTGGATTTTCCTGATCCTGATGGTCCGGTGATTCCTATAAAATCACCTCTAATAACCTGAAGATCAATTCCACGGAGCACATGAATAGTAGTGTTTCCTGAAGGATAGCTTTTTTTTACGTCTTTGAGTGTCACAATCGCGTTATTCATTTCTTATGGCCTCCTGCGGGCTCAGAGATGCGGCTCTATGAGCTGGATAAAGAGTCGCCAGAAAAATTATCAAGAATGTTGCCACAATGATTGTTAAAACGTCTGAAAATTTTGTTTGAACGGGAAGGTGATCAACGAAATAGACATCCGGAGGTAGAGAGATCAGTTTATATTTACCGATCAGGAAATTCACAATTACGCCAAAAAAACCACCTCCAACTGCACCAAATAGTCCAACAAATCCACCAACCATCATAAAAATTCTTTTAATACCTCTGGAGGTAACTCCGAGTGTTCGTAAAATTCCTATATCTCTCGTTTTCTGGACCACGAGAAGCATTAGCATTGCCACGATAGAGAAGGAGGCAACTACGATGATCAAGATCAGAATAACAAACATTGCAATCTTTTCGAGTTTTAGAGCCGAAAACAAGCTCCGGTTCATTTCAATCCAGGTGACAATTCGGTAGTCTATGGGGAGAAGCTTTGAGATTTTCCTGGCAAATTCATTGGCGCTGTACGGATTTTTCAATTCTACTTCTACGCCCGAAACTCCGGTAGAAATACCGGAGACATTTCTCGCTCCTGCAAGGTCTGTGAGTACAATGCTTGTGTTAAAGTCGTATATCCCAAAGTCAACAACGCCTGTGACTTCCATATTTCTCGCCCTTATACCGGAGAGGAGATTTGTAGATTTACCCCTGAAGGTTAGAATAGTAATCGTGTCGCCCGGATATGCATTCATATCTGAGGCAAGGAGAGTTCCAAGCACGACCTTATCTTTACCCAGGTCAAATTCTCCTGTAACCACAGAGTTTTCCAACTCTAATAAGCGTGGGTCTTTGAGGAAATCCACTCCTTTAAGTACTACACCGTCGGCCTTATCTCCCTTTTTAACGACACATTTAACCATAATGTAGGGATTTGCTGACTTGACCTCACGGAATTTTTTGAGGATGTTGATAATTGAATCCGGGTGTTCAACGGGATTTCCATAGTAGTTTGTGATAATGATATGCGGATTTATCCCCAGTATGCGTTTTTTTAATTCCTGATGCATACCAGACATCACGCCAATCACAATTACAAGGGCAGCAACTCCCAGGAATACCCCGAGAATTGAGAAAAATGACAGGTACGATAGTACACCCTTACCGGTTAACTTGAGATATCGAAGGGCAATAAAGAGCTCAGCTTTCTTCATTCCTTTTTGGGACGCAGTTGTGGAAACAGTATTACATCTCTTATGGAAGGTTGATTGGTCAGGAGCATAACAATTCTATCAATTCCATAGCCAATTCCACCGGCTGGAGGCATTCCTACTTCAAGTGCCTTCAAGAAATCTTCATCAATTTCTGCCGGTATTTCAGCATCACCCAGTTTCCTCAGTTCAACCTGTTTTTCGAATCTTTCTCTCTGGTCAATAGGATCGTTCAACTCAGAGAATGCATTTGCTATTTCCATTCCGAGAATAAAAAGTTCAAATCTTTCGGTCACTCCTGGTATTTGCCTGTGTTTCTTTGCCAGTGGTGATATTTCAACAGGATGGTTGATAACGAATGCTGGATCTTTTATATGATCTCCTATAAGTTTGTCAAAGAGTTTGTCCATGAGCTTATGCCGGGGAAGTTTATCATACTTGTCAACTTCATGAAGTTTAGCCGCGTTTCTGAGTTTATCCTCATCTGCGTCGAGTGGGTTAAATCCGAGGTGGTCGCTCAGTGATTCAACGTAGTCAATCCTTTTGAAGGGTGGTTTGAATGATATTTTCTCACCCTGGAATTCAATTTCGTATGACCCCTTAATTTCCAGGGCAAGTGAGGATAAAAGTTCTTCGGTCATGTTGAGCATATCATTGTAATCCCAATAGGCTGCATAGGCCTCAAGAAGGGTAAATTCAGGGTAGTGAAGACGGTCGATCCCCTCGTTACGGAAATCCTTTGAGAACTCGTAGACCTTCTCAAAACCTCCGACGAGTAACCTTTTCAGGTACAACTCGTTTGAGATTCTAAGGTAAAGTTTTGTGCCGAGAACGTTGGAATATGTCTCAAAAGGTTTAGCCATTGCTCCACCATAAATGGGCTGGAGCACCGGAGTCTCCATCTCGAGAAATCCCTTTGAATTGAGGAAATTTCTTATAAAGTTAATAATTTTCACACGTGTTCTGAAAACTACTCTTGAATCCGGATTTACGATCAGGTCTACATATCTTTCTCTGTAGCGAAGTTCTTTATCCTGGAGGCCATGCCACTTTTCAGGCAGAGGGAGGAGAGCCTTGGACAGAATTTGAATTTCTTTCGCAAGTACACTTATTTCACCAGTTTTTGTTTTGAAAACTTCACCAGTGACACCCAGGATGTCGCCTGTATCAACGAATTTTTTGAAAAATTTCGAACCGTCCTCTTCCTGTGAAAGTCCAGCAACTTTTGTTACTCCTCTTTGAGTAACTATTTGGATGTCACCCTGTTCATCCCTGATGTGTGCGAAGTTTAATTTTCCAAAGATCCTTCTGGTGATGATCCTGCCAGCAATACGGACATCTTTGCCCTCAAGCTTGTCAAAATTTTCCTTGATCTCCATTGAATGGTGGGAAACGTTGAATTTGTACGGATAAGGCTCAATTCCTATTTCTCGCAGCTTTTTAACCTTTTCTTTCCGAATAAAAAATTCCTCCGGATAACTTCTCACTTTTCGCTCCTCCCTATTGGAATGACAAAATTTTAACTCAAAATACTAAAATATTCACCTAATGATAGGATGTCTCTCTACTCTCCAGTGTTCCCCTCAGAATCTGTTTTTATCAGTAAAATGTCTCCAGTGTTATTGGTGAAATTCAGATCTTTGACACCGGTTAAAATATACCCTCCGTCATCTGCACAAAATACACTGTATCCTGCATCGTCCGAAGTTCCTCCAAAGGTTTTAGTCCACTGGATGTCACCACTTGAATTTGTTTTCAGGAGGTAAACATCACTTCCACCTGCACCAAAAGATCTTGTTTTCCCCACGATGATGAAGCTTCCATCGTCGAGCACCTTTATTGAGTACCCCACATCGTCACTACTTCCACCGTAAACCCTCTGTAGAATTAAGGAGCCTGTGGAGTCGGTTTTGATCAAGGCAACGTTTTCAACGTATGTTTCGGTCCCCATAAAACCGGTTATAACAAGATCACCATCAGGAGTTTGCTGGATAGAATAAGCTCCATCATGGGTAGATCCTCCATAATTGTGTTGCCATAGAAGGTTCCCCTGATTGTCAGTAATCACGAGATAGATTTGTACCCTGTTCCCGAAGGAGTAGGTCAATCCAGCGATAGCGTACCACCCATTTCTCATCTGAATAACACTGTAACCTATGTCTCTGTCCGAACCGCCAAATGTCCTCTGCCATTGAACGTTGCCGAATCCGTCTGTCTTAACCAGATAGACATCACCATTTCCGGCACCGTATGAATAGGTGTAACCGCAGATGATGTAACCGCCATCATTTGTCAGCGAAATGGATTTACCGGCATCTATTCCACTACCACCAATGGATTTCTGCCATTGTAAATTTCCCTGAGAATCAATTTTAATAAGTAAAACATCAGTTGAGTTTTCACCTACAACTATATATCCGCCGTCTGGAGTCTGTCTAATTTCATGAGCTTCTTCATTATCAGTCCCTCCTATTGATCTTTCCCAGAGTGGGTTTCCTTTAGAGTCTACTTTTATAACATAAACATTTTTATCTGTAGTTGAGTTTTCTATATATCCGGCGAGTACGTACCCTCCATCTGAGGATTGAATTACAGATTTCCCTTCATCGATAAACTGACCACCAAAGGTTTTGACAAAAGTAACCTGTTCCTGCGGATTTGTAGTTTTTTCACAGGCAACAGATATGAGTGAAACTATTAACCCTGTAAGAATTACATATTTACTCATACTCACCTCCTTATTATTCTTATAATAAGCTAATTTTACGGTTTATTTATCTTTTGTAAAAGGTTTTCCTGCATAATTGTTCCTAAATAAAAAATTGGATCATTGTATTATAAGATTTTGATCATAGGAAGTAATTACTACGTGGGTTCATCGGGAGATTTTAATATTTTTTAGAAGTGTAGCGATTAACAAAGCGTCAGAAAGGTCAATGTATCCCATGTGGCCGATGCGAAAGATTTCCCCTTTCATACTCCCCTGACCAGGGGCAATTTTGATTCCATGGTCTTCAAAATACGTGAGAATTTCTACATCTGTCAGGTTTTCTGGTATTTTTATGGCCGTTAGGTTTATTGATGGCTTTTGTGAGAATAGTTTAAAACCAGCGTTATGTGCTCCATTCCTTACGATTTTTGCGATTTGACGATGTCTTTCCTCTACTCTATCAATCCCCTCTTTAAGTATTAATTCAAGTGCCTTATCAAGGCCTAAGATCAGGTTAACGGCAGGAGTAAATAGAGGACGTGCTTTCATCTGTGCTTCAAATTCTTTCTGAACATCGAAATAATATTTCGGAAACGCAGATTTTGACATGAAACTTTCAGCTTTTTGAGAGAACCACAAAAATGATAAACCGGGTGGAAGCATAAGCCCTTTCTGTGAACCCCAGACGAGGACATCGATCTTTAATTCTTCAGGAAATATTTTGTAAACACCAAAACTGGATACTGCGTCTACTACAAGTAATGTATTTTCAGGCACTATAGAGCCAAGAAACTTGATATCGTGTTCTGTGCCAGTTGACGTTTCTGTGTGCTGCACAAAGATTCCGGAGTATGAATTCTCTCTGAGTTCGTGCATGACCACGGATTTGTCAAATGTGTGTCCATAAGGATAGTGAAGGCATTTCACGTCAAGTTCGTATGTCTTTGCAATTTCACACCACCTTTCTCCAAATTTCCCGGCGGAGATAACAAGTACTTTATCACCGGGTGAAAAGAAATTTATCACTGCTGCCACCATCGCACCTGTACCGGATGACGAGAAGATTACAGCATCTCTTGAAGTTTTCATCAAATCTTTCAGTTTCCCCCTTACTCTGAAGAAAATCTCTTTAAATTCGGGCTTTCTATGGTGCGGGATAGGTGAGCCGAGAACTTTCAACACCTCTGGTGGAATCTCTGTTGGGCCTGGAGTGAAAAGTCTCTGCTTTTTCATAATGATACGTAGGCAACGTTTGTTATATATTCAAGATTTTTTAGCTCGTTCAGGAGATCCTTTTCAGGCTTTTTGTTCAACTTCAGGATACCGAGTCCAAATTTCCTTCGTGTAAAGTAACGTAGATCTGAGATGTTGTATCCTCTCGAAGCTATTTTATATCCAATTTCGCCAATAATTCCGGGTGCGTCGATGGTTTCGAAGAATAAAAGTTCACCGCGTGGCTCAATTTCAAACCAGAAGTCTTTTATATTGAGAATTCTGTAATATTTCTCGTCGAATACACTACCGGCCATCTTATTTTTACTACCGTTGTATCCCTTTACAAAAATAATGTTTTTAAAATTATGGAGGCCATCTCCAGTTTTTATTATAACTTCGATTCCCTTATCTTTGGCAAGATATGGAGCATTAATTTCATTAACATGAGCATCTGTTATCTGTGTGAGAAGTCCCTTCAGAAAATAGGCCTTGACAATGTCTGTGAGATTCTTAGCAGAACCAAGGAGCTCGATCTCAATAACCGGTGTTTTAAGGCCAAAAAGTGCGGGGAAGAGTTTGCCCATTCTTTCAGCGAGTTTTTTATAGGCTTTGACAAACGGAGTCGCTGCAGATTCCTGAAGCGGAAAGTTTACAGGACTTTTAACCTCACGTCCTCTTAAAGCATTTATAACATCTGTGACGACCATACTTGCAACATTTTCCATGGCTTCCTGTGTGTTCGCACCGATATGGGGTGTGAGACTCATAAAAGGAAACTCTTTGATAGGAAAATCTGTAGGGGGTTCTTCAGGATATACATCAAGGGCAAAAGCCCCCACCTTTCCGTTTTTGACCGCCTTGAAGAGTGCATCATGGTCGATGATACCACCACGTGCGATGTTTAGAATAACCACTCCATCCTTCATTTTTTCAAACTCTTTATGAGAAATCATGCCGCGCGTCTCCTCTGTAAGAGGAGCGTGTATTGTTATCACATCAGCAATTTCAAGGAGTTCATCGAGAGTCTTTAGAAGTTTTACACTGAGTTTCTCCGCCTTTGACTGAGGAATATACGGATCATAGGCGTAGAGTTTCATACCAAAAGCCAGTGCCCGTCGCGCTACTTCAGAGCCAATCCTTCCAAGCCCAATGATTCCAAGCTTCTTTCTGTAAAGTTCGTGTCCAAATAATTTTTTCTTGTGCCATTTACCATTGAGAATCCCATGGTGGCCGTACGGTATGCCACGGACACACGAAATCATGTGTGCGATGGTCAATTCTGCAACCGAGATGCGGTTTCCACCAGCGGTGTTCACAACGAGTATTCCACGTTTCGAAGCTTCCTCTATATCGATACTGTCTACACCGACACCAGCACGTCCGATTACCTTTAGTTTCCTCGCCCTTTCAAGTAGTTCCTTTGTTACTGGTGTCCTGCTTCTTGTTATAATGCCGTCATAATTTTTAATAATCTCCAGGAGTTCGTCCCATGGGATTCCGGGTCTGTAATCATACTCAACCCCCTCTTTGCTGAATATTCCGAATGTCTGTTCCGGCAGGGTGTCAGTGATTAAAACTTTTAGCTTCATTTTGGTTCAATTATTTCAAGGCCACCCATATAGGGTCTTAAAACTTCTGGTATAACTACACTACCATCTTTTTGTTGATAATTTTCAAGAATGGCAATAAAAACACGTGGAGTTGCAAGACCTGAGCCGTTTAGGGTATGCATGAATTCAACCTTGCCATTTTTCCTTCTAAATCTTGCATTTGCACGTCTGGCCTGAAAATCCTCTGTATTTGAAACCGAGGATACCTCAAGCCATCTGTTGAGCCCGGGTGCCCATGCCTCAATGTCATAAGTCTTTGTCGCTGCAAATCCAAGATCACCGGTGCATAGTTCGACGATTCTATAAGGGATTTCAAGCATCTGGAGAATTCTTTCTGCATCTTTCAACATGGATTCGAGTTCCTCATAAGAGTCTTCTGGCTTTGTATACTTGAAAAGTTCCACTTTGTTAAACTGGTGAACCCGTATCATCCCTCTAACGTCTTTTCCATAGGATCCGGCCTCACGCCTGAAGCAGGAGGTATAAGCCACATATTTTTTTGTGAGTTCTTTCTCAGGCAAAATCTCGTCTCTGTGGAGATTAGCGAGTACAACTTCTGCAGTTGGAATTAGGAACAGCTTATCTTCAGATGCAAAATACATCTCTTCGCGGAATTTTGGTAGATGCCCTGATGCATACATCGACTCCTCTCTAACGAGATATGGAGGATAAATCTCCTCATACCCATGCTCTTTGGTATGAACATTCAGGAAGAAATTTATAAGGGCCCTCTCGAGCAAGGCTCCCTCTTTCCTGTAAATAACAAATCGCGAGCCTGATATTTTTCCTGCCCTTTCAAAATCCAGAATACCAAGAATTTCCCCAAGATCCCAGTGGGGTTTGGGATTGAAATCAAATTCTCGTTTCTCTCCCCAGTGTCGGGTTACCACATTCTCGGTCTCATCCTTACCTATAGGAACACTTTCATGTGGGATATTAGGAAGTTCCAGAAGCTTTCTATTAAAAATTTCTTCTACTTTCTTCCTCTCTTCCGCGAGAAGCTTAATTTTGTCTCCAATACCACGAACTTCTTCGATAATTGAAGTTGCATCACCACCAGATTTTTTTATTCTGGATACCTCTTTTGATTTCTCGTTTCTGACTTTTCTGAGTGAGTCCTCTTCTTTAATAATCTCTCTCCGCTTTCGATCAAGCTCAAGTAGAACGTCCACTACGTCGGTTTCATAACCCCGTTTTTTTAATGCATTCCTGATGATGTCCGGATTTTCTCTCAACAGTTTTATATTTATCATGAATTAAACCTCCAATGCTAAGTTTGCATAATTATAGCAGAAAAACTGTATAATTACACCATGAAATTTATACTCGGGGACCTTAACCTCGATGAATATCAAAGATTACTTGATAATTCAAATTATAAACGTATCTACAGGTCTTCTCAATTTCTTGACGTATGGGTGAAGGGTCTCTCCAATGTTTATTTGAAGTTTCTCATTTCAGATATAACTGTCATACCGACACTAATTTTCAATCGAGGACCACTCAAAGCACTCTATTCATTACCATATCAAACCTTTGGCGGTCCCGTTGGAAATCCACATCGGGAAATTGAACTTACTTACGATTTTCGGAAATTCAGTGAGGTAGCAATTGATGATCCTGAACATCTCCTCATAATACCGGGAATGAAACTTACAACTGCAAAAGAGGCATTTCTTCGCATAGATAGTAACTACTCTGAAATCCTCTCCCATTATTCTCCGTCTCGTAGAAAAATCGTCAGAAAATTTGAAAAAAATCCTCCTGATGTCAGGGAGTTTAAAGGTATAAGCGATGTTCCCCTAATTTATCCACTTTACCGTGAGTTTGCTCTGACCAGAAGTATACAGGTCTTCCCTCAGAAATTTTTTAGTGTACTCGTGGAAAATCTCTTTCCTGATAACCTATACGGGTTTGTCGCTTTTTCAAAGGGTAAGCCCGTGGGATACATACTAAACCTGTATGGATACGGGGAAGCAATTTCCTTTTCTCATGTTTGGCATAAGAAGATAAAGAATCTTTCCACATTCCTCATCGATCTTTCGATCAGACGGGCTATTGAGCTTGGATTAAAAGAATTCTCCCTTGGTTTAACAGATGAACCACTGAGAGGTGTTCTTGTTTTTAAAAGAAGCTTTGGCGTAGATTTTAGACCCATGAGAACATATTGGAAAAGGACTTTTTACCATAATCTTGCAAGAGATATTAAGACAGGTTTACGAAAATGGCTAAGATTTTAATTCTCACCTGCTGGGATGACGATTTTGACCTTGAAACTGTGAGAGGTACCCCTGAAACTGCATATTTGCTATATTATCTCAGAAAGTATGGGATTGAGTATACGGTCTGTTTCCCTTCAAAAAATAGGAGTTTTCCCGGAGATTTTGTTCCGGTGAAGGTGAAACTTCTACCATCCCGGAGGATAATCAGATTTGTAACACTTCCCCTAAATTATTTCTTGCTGAATTTCGCAATTCTGAGAAAGACCAGGAGCCTAAATGAAAAGTACAACCTCGTTTATTCACTATGTAGTTCAACATCTTTTGCTGCATGGAAAATCTCGAAAGAACTGGGAATACCTTATGTGCAGAAGTTCTCTGGACTCATTTTTTATGGAAAGTATGGAAAGTTTGAGCGATGGTTACAGGATTTTCATACCGCATTTACTCTAAAGCTCAGGCCAGATCTGACTTTTGTGGTCGATGATGGCTCTGGTGGAGGAAGACTACTTATCGACTCAGGATTACCTAAAGAGAGCGTTGTCACACTCCCGAATCCTGTTCCTGAGAAAATATTCCCAAAGAAGAGAAATTCATCCCCTGTGGTTGGATGGGTTGGGAGGTTCAACAGGCTCAAAGGGGTGAATTTTCTGCCAGATATTGCTGCGGGTGTTCTGGAAATGATGCCCGATGTGAAATTTAGAATTGTGGGATTTGGCCCTTATAGATCATTTCTTGAGAAAAAGCTGAGTAAATTCAGGCAGAATGTCACTATTGAGAAAGGGGGAACATATTTCGAGACACTCAAAATCTACGGGGAGATTGATCTTTTTATTTCCACGAATATTTATGCCAATTATACACTACCCGTGCTGGAAGCACTTGCTCACGGGACACCTGTTGTGGCTTTCGATGTTCCAGGTACGAGGAGATTGATAGTAGATGGGAAGAATGGGTACATCGTGCCAACCTTTGATACAGGGTTATTTTCTAAAAGAGTTGTAGATGCATTGGTGAGACTTGATGAGATGGTTGAGCCAGCGAGGGAGGCCGTTAACGGCCTCCCTCGCTGGCTCAACCGCATGAACCTCGAAATCACGATGCTAAAAAGACTTATGGACTGAGAAGCTGAGCAAAAAATCCCGATTTTTGAATCGATAGCTACCGGAGAGCCTTATTTGAAGGCAAAAGAGGAGGCTCCTCGGTTCAAGATGGACAATACATCAGACTATGATTTCGTACATTTTTACGTTTAACTCGGGGTGTCACGGGGGATTAAGGTCGAGTCAACATACGATTTCGTACCATTTTTACTTCCCACTCCAAAATAGTTGAACTATTTTGGAGTCAGGGGTAAAATTGGTACAGTATGCTTACTGAGAAAGAGATTAGACGGAAAAAACTTTTCCATCGGGATATACTTGAAATTATTTATCCATGGATAGATAGGCGGGAGGCTGTGGTTATCCTTGGGCCGAGGCGGGCAGGGAAAACTTCTCTCCTTCTCTTGATTGCCCAAATGATTTTAAAGTCCCGTAAAGATGTCTTTTATTTTGACATGGAAGATCCTGATGATAGGGACATCGTCAATGCTGGACCGAAGGCACTTAAACAATTTATCGGGGGACATGGAATAGTCTTGATAGACGAATTTCACCTGCTTGATGACCCGTCTAATTTTGTTAAGCTCACCGTTGATCATCATCCTGAAATTAAACTTTTCCTGACCGGTTCGTCCAGCACAGCTATTTTGAGCAATTTTAGGGATTCCATGATCGGTAGAATAGTTGAATTTGATCTTTATCCTCTGAGTTTCAGGGAATTTTTAATGTTTAAAGGAGAGAAGCGATATCTTAATATGCTCTCTCTTGTTGAAATAGAGAATCCTACTCTACCGGGATATCAGCTTCCTGGAAGGGTAATGGAACTTTATTTCGAGTATCTCCTGTATGGGGGATATCCTGAGGTTGTTCTCTCAGATGACGAAAACGTCAAGGTTAAGCTCATTAGTCAGATTTTCAGAATTTATGCCATTCGTGACCTCAGGATGCTTCTTGCGGGAAGGGATGCTACCACTTTTGAAAAGATTTTTCTTGCACTTATTGGTACCACACCAAATCTCCTGAATTTTTCAGAGATAGCTCGTGATACTGGTGTGAGTGTTAAGACAGCAAAAGAATATGTCGAATTGCTCGAGGCCCTTTTCCTTGTTAAAAGATTGTATCCGTACAGGAAAAATCCGCGTACAGAAATCAGGAAATCGCCTAAAGTCTATATTATTGATACAGGGATGTTAAGCTGGGGTTTGGGAAACTTTTCCACGCTGTCTCGACGCTCCAAAGAGGCTGGCATGTATGTTGAAAATGCGGTTTTTCTTGAATTGATGCGAAGGTTAAAGCCTCATCAGAAGCTGAGATTCTGGCGTAAGAAAAGTGGTGTGGAAGTGGATTTTCTTCTGATAGGTGGTGGAGAGATAATTCCTATAGAAGTGAAATTCAGGGAAACGGTGGAAATTCCATCCTCGTTAAGAAGCTTTTGCAAAGCTTATCATCCCTCTCACGCAATCGTTGCAACAAAATCAACCTCATTCCAACAAATATTCAACAAAACCAGAATTTTTTTCCTTCCTGCCGTTCTTCTTTGACAGAATTTACCCGTTTCAGTTCATCCCACGCAGCAGCTTCAGAAATGTCTGGAGTCAAAATTTGCTAAAAGCAATATTTATCACTGACAATTGCAATTTTCAAGAAACCACAATTTATTTTGAGACTTAACTTTCTTTAAAATATCCGAAATTTTACTATGGAACGAAAATTGCAAGACGTTAAAAACGGAGGTGATCGTATGAGGAAAGATAGTGGATTCACTCTTGTGGAATTAATGATTGTCGTGGCAATAATTGCTGTACTTATGGCTATTGCAATTCCACAGTACAGGAAATTCCAGTTCAGGGCCAAAAGGAGTGAGGCTTATACAAATTTGAAAGCTATCAGGATGTGTGAAGAGACTTATGCTGCCGAGCATGGATGGTATCTAACAGAGGGTTGGCATCCAGTTGGTCCTCCTGCCAACCCGAGAAAGATGAAATGGAATCCCCCACCCTGGAGTAATTTTGTGAAACTTGGATTTTATCCTGCGGGAGATGTTTATTTTACATACGGTATAAAAAAGGGTGATGCAACATCTGATTTGAACGTAGATCCTGAGTCAGGGGATTCTGTAGAGGTAAGGGATGGGATAGTAGATATCACTATAATTGCTGCGAGTGATCTTGACGGTGACAGAGTATGGAGTTTCATAGGGATAACCGACGAAAATGTTAAACTCATAGGCCCTCAGTATGACGATTACTAATTGTTGACGAGAAGTTTAAGAAATAGCCAATAGATAGTTGACGGTAAAGCCATGCGGGAAAACTTCCTCTCCGTGAGTGATACAAGCGAGGAGATTATATATTTTTCTACGAGAGAAATGAAGGATTACCCTGTAAAGTGATCTCTAAGAAACAGGAAATAATAGTGCTTCTCGAAAATGGTTAAAATTTATTCACCTAAATGTGAAATTTTTAATCCATTTGGTTGCTTTTTCTATCTTCCAGCCAGGTTATTGCTTTTTTGAGGCGTTTGATGCACTCGTCCTTTCCGAGGACAGTCATGAGTTCGAAGAGGCCGGGGCCAAAAGTTCGCCCTGTAACTGCAAGTCTCGTTGGATGGATAATTTTGGCAGCACTGACTCCGAGTTCCTCAGCAAGAGCTCTAACAACATTTTCAATGCTCTTCTCGTCAAAACTATCAAGCTTTTCAAGTCGCTCAACGAGCAAACTCAACCTTTCCTCTACTCCCTCTTTGAAATGTTTTTTTACACCTTTCTCGTCATAGGATTTAACGTCTTTGAAGAAATACTCGGAAAGATCCACGAAATCTTTGAGTAAACGAGCTCTCTCTTTTAGCAAGGGAACCACTTTTCTAAACTTTTCCCTGTCTTCGTCGTTTTTCACAAGACCGGCTCTTTCTACAAACGGGAGGGCGAGTTTGTAAATTTCTTCATCAGATTTCATCCTGATGTACTCGGAATTGATCCAGTGGAGTTTGTCCAGGTCAAAGACAGCTGCACGTTTTCCGACACGTGTGAGATCGAATAGCTTTATCATCTCATCCTTTGGTACGATTTCTCTGTTATCACCTGGAGACCAGCCGAGGAGTGCCAGGAAGTTGAAGAGTGCTTCAGGTAGAATCCCCTGTTCCCTGTATTCAAGTACTGAGGTTGCCCCGTGTCTCTTTGAGAGACGTTTTTTATCAGGTCCCAGGATCATTGGCAGGTGTGCAAATTCTGGGATCTTCCACCCAAAGGCTTTGTAGATCATTATCTGTTTTGGCGTATTTGATATATGGTCTTCTCCTCGAATGACGTGGGTTATTCCCATATAGTGATCGTCGACCACTACAGCGAAGTTGTAGGTGGGAATTCCATCAGATCTTACAATAACAAAGTCACTAATATCTTTGTTTTTAAAAGAAATGTGTCCTCTGATTATGTCGTAGAATTCGGTTGTACCTTCATCAGGAACGCGAAATTTGATTGCGAGAGGTTTTCCCTGATACTCTGCGGTGTCAACTTCAAAGCATTCTACTCCCCCACCCTCTTTTTTGAGCTCTTCGGGTGGCGTGTAACAGTAATATGCAAGGCCCTTTTCAATAAGTTCCTGGGCAAATTTTCTGTAAATTTCAAGTCTATCAAGCTGGTAAACGATATCCTCATCCCAATCCAGCCCCAGCCAGAGCATTGCCTCTTTAATGTACTCCTCCATTTCCTTACTCGAGCGCTTAACATCAGTATTTTCAATTCTTAACAAAAATTTTCCACCCTGATTTCGGGCGAAAAGCCAGTTATAAAGTGCTGTCCTTGCCCCTCCAACGTGCAGATAACCAGTTGGTGATGGAGCGAATCTTACACGAACCTCATTATCCATGATTTTCTCCTCCCGAATGTTTCATGTGAAACATTATTTTTGTTCTTCTTTCATGTACATTTCATACAGAAATCTTGATGGTTCCTGATAATATCTAAACCTTCTTTTTGGATAGGTCAGATATAGGACTTCAGATGCGCGGGTTATTGCAACATAACAGAGTCTCCTTTCCTCTTCAAGGGTTTCCTTTTCGGCGACAGATTTGAAGAGTGGAAATACACCTTCAACGAGACCAACGAGAAAAACAACAGGAAATTCAAGTCCTTTAGATTGATGAATTGTTATAATTTTCACGCCACCCACTGACCTGAACTCCTCTCCAAGGTGTTGCATCATAAACACATGATTTAGAAATTCCCGTACTTCTCCTTTTTTGAAAGAGCCAGCAATTCCGAGTAGCTCATTGATGTTATCTTTTTCTATTAACCGTGATGGTGTATCCTTCTCGTTAAGGTACTTAGTATAACCTGTGATCTCGTAAACTTCTTCAAGTAGTTCCTGGGGAGAGCGAATATGTATCTGATCCTCAGAAAAGGATGTTAAATAGTCCCAGAAGTTTTCGAGTGCTTTTAGCATGGTTTCATCGAATTTTTTAGAAAATGTCGGCTTTCCAGTTTTATCAAAGTATTTTACCGCAGTTTTTGCATCTTTAGGATTCCACCTGAGAAATTTTATCAGCATATATTGAAGATCCTGGGATGTTCTTGTGCCTGTAACAAACTTTAAGAAACCAATGGAAGCTTTTACTTCGTCCCGTTCGTAAAATCCGCCGACTCCAAGAACGTTAAACGGGATTTTCTTTTTGCTAAAAACCTCCTCAAAGGGCCTTGATAGTGAATTTAATCTAATTAGAACCGCGATGTCATCGAAACTACGTCCATGCTCTCTCTCTTCAAGAATTTTTTCAGCAACAAATTCCGCTTCATCCTGCTCGTCTTTTGCGGCATAAAATTTTATTATTTCTCCTTTAGATTCTCTTAACGGAATGATTAGTTTGTCCAGCCTTGATTGATTGTGTGAAATCAGAGTGTTTGCAATATTGATGATTTCTTCGGGTGAGCGAAAATTCTGGGTGAGACGAACCTCCCGGTATTCAGGAAAGAACCTTTTGAATTCCATAATAAATCGATTCGATGCTCCCCTAAAACCATAAATCGATTGATCATCATCTCCCGTTACGAATAGATTTTTGTGTTTTGACGAGAGAATCTGGAGAAGAACAAACTGACCTCGATTGATATCCTGGAACTCATCAATCAGTATATGCTGAAATTTTTCAGAGAATAGTTCTCGAATATCATCATATTGCCTCATAAGTCTGACTGACAAAAATATAAGATCGTCAAGATCTATGAAACCATTGAAAAATAGGGTCTTCTGGTATTTTTGATAGGCCTCGGCAATTTCTTTTCTCCATTTGTTCTTCACGTTATTCAGTAAAAATTCAGGGGTTATAAGATTGGATTTGTAACGAGAAATCTCCTTCAGAATAGCGCGGACCTTTTCCCGTGCCCTTATCCCGGTTGCTTTTTCAAAGAGTTCCTCCCTTCCGTCTCGTGATATGAGCTGGAATTCCTCAGGGTACCCGAGTCTCTCAATTCCGTAGGAGACTATCTTTCTACCAAGATAATGAAACGTTCCTGTCCATAGATTTTTTGTGTTGCTTTCACCGATAAGTTTCTCCACACGATCTTTCATTTCTCCGGCTGCTTTCCCCGTAAATGTTACGGCGAGAATTCTATCTGCAGGAATCTTTTTTTCATGGATGAGATAGGCGATTCTATGGACAAGCGTTGTAGTTTTTCCTGTGCCTGCGCCTCCAAGTAGCAAAAAATAACCATCTCCATTTAAGACAGCTTCAATTTGTTCCTCGGTCAATCCTTCAAGGAGAGGGGAGATATTTTTCTTCAATTTCACGGTCTTTAAGGGTACTCCTCTGCCCCCTTTTCTCAGGTAATTTACAAGTGCCTTCCGCATTTCCGATGCTGAGTGAAACCTCTCACCGGGGTCCTTCTTTAGAGCCTTTTTTAAGATTTCGAAAAGTTCCGGTGAGATTTTAGCGGGTTTTTTTAACTTTCCTTTAAAAATTTTGTTACGCAGATCTTCGATTGTTTCTGCAAAGAAAGGTGGGTATCCTGACAGCATCTCGTAAAGTACACATGCTACAGACCAGAGATCTGATTCTTTTCGCATCTTTCCACTCCATGCTTCCGGTGCCATGTAGATTGGTGTTCCTGCCATTGAGAAACTCAAACTGCTTGAGAGGATTATTGCCAGTCCGAAATCTGTGAGTTTTACGATTCCGTCACTTGTTATCATTATGTTCTCTGGTTTTATGTCCCGATGTAAAACACCTCTGGAGTGTGCATAAGAGAGTGCCTCAAGGACATCGCTTATGATGGAAATGGCTCGCGTTTCATCGAGTGGTGATTCTTCCTCGATCAGCTTTCTCAGAGAATATCCATCTACGTACTCCATAACGAGTGCGAGTTTGTTTTCAATAAGTTCTGCAGTATAAAATCTAACAATATTTTCATGTTCGAGTGAAGCAAGGAGTTGGGCCTCCCTCTTTAGCATTTCGATATCTTTTTCGCGGGTTCTTGACACCTTTAAAGCATATTTTTTCTCTGTTATTGTGTCAAAAACGAGGAATACATCAGCAAACTGTCCCCCTCCAATCCATTTTTCGATTCTGTACTTGCCGAAATTTCGTCGCAACATAAATTTAAATTAATATTTCATTTTTTCTATGACAATCCAGTTATCCCGCAATTTTGCTCTGTGCTCAATAATTTTCCTATAACCTGGATAATACTTTTTATCGTAAATTCCACCGTGGCGGATGGTTTCATCGCTATAATGCACTTTTCCGGATGACTCGAAAATTATGGAATTAAATTTCAAGAATTTTACTTCTCCTCTATAATTTTTGGGCAGGTACCGAACTTTATATCCCGGTGGCAAATTGATTATAATGTCTTTAATGCTTCTGTAATTTCTCGGGAAATAGAGGGGGTTGAATCTCACGGTTGCTCCTACATCTTCAGCTGTGTAATCAGACAGATCAGGCATTTTCAGGAGAATGAGATTGTCAGCAACAATGGCATATTCGGGTATATGGTAGTAAACGGATAACTTAGGTGGGATTCTTAGGTCGTTGAGGTCAGATAATCTAAAGGAATCGAGTACAATGCCAGGTGCCCAGGTAATACTCTGTTCCAGAAGCTTTTCAAGTTCTACTTTCCGATATTGTTTCAGAGTCCTAATTCCGGTGCCATCTTCTCCACGGTACAATGCGTTGTCCTCGATAACCAGGTCTCCGGAGCTGGTGAGACTCATATTCATGAGATCGATTTCCCCCTCACGTTCAGGTGAAATAAATGGAATCTTTGTGACTTTACCGTTGAGGGAAATGCCCTTGACTCCCTGATAGGAAGGACGTACATATCCAAATGGGATCCTGTCGTTGGCAGGGTCGAGATAGACGGTATCAAGTTTTACAATTAGACCTGTAAACTGTGAAATATTGGCGTTTTCGTTGAAATCCCAGGTGTTTTTTGAAACGGTGAGGATGAGATTCGGAGCGAGGCCGAATTTTTTCAGCAGGGCATATAACAGAAAGGCCTTATCCACTTCGCTACCGGCCGATTTTTTGATTATGTGCGCAGGTGATTTTGGAAATATAGAGAAAGATTCGCCATCCACAGGTACTCTCTTTATATCCTGGGCAACGAAGCGGTAAATGGCGAAGACTGAGTCTGCAAATGTCATTGACTTGCTAACAAGAGAGTCAAGTAAGTTCTCCGGATTAAAGTCTTTCAGAATATTTTTCACATAATTCTGGAACAAGACAGTGCTCTTTGTACTTTTTAAACCACAGGTTATTGTAGGAAGTATGTAGTGAACTGGTGGCATATCAGGTTCTACAATATATCCCGGGTGGTTGTGGATTAAGAAAGTGATATACTTTTTGTTGTTTTTCACTGTTTCTTTCTTTATTCCATCAAAATTCTCCACATTATACCATAGGAGATTGTCAGGCCCTTCGATTTCAACATATTCTTTGTAAGTTGGGTCATTATCCCCCATTGTGATTCTACGATAAGCCGGATGATGGATATCTCTCCTACCGGTAATTTTTATTTCAAAGTCGAGAACGTTACCCGGCTCTCCTTCCGGGATGGCAAATTTGACCTGGTGTAGATCGTCGTACTCGGGAAAACTGGAGTAGACTGAGGCATCTTCAATGGCATTATCCATAATGGATACAACACGGCCATCCCTGGTGACAGTCCGTGCAAACACAATTTCTCCATTTTCATAGCTTTTATGATATTTGAAAAGTTGATTGGCTGCCCTTTTCCCCCTCTCTTTCAGGATTTTTATGATCCTTCTCTCAGTATATTCGAAAGAACTGTCAGGATTTAGTTTGAATCTCTTGATGACAAAAATGTTAACATAACCTGCGCGTGGAAACAGGGAATCCACAGGGACTTTTAGTGCCTTGAGAAGGAGGGTATCTTTTATATCTGAGATCTTCTCCCAGGTATCTCCTGGTCTTCTTCTGGACGATTCTATACTTAGAACTTTACCTACTGGAATCATAACCTTGCCGTGGGAAGTTAAAATCTCGACAAATTCATCGTCAATGTTTGTCACAGAGCCATTGATCTCTTCGCCATTTTTAAGATAAACAATATCTCTTGTAAGAACTTTGGGACTCCTGCTCATGCCGAAGAGGGGAAGCATCAGAATAAAAAGAATAATTTTTTTCATCTTGACTTACCTCCTTCAAAAATTACAGGTTTCCTCAGATGTCTGAGTAGCTTCAAAACGTGATTTTTGTAGCTATCATAATCACTTCTGGGAATAATCCTATCCCATCGTTTCAGAACATCATGGTATTCAAACCTGTCGGGACCTGTCTTTTTAAAGTAAGACTGGTATGAGAAATGTTTGTCCTGAATGTTTAGAGAATCCGGTAAATATTTAAGTTTGAATCCACTGAAAGTCACGTAAAAATCGTGTGAAACCTTATAAGAAGTTCGATAGACAATGTTGTAATGGCGATTTTTAACATTGATTTCAGGGAATCTGTACCTATTTTTAAGATCTGGTAACTCAAGAAGATGGAGATCGCCGATATTCTTGAGGAAACCAGGAATATCAAATGTAATCTTGAGGTAAAACTGTTTTGAGAGGTCATATAGTGGCCCAAGTTCGTAGGATACGAGTTTTGCTCCTGGAGCTGTCATTTGTATCATCTGTTCCATTCTGTTGGTCCTTTCCTCTTCCTTTACGTGTTGCCAGTACCATCTAACACCGGCTTCAAAGTCTCCCGTATACTGACCAAGAAATTCGACCCTTGTAGTTCCGTCCGGTTTTATGGTTAGTTTATAAGTGTATTTTCTCCAGTTATCTTCAGGGGGTGGAACCTTGATGAACGAAATTTTTCTGAGCTGGGCATTTAGAGCCCAGACACCATGATCTGCTGACCAGAAATATGGGTATCTGCTCGTTGAGCCTGTGGCGTCAAGATAGAAGTCTCTCCCATCTCTTGTAATAATCTCTGTTATAGCGTGGTTCCCTTGAAAGGAGGGTATATCTTTAAGAAAAGAACCCTGATCGTTTGTCTCAATATAGACGGGATACCCCATCACCCCAATTGCTCTTAACAGAGTTGAGAACAGGATAGATTTGTCAGTGCAATCTCCGTAACCTTTTTTCAAAGTTTCTGAGGCCGGGTGTCCTGAAACACCTGAGGATGCCCCGCCTTTTATAGAAATATAGCGAATATTTTGCTGTACCCAGTAGTAGATTCTTGCTATAGAATCATCAAGATTTTGGGCACCCTTTACGATACTGTCTGCAAGTGTCTGTATTTTCGGTGTGATTACCATTCTCTTCTTCTGGAAATTGGCATACCAGGTGTAAAGATAGTCCCATGATCTTTGATTGGTGATCGCTACCATTGGTATCACATCCATAAGTGGTGGCATCATGGGCTCATCGACTACCGGATCTACGTCTTTCATGGAAAATTTATAAAGCTTATAAGGACCAACCTGTTTAACTGTGTACTCTACACTGTTTGGTGAAGTGTTCCTGATTAAATATTTAAAATAACTGGTTGCAGGAAGTTTGAAAGTTACCTCAGAATGGATTACCGGCTTTTTCCCACCGAAAAACCACCTCTCGGAAAAAACGTGTTTATCCCAGGGATTGAAGACATTGTATTCGTAGACATATTCGATGATATCTCCAACTTCAACTCCGGGAATTGTAAAACTCATAACTTTACCTTTCCCAAAGAATTCAAGCCCTGATTTCGGTTTTGTCACTTTAATGTCTTTGGGATTGAGGTAAATGACCCTCCCATCAGGCTTGATGCATCTTGCGGCAAGTACACGAGCTTTCATCATATCTTCTTCGATGTAGATTCTTACATTTGCCCAATCTCGAGCCTCATCTTTTAGAATCAAGCCCTGAAAATGATATCGGCTGTATCTTGTCGAGTCCGGTTCCATTTCGTAAAAACCCTTATCGAGTAGCACGATTCCACTGGCGTCGGGATAAAGTCGACGCGCCTCCTTTGCTCTTTTCAGTATGCTATCCACATTTTCAAGCTTGTATTTGACCGGGAGATAGGCTGTGGCTCCTCCAGCAAAGATCACTTTCTTCACATCCAGCTTGTTAACTACAGTATCATCCAGGATGTACATTCCATCCTTCAACTCTATTCGATTGGTTTTAATAACCTTTCCATTGAATAAGACGATTTTATGAGCGAATAATTGAGCAAATATCAGTATCCCTGCAAATAAAATTTTCCTCATGTCTCTGAAACCTCCGGGAAAAGTTTCCACAAATTATACACTGAGATTCCTTTGAGAAGAAAGATAGAAAATTATAAATTTTTCAGAATACTAAAATTACAAAAGATGTTTTTCCCAAAGGGTTTTCTCCATCATCGGATTTTTATAACCTACTTGATGTGGAGGTTTAGAGAATCGTTTGGTTTATACAAAATAACGGGTGCTATCTGTCCTTTCTCGCCTTAGATTCACATACTGTTTCCTTCAACCAAGCCGGTGAATATATCTATACCCCCACCTGCTGGGAGTGAGGAAAACTGAGGAGTAAAATTAAAGGAAGATTTATGACGTGCAACATATGAGAAACCGGCTCAGGTCTCTTTCACAGCACAGATACGATGGGATTGGAAGTTAGGTATGAGTTTTTCATATCTGTGAGCTCATGGAAGTTGCATAATTTATTTTGCCTCCATATCATTTTTAGCGATGGGTATTCCAAAAATTCCTGAGCCTGCAAAATTGATAGTTGGGTTGATCTTTGTCCCTGAGTTCCATGACGCTGCCCTAACCCGTCTGGAGGAAGAGTTCGGTCCCATAACATTACGCAGTAGGGTCATCCCTTTTGACAAGACGAATTACTATGAGCCTGAAATGGGTAAAGGGTTACAACGGCAGTGGGTAACGTTTAGTAAACTGGTGGAGCAGGATAAAATTGTGGAAATCAAGCTCAAAACAAATGAAATAGAGAGGGAGTGGATGGAGCAGGGGAGCAGGAAAGTTAATATTGATCCGGGATACGTAACCGAATCCAAGCTCGTTTTAGCAACAACGAAGAATTATTCCCATCGAATTTATCTTGGCAGGGGAATATATGCGGAGGTCACTTTGATTTTCAGGCGAAAGGTGGGATTTGAACCTCTTCCCTGGACGTATCCTGACTATCGATGTAAGGATGCCCTCGAATTTTTCAACACGGTGAGGGATGAACTAAAAAGAGACTTGAGAGAATACCGTGCAAGGATGCTTGGCTTGAATGAATAAATTGGAGGTGGAAAATGCTGGAAACATTCAAAGATGTAATCGAAATCGCAAAGAAAAAAGGAACGAAAAGACTTGCTGTAGGAGCTCCGCACGCATTGCCCATGATCGAGGGCCTTGAGCTTGCCATCAAGGAGGGGCTTATAAGGCCGATTCTCATTGGTAATGTTGAAAAAATAAAAAGTCTGATTGAGCAGACTAACTTTGATGAATCGGACTTTGACATTATTCCAGCAGCGGATGAGTTTGAGGCAACTTTCAAGGCTGTGGAGTTAGTACGAGAGGGTAAGGCTGACCTTATTCTGAAAGGGAAAATCGGGACGCCTGATTTTCTGAGGATCATTTTACACAGGGAAAAGGGACTGCGTACAGGTAGAATTCTTTCCCACATCGCCCTCCATGAGGTTCCTGGAAAGTATCATAAGCTGATTTTCCTGACCGATGCTGGCATGAACATCCGACCTGATTTAGAGATGAAGATAAAAATTCTTGAAAATTGTCTTGAAGTAACAAGAAAAATGGGGTACGAGAGGCCAAAGGTGGCGATTCTTGCGTCGATTGAGACCATACATCCAGACATGCCTGAGACACTCGATGCTGCTGCTATATCAAAACTGGCTGATAGAGGACACTTTGGAAACGTTGCTGTGGATGGTCCTCTCGGATTTGATCTGGCTGTGTCAAAAGAGTCCGGCGAGATCAAGGGAGTAACCGGTGAGGTTATTGGAGATGCTGATATCATGCTCGTGCCGGATGTGGCTACAGGTAACATTATGTCAAAGACTATGATTTACTTCGCCAACGCCCTTGTTGGTGGAATTGTGGTCGGAGCAAAGGTCCCAGTAGTGTTGCTCAGTCGCTCTGATACCCCGGAGATGAAATTGGCCTCAATAGCCTTTGCAATAAGCGTGAGTTGAAGTTGTTATATCTTTTTTCGAAGATTATAATAACCAGGACAAAATCCCAAACCCTGAAAGGAGGAAGACTCTTATGAGAAAATATATTCTATCAGCAATAGCTATCATATTCCTTGCGTCATGTGCAACTTCGCCCCATAAATCAAGTGTAAAAATCTATATCCAGCAGAGAAATTTCAAAAAAGCCGTAAGAGAGGGGAAACTATGGGTAAAAGATGAGCCTCAGAATCCTGAGGCATACCTATGGCTTGCAAGAGCCTACATAGGCTCGAGAGATTACACAGACGCAGCAGAAAATCTTGAGAAGGTTTACAAACTTGACGCGCAGAAAAAATACGTCTCCAGATTCGGTCAAACTGAGTACCTTACGTTCTTCAATGCAGGTATAACCGCCTATAAAAACAATAAACTCGATAAGGCCATTGAATATTTGCAGTACGCAATCAAAATAAATCCCAAGGATCCAAAGGCCTATCTTTCACTCTCAAGCATTTACCAAAAGGCTGGAAAGAGTGATAAAGCCAGAGAGGCTTTAAAGAAGGTTATCGAGCTTGATCCAAACAATAAGCAGGCTCTCTACTACCTTGGGCTTATGGAAGAAGTAGCTGGAAATAGTGATGAGGCTCAAAAACATCTTGAAAAGCTGGTCTCTCTTGATACGACTTATGCTCGTGCATATTTTGAACTTGGAGTGATTTACTTTAAGAAAAACAACTACGAAAAGGCTTACGAGAACTTTATGAAGGCTGCACAGCTTGATACAACTGACGCAAATGCATGGCTAAACGCCGGTGTCGCTGCCCTCAATTTGAAGAAGTACGATGCTGCAATTAAGGCTTTCGAGAAATACGTTAGCTATAAGCCCAATGATAAAACAGCGTGGATAAGTCTTGGAGAGGCATATTTCGAAAAGGCTGTTGAAGATACAAATAATGTCAATGTTGATTATCTGAAAAAGGCAGTTGACGCATTTAATCAGGCCAGAGAGCTCGATCCAAATAATCCGGATATCTACTTCTATCTTGGAAACACCTATAAGGTTCTTGGTGAAGTCGTTAAAGACCCCGGGCAGAAGAAAATTTACAAAGAGAAGGCAATCGATATGTTTAAGAAAGAACAGGAGTTGAGGAAAGGGAAATGAAGAAGGATTATTTATCCGTTCTCGACTTGAACAGGGAAGATACGATGGCCCTCATTTCGAGGGCCATCGATCTAAAAAAGACTTCCTATAGAGGTGAGGCCCTTAAGAATAAGACTGTGGCATTGATATTTGAAAAACCCTCCCTCAGGACGAGGACAACCTTTGAGGTAGCTATTTATCACCTTGGTGGGCATCCGATCTACCTTGCACCCGGTGATATAAAGCTGGGTGTACGTGAACCGGTAAAGGATGTCGCCCGAAATCTGGATAAATGGGTTGATGGAATTGTCGCTCGAGTCTTTGCACACTCCACTCTCGAGGAACTCGGAAAATACGCTAAAATTCCCGTAATTAACGCCCTTTCAGATTACGAGCATCCCTGTCAAGCCCTTGCAGACTTTATGACTATTTTTGAAATATCAGGAACATTCAGCGTAAATCTCAGCTTTATAGGTGATAGTAACAACGTCTCCAATTCATTGATGCTTCTTTCCGCCATGCTTGGTACAAATTTCACTCTGGCTCATCCGGCAGGTTATGAACCTGATGCAAAGATTGTGGAAACGGCTTTTGAACTTGCACGTGAGACAGGAGCTCTGATAAAGATTACCACAGATCCTTTGGAGGCTGCAAAGGGTGCAGATTTTATCTACACAGATGTCTGGACCTCCATGGGTCAGGAGGCTGAGCGGGAAAAACGACTCAGGGATTTCCAGGGTTATCAGGTTAATATGGAATTACTCTCCTATGCTTCAAAAGACGTTAAGGTCATGCATTGTCTACCCGCCCATCGAGGTGAGGAGATAACGGATGAAGTTATCGAATCCGAGCACTCAGTTGTATTCCAGCAGGCTGAGAATCGCCTTCATACGGAAAAGGCGTTATTTTTGAAACTTTTTAATGGTTAAAAATCGTGAAAATTGCTATTGGCTCTGACCATAGAGGTTACAGGTTGAAAAAAATACTTATTGAGCATCTGCGTAGAAATGGCCATGAGGTTATGGAATTCGGAGCTGAAAGTGAAGCCCCCTATGATTATCCGGATGCAGCGATTCCTGTGGGTGAAGCTGTTGCCAGTGGAGATGCGGACAGGGGAATTTTGATCTGTATGACAGGCATAGGTATGTCCATTGCAGCGAATAAAGTTAGAGGAGTGAGAGCTGCCCTTGTCACCTCAGAGGAATTTGCCGAACTTTCTCGGAAACACAACAATGCAAACATAATATGTCTGCAGGGGGGGTATGTTGATCCTGGAGATGCGAAAAAGTTCGTCGAGATTTTTCTAAAAACGGATTTTGAAGGTGGAAGGCATGCAAGAAGAGTGAAGAAAATTACAGATTACGAAAGTTCACACTGATCTTTTATAAGGATATCCCTCGCCTTACCGAGACTATCCATCCACAAAGGTGTAAGAAAATACAAAAATTCGTATAAAATCCTTTAAAATTTCTCAAAATTTAAAAAATACCGGAGGTTTGAGATGAAAGGTGCTATTATCCAGTTTGAGCCGATTCTTGGTGAAACGGAAAGAAATATTGAGAAGATAGTTGCAGAGATTGAAAAATTGGATACTGATTTTGTGGTTTTACCAGAGCTTGCTACCTCTGGATATCTTTTCTTATCAATGGATGAGGTAAGACCATTTGCCCTGAAACCTGATGACGAAAGGCTTAAACCAATTTACGAGGTTGCATATCAAAAGAGTATAATGGTAGTGCTTGGATTCCCTGAGCTTGCTGATGATAAGGTCTATAATTCCTCCATTGCAATTCTACCTGATGGTAAGTTCCATGTTTACAGGAAAACACACCTTTTTTTCAAAGAAAAGGATGCCTTTTTACCCGGTGATACAGGATTTTTTGTCTTTGACTATCTCGGAGTCAAATTTGGCATGATGGTATGTTTTGACTGGTTTTATCCAGAATCTGCAAGAGTTCTTGCTATGAAAGGAGCCCAGGTACTTCTACACGTTTCTAATCTTGTACTACCAGGCATGGCGCAGAAAGGGATGGTTGTCCGCTCCATGGAGAATAGGGTCTTTTCCTTTACGGCCAACCGAATCGGAGGTGAGGAAAAGGGTGAAATTTCGCTTAAATTTACAGGAATGAGTCAGGTTGTATCTCCCAGAGGTGAGGTATTATCCAGGGCAGCAGAAGATCTTGAAGAAGTTATTCAGATGGAATTTAACCCAGAAGAAGCTTTAAACAAGAATATTACAGAGATGAACCATATATTTGAAGACAGAAGACCAGAATTTTATGAAGAGCTTTGTGGTTAGTATAATTCTCATGGCTATATTTGCTGGAGGGAGTCTGTTCCCGAGGAATGACCCCTGGTTTGCAAAGGATAAATCGCTTCATTTTTCAGTTTCATTTACGCTCTATAACTTCTTTTACGTGGGGACAGGTGATAAAAATACATCTCTGGAGCTCACACTTGCGGCGGGAGTGTTCAAAGAGCTTGTTGATCTGACAATAAGGAAAACCGGATTCAGCTATAAAGATTTGTTCTATGATGTGTTGGGAACCATACTTGCACACGAAACATGATTGGAACGGTAGTAAACACCATAACAGTTTTAATCGGCAGTAGCGCTGGCACGATCATAGGAGACCGCTTACCGGAAAAGATTCACACAAAGGTAATGGAAGGTATAGGACTTGTAACTATTCTCATCGGAATGAAAATGGCTTTTGAAGTAAAATACATTCTTGTGGTAATAGGATCGATCGCACTTGGAGGTGTGATAGGTGAGATAATGGGGATAGAGGAGTACCTTGAGAAATTTGCAGATAAGTTGAAGAAGAGATTTGCCTCTGAAGACAAAAAGGATTTTGTGACAGGATTTGTAACATCTACGTTACTTTTTACAGTTGGTCCCATGACGATTCTCGGGTGTGTGCAGGATGGTCTTTATGGCAACCATGAATTACTTTTTGCTAAGTCTATGCTGGACGGGATTTCTTCTCTGGCTCTTGCCTCAGCGATGGGAGTGGGAGTTGTTTTCTCTGCACCTGCTGTACTTGTGATCCAGGGAGGACTTACGCTTCTTAGTTCATATTTTATTTTTCTTACAAAGACCCCTTTTTTACAGGATTTTACATCAGTTGGAGGCCTGATTGTTATTGCTCTCGGTCTGAGATTGCTCAGAATAAAGGATTTGAAACCGGGTAATTTCCTTCCAGGGTTGGTGGTTGTAATCTTTCTGGATTGGATTGCCACCCTGATTTAGATTCACTTTTTGCGAGGATGAGTTTTGTCGTAAATCTTTTTGATTCGAGGAAGAGATAGATTGATATAAATCTCAGTAGTAGCAATACTTTCATGTCCGAGGAGTTCCTGGATGGTTCTCAGATCGGCACCATTCGATAGCATGTGGGTGGCAAATGAGTGCCTTAACGTGTGTGGATGAATACCATAGGTGGTAGATAATCGCTTAAAAGAATTATTTACAATTCTCCAGATCATGTCGCGGGTTAAGGGATTACCAGATTTACTTGTAAAGAGGTGATTTGATCGGGGATTAAAACTTTCTCTAATCTGAAAATATTGAAATAGGGCATCAAAGGCAGGAGTACCAAGTGGTACGATTCTCTCTTTTCTACCCTTACCTATAACTCTGATTTCCCTTCTTTCAAGATCAAGATCGTCAAATTTGAGTTCAACGAGTTCAGAAACTCTCATCCCTGTGGAGTAGAGAAGTTCGATAATGGCTTTGTTTCGAACTTCAAAAATATTTGAAGGTCTCCAGTTTTCGAGCATTTTGACGAGTTTTTCTTCACTTATCACATCAGGTAGAGGTTTATCAAGTTTAATGCTGAGAATACCAGTTGCTGGATTAGATTTGATGAGTCCACGGGACTGCAAATAGTTAAAGAATCTTCTAATTGCCGAATGTTTTCTTCTTACACTTCTTCTGGAGTATCCATGTGTGAATAGGTTGCGGAGATATGATTTTAGCTCAGGCCTTGTAAATTGTAGGGGGTCAGTCTTGTTGAATTCATCTTTCATATATTCAAAGAGTGCAAGGAGATCGCGTTTGTATGCATCTATAGTGTTGCGAGAGAGATTTTTTACTGATGATAAATATGTTAGAAAATCTTCGATTGTTTTATCCATTCTTCAAGAGTCTCCTGAGCTCTTTTAACAATGAATTCTCTACGATTTTTCTTTTTGATTTTCGGGGGAATTTCTTTGAAGAGACCGATATTTGCATTCATAGGCTGGAAATGTTTTGGATCCGAATTGGCAATGTAATCGAGAAGGGCACCGATCATGGTGTGTATTGGAAATTTGACGGGTTCGTGGCCCGAAAGCAGTAGGAAGGCATTTATACCGGCCACAAGTCCACCCATTGCGGCCTCGACATATCCTTCTGTACCGACAAGCTGACCTGCAATGAAGAGATTTTCTTTCACTTTTGTCTGCAGGGTTGGAAGCATGACAGCGGGGGCTTTAATGAAAGTGTTTCTGTGCACAGCGCCGTATCTTAGAAATTTTGCATTTTCAAGGCCGGGTATCATCCTGAAAACCCTCCTCTGTTCTGGTATTTTGAGCTGCGTTTGAAAACCTACGAGGGAGAAGGCCGTTTTTTCCGCGTTTTCTGGTCGTAGCTGGACAACGGCGAAGGGCTCCTTGCCCGTTCGCGGGTCTGGCAAACCTGAGCCACGCAGTGGACCGTACCTGAGAGTTTCTGGTCCCCTTCGAGCCATCTCTTCAATTGGTAAGCAGCCCTCAAAATATTTTGCCTTTTCACCTTTTTCAAAATCGTGCCCCATGTAAACCTCAGCGTTTATCAGTGCCTCGTAAAATCTGTAGTACTCCTCCTCATTCATAGGGACATTCAGGTAGGAGGAGTCATCCCATCCATGTCTATCTTTGTAATAGAGCTTCTCAAAATTCAAGCTCTCTGCATCAACGATGGGGGAAAGGGCATCAAAGAATGATAAATACTCCACCCCAAGGATTTCCTGTAGGGACTTTGCAAGTGGGTCTGAGGTGAGTGGCCGTGAAGCGACAATAACGATTTCATCCTCTGGAATTTCCTGGACCTCTTCTCTCACAATTTCAATGTTTTTGAAACTTTCCAAGGTTTCTGTTATGAAGCCGGAGAATTTTTCTCGATCAACCACAAGGGCTTTACCACCCGGGAGTTCTGCAAATTCTGCGGCTTTCATTATCAGTGAGTCGAGCCTTTTCAATTCTGCTTTCAGGAGTCCATGAGCGTTGTAAATGTCCTTTGATTTCAAGGAATTGCTGCACACGAGTTCGGCAAAATTGCCCGTTCTGTGTGCTGGTGTG
>CAYNMM010000048.1:0-15807 GCA_964398355.1 uncultured bacterium
ATTTACAGTTTCCATCCCTCGTAGGTAGGATGAGTGCTAGTTAACGGTCATCATGTCATAATGACAAGTACGAGGTTTCCATCCCTCGTAGGTAGGATGAGTGCGCATATTATATTTAACTTAACTTGATTCAATTTTACAGGTTTCAAAAGAAAATTTCTACCTCTCTGAAGTGGATTATCTCTAAGTCCTGGAAAAACCGCTACATACAGTATCTACTCAACCTCGTCTAAACCTAACGTTTCTCACACCAGTTAACTTAGACGAAAAATTCAAAACAAAATGTATAAAAATCCTGATTGATGCATCTTTCAAAACGATGCATAGATCAAAATATCCTGCGTTTGAAAAATATACAGAGGTTGTAAAAATGATGAGAAAAACCTTAGTCCCCTGTCTCGGAAACAAGGTTTAAATAGGAGGTTTATCATGGAAAAAAATATCTGCATAAAATTATGTATAAGATGCCGTAATTTTGAAAATGTAAATGATCAAATTGGATATTGTAAAATTTTGAAACTTCCTACACCCAAATTCTTGAATAACTGTCCCCTCTTCGAGGGAGAGAACTGTGATCAATCCTAAACAGAGCCTATCAGTCAAAACTCACTAACAAGATACCACCACCGATCATGATGTGCAGATATGTATCTGGTTATCAATGCATAGTATATCGTGAACTATCTTTTTAAGGGGTGGGGGCCCCACGCTTCGCGTGGGGCCCCCACCCCTATTCACATCATGTCACAACATCTACACAAATATTTAGGTGACAAAACATCCAGCTAATTCATCGTTTTCCCGGCTTCTACCCTAATCTGCCACAGATTCCCTTATTTATCCAATCTCACTCATACCATTTCTTACAGTATCTACAAGAACTCACTATTGGCAAAAATAATGCTGTCAACCCTGCATATAGGGTATTCAAAAAAATTTTACCAGTAACTATCTCCCTCTTTTACTTTGTGAAAAAAATCTCTTTATTTCCACCTCTGCCTGTGAGAAGATGTACTTCCAGCTCTTCCATCGACGAAGTGGGGATGGATTATATCCAACTTCCCCTATCGCTTGTGGGAAGGGATTAATGAGCTAACATTATGGGGTGAAAAACAAATGTTAGAACAAGAAAATAAAAAATTAAGAGGCTGACATTATCCATGAAAATTTTAAAAAGAACTTCAAAACAGCTATATATTAAAAAGAAAAAAGATGTTACACAAATTTTTGCCCTCAGAATGCAAGGTCATACAGAACTTATGGACAAGGCGAAGATGAGTTGCACTCAAGGTAAGCGTAATATCCGTTATTCCTCTCATCTACTTCGTGTGAGACATCATTCGCAATTTTTCCTTTTTCTCTTCTGCACTGCGGGAGTGGGTAAAGGAAAAGTCGAGAGTCTGCCTCATCCTTTATCCTTCCCCACGAAGCAAAGCTTTGATTTGTGGGGAAGGAAGTTATTTTGTTCACTTCATTCAAAGTGTGGAAATATACAAGAATTGAACATTTATACATCATTCTGAAAAACATTGGTAACGTCCTGAAAAACATAGGTAATTTTAGGATTAAGGGGAGAGCGACAAGAGTATTCTTTGTTTTCCCTATCAAATCTGCTTTTTCTGCCCCTCCCTCGGTCTTCCTCCACAAATCAAAGCACTGAGGGGAAAGAGATTTGAGAAGAATCCTCCCCCATAATGCCAAATGCACTGTGGGGGAGGATGTTAAAAATTACATTCTTCCTTTTCCCCGAAACATTTTTTCGAACAACCTCACGCGTCGTATCATTTCTTACAACATTCACAAATATCCACAAATCACATGTCTCATTATAATCACATAATTTTTTTTAAACTCAAACCTCACATTGCAAAATCATGCAAATTTTTCGGAGACACTTTTTGCCTGCATGAACAATAAAAGATAATCTCTTCCACCTGCTTTGGAATCTGTACCGGACATATTGAACCCACCAAATGGATGTACGTCGACAAGTGCACCTGTACATTTCCTATTAATGTAAAGATTACCAACATGGAAGAGCTTTTTCGCTTTATGGATTTTATCTCTATTCAATGTAAAGACAGATCCGGTCAATCCGTAAACAGTATTATTAGCGATTTCAAGAGCATGATCAAAATCTTTCGCTTTAATTATTGAAAGAACAGGGCCAAAAATTTCTTCCTGTGCGATCCTTGCATCAGGTGGAACATCTTTAAAGATAGTTGGTTTGATATAAAAACCGTTACCAGGTGCCTTTTCTCCTCCGAGGATAAGCTTGCCTTCTTCTTTTCCAATATCAATGTATGCGAGAATTTTCATTTCGGCAGTCTGATTAATTACCGGGCCCATAAAGAAATTGTCTTTTGCAGGTCCAATTTCAATCTTTTTAGCTTTTTCAACGACCATTTCGACAAATTTATCATAGATACTTTCAACCACTATGAGTCTTGAGAGAGCCGAGCATTTCTGGCCTTGAAAGCCGTAAGCAGATGCAATAACGGCATTAGCTGCGTCTTCAAGATCTGGATATTCATCATCGACAATGATTGCGTCCTTCCCACCCATTTCAGCGATGACTCTCTTAATCCATATTTGTCCTGGTTGTGTTTTTGCAGCCAATTCGTTGATCCTCAATCCTACATCCTTTGAGCCAGTGAAAGCGATCATTCTTGTTTTGGGGTGCTGTACGAGGAAATCTCCAACTGTACTACCTGGACCCGTCACAAAGTTGAGAACACCTTTTGGTAATCCAGCTTCTTCCATAAGTTTCACAAAATGATAACCTACGGCGGCAGCGTCACTTGAGGGTTTCAACACTACTGTATTTCCTGTGACTAATGCGGCTGTTGTCATTCCAAGGAGAATGGCAAGCGGGAAATTCCAGGGAGGAATAACGACTACTGTTCCAAGCGGAATATAAAAATATTCGTTAAATTCTGTCGGAATCGCAGTCAGAGGTTGTGGTTGAGCATATCTAATCATTTCGCGGGCGTAAAATTCAAGGTAATCGATGGCTTCTGCGACATCTGCATCAGCCTCGGCCCAGTTTTTACCAACTTCGAACACCTGCCATGCAGCAAGCTCGAGTTTTCTTTTTTTCGCAATTGCTGCTGCGCGAATAAGTATCATTGCTCTTTCTTCAGGCGGGACAAACCTCCAATATTCGAAGGCCTTATTTGCAGCGAGTAGCGCCTTCTCTGCCTCAGCATTTGAAGCTTTCTGGAATATTCCAACCACCTCGTCCTTGTTAGATGGATTAATAGATTTGAACTTCTCATTGGTATAGACTTCTTCACCGTCGATTATAAGTGGATATTCTCTACCAAGCTCATTCTGGACCTTTTCTATGGCCTGGAGCATTTTTTTACGATTTTCTTCTTTTGAAAAGTCTGTGAATGGTTCGTTCTTGAATGGTGTTAGCATATTCTACCTCCTTTTAACCAATTTTAAAACCACCCATCAAAAATATTCAACAATTTCTAATTTATTCAATCCATTTATGCAAAACTCCACCATTCACTGACCCGGGAATATTACAACTCCATTTTTATTAAGAAAGAAAGAAGTAATGAGTTTGAATTTTGCGGGTGGTTGAGGGATCGTGCACCCCTGGACGTAAAGCCAATATTCACCCTTTTCTGGCGACGCAACGAAGATTTTCTCTGTAGCAAGTGGCGTCGTGGACTTTTTTACCAGTTCTTTCATATTATCTACTTTCCCATTCCCATTCTTATCCCTAAAGAGGAATATGTCGATATCAGCGCCCTCAGCGTTTGAAGTGACTTTGAAATATATGAACGGAATGCTATCTCTTATGAAAATTGGACCAAAGACATAACTTCCAGAGGGGTGTGAGCTTGTGCATTCGTCTTGATAGACAAGCCCATGATATACCTTCACAGGTTTTAGGGTTATACTTACTTTATTGCTTGAAATCACTCGTCCATCGTTGCCAGTTCCAGTAACATAAACTTTATAAGTTCCCGGATAAATAGTATTTACAGTAAATTCGAGGTCATATTTGTTTTTACTCTCATGAATCGGTTCAAATTCAAATATTTTTTCCCCAAAATGTAGATCAAACTTTCTGAAATATGTCAGTGGGAAAATTTTAAACTCAAACCTGATCCTATCCCCCGGGGATATAGATTTTTCATCCGATTTCAACAAGAGAACAGGATTTGTTGGTATTCTTGCATCGATAATCCTGTAATTTAGACAGGATGGGTTTTTAAAGACAAGATGTCCACCAGTATTTCTCAATATGAGAGTGCGACCTGTCTTAAAATAGTATAAAGTTTTGCCAGCTCCTCGGTAACCGATTGAGTCTCTGAGAAATTTACTTCTAATCCTGTAAGGGTTGCCCGTTACGAAGTTTCTTATCGCAAGTATAGAGGAAGTAGCCTCTACGTATCTATGTTTATACGGCAACAGATCTGGCATTCTAACAGTAAAATGATATGTATCGCCTTCTTCCACAAAGAAATTATTAATTCCACCCATACCAGCAATTGACAGTACATCAAGTGTGTATCCAAGAGGTTCATACCCGAGATCGAAACTGACGTTACCAAGGCAGTTTGTGTATCCCCAGATGGAGATAGAATTTCGATTATTCCAGTGGCTTCTAACGACTACGAGTGCATTTTCAATAGGTCTACCAGCAGAATCCACGACTTTAAATGTTACATGAGCAGTTCCAGTGTATCTCCACGAAACAGGATGGAACGTATCATCGGGATGCCATGCAATAACGGCTGAAACCGTTTTCTTGTGTCCTGGTGCTCCCATTCCTTCAGCTGATGTCATTGGGTGATCAATAGCTTTTTCAGCCTTGAAATTAAGATCCCAGTGATGCCATTTCCCTTTCTCCCAGAATTCGTTCCACTGGTGATCTTCTCCACGATCCATTACCACGTAAATCGGGATGAGAAAAGTCCTCGCGAATGCAGCAAGAAGAATTGATTGCTCTCCACAAGATCCATAACGTTTCTTGAAGATTACGAGTGGCTGGAGATCCTGGGTTTTGTACCCAAATCGCATGAAGTTGCCCTTATAAGACCATGAAAGCCATTTGTGGAGAGTGAGGACAGCTTCTCTCTCCGTATGGGCGTTTTCCATTTTTTCACGTATCTTTTTTATTTTCAGGAAATAATTTCTCCAGAACTTACCGTTCTTAGAGTAAATCTCGACATTTTTGGTGAGCCATTCATCCTCAGATTCTCCATAGTACTCGGGTGGTTTATCCCAATACGATGCATCAATTTTTGCTGGAATTTCAAAGAGGATTCTGGGGTGAACGACAAAGTTGTAATAGTAGTCCGGGGGAAGCTCATAAGTGCTGTCGTAAACAAGAGTTGTCAGACCATTAGGCAGCTCTTTTATGGTGACATACGGTAGCGAATCGGCTATTTCATAGACGTCCTTTGCACTCTGAGCAAAGATATCAAGCTCCCTCATCTTTGTCATGGCACGAAGGACACCCGGTGGTGTATGAGCTACACAAAAAACCACTTCGTCGAAGTATGGAGAAGTCACATGACGCAGAAAACTTATAATTGAATCAATGATCCATCTCTCTGAGATTTGAAAATTTTCCTCTGGTGGAAAATATTTACTGTAATACTGAGATGGTGTCTTGATAGAGTATGATTTCTGAAAACTCCAGCTTTCTGTCTCGACGAAGAATGGGGATGACCTCGTACCTGTATTTTTAAAATAACTGATATTTCCATCAACATCACCAATTACGAGATCTTTCAAGCCATCATTATTAACATCAAAAATATCAAATTGAGGCCACTCTTTTACTTTGATTATGCAGCTTGTATCTGCTTTGTATGTTGGAGATAAGTATATTTTCAAAAAACCGTCAGGTGTTCCAACGATAATATCGTCTTTACCGTCATTATTTATGTCTGACGCAATAATAGAGGAGATATTCCCGGTCTTAACAGGTAGAAGTTCAGGTGAGGTCCAGTGTCCATTGAAATAAACTCCATTTTTCACACCAGATTTTCCAACCACCTTTAGCTTCACGCCTGTAAATTCATAGATTTCGCCACGAGACGAAACAAGACGGGGATCTCCATTTATTCTTTGGACGTGGAGGAACGGGATATCCGATATTTTTTTCTTTTGCCATGCCCCATTCTTTTTTTCGAGGAGGAAAACTCCGTCCAGGTTTGCGACAAGGATTTTTTCAGGTGTTAAAACCATCGGACAGGATGAAACAGGAAGCTCAAAGTCAAACACTTTCTTGTAGTTTATCTGTGGAATTATTGTACCATTTCTCAGTCGATTGAACACAATGCGGCCCTTTTTCAAATAAACTATTTCCTTAAAGCCGTCATTGTCAAAGTCGATAACCGTTTTTCGTCCAAAATCAGTGGAATCAGCTGGTGGGAATTCTGTGGAAAAATCAGGTCCAAGGTAACCTACAACGGAGTTTTCTTTTCTAACCACAATATCTGGAATGCCATCTTTGTTGTGATCGATGAATTTGAAACCTTCCACATTTTCCAGTGGTGTTTTTGAAGCCTCTTCAATAACCCATTTCAGACGCCATCTCAGGGTATCTGGGATCTTCGAAACCAGATTCTGGGGAAGTTCTACAGGAATTGTGTTTATAACTTCTTCCTTGTTTTTGAGATCAATCACATAACTTCCTCCTGGAGGAAGTACAAACCTTATAGGGAGTGTGATCAAAATGAGTAGTGTAACCATGACTTTTTAGTATTAACCAGTATCTTTGGTTTTGCAATTATGTTAGAAATAACTCATGGCTTGCATGAAAATTTAGATATGATTTTTGATGATTGTAAAATAGTGATACGTGATGGAATGTACGCTATAGCAAGGGCTAAGGAATTTACCGGAGATCTACAATTTATACCATTTGCTTTGATATACGACGGTGCTGAGTGGACTTTTATCCTTGAGGAGAATGATTTAGAGTTTATCGAAGTCGATTCAGTTGAAAAAAGATGGAGGATTTTAACTTTTAGAATGAATCTACCTTTTGAAACGGTTGGTTTTCTTTCAGCAATCTCAGCAGCTCTGGCGCAGACTGGTATTCCTATCTTCGTTATTTCATCTTATTCAACGGACCATGTATTAATTAAGAATAAATATATTTCAAAAGCGATTCAGACACTTCGGGGCCTGGGCTGCAAATTTCAGGAAGGGTAAAAGTCATGTTGATTTTAGACATTTCAGCACCACTGAATTAAAATTCACTCAATGCTGATCGAAGGTTTGGAACACAAGTTGAGTCAATGTGTTCACTGTGGGATGTGTTTATCAGTATGTCCTACCTATAAGATTTTTGGGTATGAAACCGACTCACCACGTGGTAGAATAACACTTGTAAAGGCATTAAATGATGGTAGACTCGTTTTAAATGAAGAGTTTGCCGAGCATATCGATAGGTGTCTTGACTGTAGAGCGTGTCAGACAGCCTGTCCTTCTGGTGTGGAGTACGGTTTGATTATTGAAGAGGCTAAGGCATACCTTTTTATGCAAAATCCTCCAGGGCTAATCAAAAAACTGCTTCTCAAATTCACGATGAGATATATTATACCCTCGAGGAAATTTATGAGAACGATCACTTTTTTCCTTTTTCTCTATCAGAAATTGAAGATCAACAAACTTATGAGGAAAATTTTGCCAGGAAAATTAAAGGAACTTGAAAAAATGTTGCCGCCTCTTCCTTCCCCATCTAAGTACAGTTATTTCAAAGATGATACTGTCTATGAGGCAATAGGAGAAAAGAGGGGAAGAGTTTACTTTTTTGCGGGGTGTGTTCAGGACGCATTTTTCCCGGAGATTAATCGGGATACGATAGACGTTTTGAGATACAATGGTTATGAGGTTCTCGTCCCATCAGGTCAAACCTGCTGTGGAGCCGTTCACATGCATGGTGGGGATCCCGAATATGCAAAGGTAGTGGCCAGGAAAAACATGGAGACATTTAAAGAAAACATTCCAATAATTGTCAATGCTGCCGGATGCGGAGCTTTCCTGAAGGAATACAACAGGTTATTTGGAGAAGAAGAGACAAGAGAGTGGCGAAGGAGAATTAAGGATATTAACGAATTTCTTGCGGAGAACGGATTCAGGAAACCAAAAGGATGGGTAAACATGAAAATAACCTATCAGGACCCGTGCCATCTTGCACACGCTCAGGGAATAAGGTCTCAGCCAAGGGAAATTTTGAAGTCGATTCCGGGTCTTGAGTTGAGGGAAATGAAGCATCCTGACGCTTGCTGCGGGAGTGCGGGCGTTTACAATATCATCCATAGGGACATCTCAATGAAAATTCTAAAGATGAAATTGGATGATATTGATGGAACCGGGGCAGATTATGTTGTTACAGCTAATCCTGGCTGTCAAATACAACTTACTTATGGAACCGGGAAAAGGGTTTACCACGTTGTTGAACTTCTCGCTGAGGCTTACAGAAACGAAGAAAGATGAAGTTATTTCTACTCTTTTTGCTCTCAGCCTGCTTAACGTGTCATAAAGGCATTGAAGAAATAAGCCCCTCCCATCCATTTTCCTGTGTAAGCTGTCATGGAGGCGATTCAACCTCAAACAAATTGCCCGAAGCACATCTGGGTGTGATCAGGAATCCTTCAGACCCTGCATATTTGGAGGAAAAATGCGGTAGGTGTCACGAAAAGGAAATCAAGAATTTAAAAAATTCACTTCATTCAACAGCAGCGGGAGAAATCAATATAACGAGATTTCTATTTGGTGCACAGAGCTCACCTTATGACCATTATGCAACAATCTCAACGAATTTTTTTTCGCAAATTCCACCGTCTCCATCTCATCCTGAATCTCCAGAAGAAATTGTGGACGACCTTTTGAGGAGAAAATGTCTCAGATGTCATATAAACGTTGAAGGGATTCACGCCCCAGGATTTTATAGGGCATCTGGATGTGCTGCATGTCATGTAGTTTATGAAAATGACGGGAAATACCGAGGAGGAGATAAAAGTGTTCAGAACAAGGTCGGGTACCCTGCGTATCATAGATTTGTAAAAAAAATCCCAGATTTACAGTGTCTTCATTGCCACAATGGAAACCGTGTTGGAGCTGACTATTATGGCCTTTTTGAGCATGATTACAATCAGGATTACAGATCACCAGTTTCAATTGATAGTGCTGGAAAAGCTATAATAAGCAGGATTTTTACAGGAGAAAGAATGCCTGTTTATGGAATAGATTTCCATCATCTAAGGCAGGATTTACATAAAAGGATTGGATTACAGTGTATTGACTGCCATAGGGAGGATGATCTAATGGGGGATGGCACCCCCTATAGTGTAGAAAATAAGGCTGTAAGAGTTCGATGTGAATCCTGCCATGGTGGCTTTAGCAGCAAACCAGATCTCAAATTTGTAGAAAGGTATGCTAAAAAATACCGATACGTCTCGCAGAATGGAAAAGTTTATAAGATTTCTATTTTCAGCCCTGATATTAATGGACATGACAGGATCCACAAACGGGTTTCCTGCTCACTCTGCCATGCATCATGGGCCTATGGTGATTATGGTTTTCATGTTTCACGAATAGACATTAAAAATTATTACCCATGGAGGAAATTTATCCTTCAGGCAGATCCAATTGTAACAAAATTTTTAAGAGATCAACTCGGGAAACCTTTCAAGAAATGGGCAAAACCAGAGATGAAGGATTTCATTGATGGGAAGGAAAAATTGGGTATCTGGTTTTCAGGATGGACGACGAGAAGGTGGGAGTTTGTCCCAATTGGAATTGGTTCTGATGGTAAATACGATGCAATTCGTCCGATGTATCAGTTTTATGTAAGTTATGTGGATAGCGAGGGTTATGTCATCATGGACAGTAAGATACCGGTAAGGGGAGACGGCAAAGTTTGGGGATCTATACCCTATGTTCCACATACTATAATGAAAGAGGGTAGAGCATGTTTTGACTGTCACGGGAATACGGAAGCTCTTGGTCTTGGGTATAGACTCATGTCTGATGATTCTCCCGGTCCTGTGGTAGACAGCATTCTGATAATGCCTTCCTCAGTACTTCCTGATGCACGACTGCTCAATTCAAAAGAGATAAAAAAGATGATGATCCCTAAGTCCACAATAAATTTTTACAAATGACCTTTTCTTTCAGGTTATCAATACTTGATACTATAGAGTTATGACCTTAGGGCTTATCCTGGCACTAATAATGTCTTTTGTGAGAATCCATAAAGTTGAAATTGATGGCAACAGAAATTTTTCGGATAAACAGTTGAGAAGCGTTTTAAAATTGAAGAAGGGGGATATATACTCTCATGCCCGTCTGCTTGCAGCAAGAGTTCGCCTTAAAAAATTTTATTATTCAAAGGGATTCAACCATTTTAAGGTTATAAAAGACACTGTGGTAATTACAAAGAAAGGGGCGAATATTTACCTCAAAATTTATGAAGGACCAAGAATAGTCGTCAAAAAAATTGTATTTGCTGGTTCTCTATCTTTTCAACCGCAAAAATTAAGAAAAGTCTTTGATTACCCTGTACCTGCTTTTTATGATGAAGACAAACTGGGGACAGGAGAGAGCAATTTGATAAGATTTTACGAGGACAATGGAAAACCATTTGTGAAATTCACAAGAGAAATTAATGGGAAAGATACTGTTGTGGTCATTTACAAAATTAATGAGGGACCAACTGTATATGTTGGACGGGTTGAAATCAGAGGAAACCGCAAGGTCCGTAGTGCCATTATAAGGCGTGAGATCGTAATTAAGCCAGGTGACATTTATAGAATTTCAAAGGTGGTTGAATCGCAGAGAAGAATATATATGACAGGATTATTTCAGAGTGTCCAGACATCAATAAAGACTTTAAACAGTGCAGGAGACACAATTGCTCTAATATTCATTGTGACCGAGATGAAGCCAGGATACATTGAAATCGGTGGCGGTTATCACTCTCCCTTTGACCTTCAAGCGAAATTCGCTATTGGGCATAAAAATCTGTTTAACAACGCTCAATATGGAGAAGTTCGTGTGGATATAATATCAGATATTGAAAGGATCATCAGAAAAAGACTGGATTTAACCTATGGAGAGCCTTATTTCCTTAATTTCAACATAGAGGCAAGATTGAAACTAACTTATTATAAAGATATTCGAGATGAGCAAGATTACATCTCAACAGAATTCAAACTGAGTAAGTACATTTCTTCAAAGTTTCGAATTCAGGGCGCACTTACATGGAAAAAGAATTATCTTCGCCCACTTGAGGGCCAGGGAGTTATAAATTCTTTGGCTCTTCTGCCACTGTGGGATACGAGAGATAATATCTTTGATCCCAGAAGAGGAATATTTATGGTCGTGAGACTGGAGCAAGCCGGATGGATACTCGATGGAGATTATGACTTCAGAAGGGGTATTCTGGATTTTTCTGAATACAGAAGCTATAAAAAAACCACATTTGCCTGGAGAATCAGAATGGGCGCTATTACCCCCTTTGGCAAAACAAAGACACCACCTTTTCTTGAATCATTTCACCTCGGTGGTGACGGAAGTCTCAGAGGATTTGACAGGTATTCAATAGGTCCCCTTTATGATTACAGTACGGGAATTCACTACGGTTTTTATCTTTTTAATTTTAATTTTGAATACAGACCAAGATTCAGTAAAAAGTGGGGAGGTGTAATTTTCCTTGATGCAGGAAATTTGTTTGCTTTGAGAAAAGAGATATCCACCTCTCTATACGTATCGACAGGAATTGGAATAAGATACTTCACACTCATTGGCCCTATTAGATTGGATTGGGGAATAAAATTAAATCATCGTTCTCCCAACGATAAGGGTCGTATTTATCTTGGGATAGGACACATGTTTTGATATGGATACGGACAAATTTTTTATGCTTGAGGCAATCAAGGAAGCACAGAAGGCATTTGAAGAGGGTGAGGTACCTATCGGAGCCGTTGTAGTACACAACGGAAAAGTCATTGGTCGTGGCCATAATCAGACTGAGAGATTACGTGATCCAACAGCACATGCTGAGATCATTGCAATAACTGCTGCGGCTGCCTATTTGAAAAACTGGAGACTGAATGAAGCATCCATTTATGTGACAGTTGAGCCCTGTATTATGTGTTCAGGTGCTATAGTACTTGCCAGAATAAGAGAAATTGTATATGCCATTGAAGATCCAAAATTCGGTGGTGCTGTTTCCCTTTACCAGATTCCACAAGATCCAAGATTAAACCATAGAGTTATGGTGAGAAAAGGACCCTATGAAGACCTTGTTAAACGAATGATGAAGGAGTTTTTCAAAAAACTGAGGGAAAAGAAGGGTTAGTTTTAACAAAAATTAGCTTTTGCAAGTAAAGAAGAAGTTAACAGGATTTGTGGGGAAAATTTCTTCAACAAATACATTCTTAGTACACGTCGATATATGAGGGGCGAGATCTTATTTGCACATAATATCAATAAAGTAAGAATTTCTTTCGTTTTTCTTCAAATTCTTTTGCTTCAATTAACCACCTATCTATCAACTCGTCATTCTCTTCCCTGAGGTCAGAACTCCCTGAGAGAAGGTCTATAAAAAATCTTTTGCCATATCTAACGAATTCAAAATCTTCTCTGTAAAGTTCATGAATAGAGCTAAAGAGAATGATGCCATCAAATATAGAAAAGGCCCCGAGAGGTTTTAATGGAATGATTTCAAATCCTTTACATATTTCACCTTTGTGTTTTGAGGAAAGTGGAATAAATTCAAGAGGAAGGAAGCGGTACTCTCCTTCATAAATAGCTTCGAGATTCAAATGGTCTCTCAGGTCGAAGAATGGTGCACCGAAGATTTTGAATGGATTATATGTACCCCGTCCCTCTGAAACGTTGGAGCCTTCAAAAAAAACTGTCAGCATATAGTAGAAAATAGTTTGAGGGGTGTTAATTGCTGGTGAAGGTGGGACAAATGGATAATCTTTAATTTTTGAGATGTCTTCACCATTCCAACCTTGGACTCTAATTATCTCCAGATCAACGTCAAGTGAAGCTGTTTCCTTGATAAAAATTGCAAGTTCGCCGAGTGTCATTCCATGTCTAACAGGTACGTTTATTGCCCCAACAAAGGAAGAAAATCCATCTTTAATGATACCACCTTCAACCTTTCTGCCGAGAGGGTTTATTCTGTCAAGAACAATAAGTTTTTGCCCATTTATTTCTTCCATAAGTTGTTTCAACGAACTCAAATACGTATAGAATCTTAATCCAACATCCTGAACATCAAAAATTATGGTATCCACCTCGTGGATAATCCTAAGATTTTCTTTTTTCCCATAAGTCGGGATCAATGGAATGCCGGTCAAAGGTTCGTAATTCTCTTTTACCTTTTCTCCAGCCTGAAAAGCCCCAAACAAACCATGCTCTGGTGTTAAAATAAACTCGATTGTGACCCCCTTATCTTTTAAAGCGACATAATTCGGTCGGTAGTCTCTGGTAATCCCACTTCTATTGGTAAAAACGGCTACTCTACTCTTCCTTAAAAAATCGGGTAGAGTCTCCAGTAAGATATCTAATCCATTTAAAACAGTCATAACCGTTTCAACCTTTCAACGATTAAATCCTCTATATGCTTTGCAAGTTTAACGCTACCAATAAAGTTGTTTATGATGATAGAAAAAGCCAGTATATGGTTTGAATCTGTTTTTAAATAACCCGAAAGTGATGAAACTGAGGTCATAGTGCCTGTTTTTGCCCGAACAAAGACGGAATCGTTGATAAATCTTTTCCTTAATGTTCCATCTTTACCTCCAATAGGCAGAGAAGCTATAAATTCGGGCGCAAAAGAAAACTTGTGATAGGCAAGAACAAGAAGCTTTGTAATGATATCGGCAGAAACAAGGTCATAACGAGATAGTCCAGAGCCGTCAACTAATCTGAACCTTGTTGTGTCAACACCTGCTTCAGAAAGAACATGTTTAACAAGTTTTAAGCCCTTCTGTGCACTACCGGGAGGACTATCAACCACTGCTGAAGTAAGTTTTAATATGCACTCGGCTTTATAGTTGGAACTCCATTTCATCATTTGTCTAATAAGTTCTGAGAGTGGGGCTGAAGGCATTATTAGCAATGTATCAAGCGTAGAGTCTGGAGTAAAAGTAGTTTCTCTCACACATCCATGAAATTGTCCACCTGTAAGTAATTCTCCCATATGATACCCAAAAAATATCTCGGGCATATCATAACTTCTAAAAAATCTTTTAGTCTGTGAATTCAGAGGTATCTGACCGTCCACGAAAATTTTTACTGTATCGTGAATAGTCTTCACATTAACATATAACCGTAAAGAATCATCTTTACCTACAGTAATAGCGTTGTTTTCTATGGAAAAAAAGTTAGAAGGGGGGAAGGTTGTAACTTCTGGCCTAAGTCCATAGGCTTTTCCTGGTTTTACATATATAGTTACAACATTTTCGTCCACTCCAAGTGCAGAGATCCTTGATGAGTAGTAGTATTGTAAATCATCCCACATCCATCCCTGTCCTATCTCGAGAGTATCGAAAAAAGATGCATCAACGTAAACGCACTGCGGTGGCTTTTTTAACTTATTCCTTATTCTATCTGCAGCAAAAAGCATGTCCTTGTAGGAAAAACCCATATCTCCATAGCCCTTTATATAGAGATTTCCCACTGAGTCCTTAAAAAAATCTGTATGGGTTTTAAACCAGGGGCCAAGATAGTAAAGAGCAGTGACAGCTGTAAAAATCTTTCCGTTCGAAGCAGGAAGCAGTAATGTTTCAGGATTTTTCTGATATACAACCTCGTTCGAATTAAGATCAACAACTTTTATACTAACAGTAGCCGTCCTCAGAACAGTATCTCGCAAAATACGGGCAATATCTCTCGACAGATTTCCACTAATAACGGGCGAGACAGCTTGTCTCGATATACACGAATTGACCAATAATATGCTTAAAAATAATACCAACTTTTTCATAGTTCATCAAAGATAAAACCCCATTCCAAAAGTGTCAAACTTGTACATTTGTATGGTTAAAGTGTCGTTTGTACCCGAGGATAAACTGCAATTAAAAGTTAAATAATCTTTTGAGTTATTTTCTGATCGAATTAAACGTTTTACCTGTATTGACAGATAAAAGAAAAACATTAAAATTAGGCTTGGAATGATCAGAACACAGATTATACGTAAACTTGAGAGAGTAAAGGATCCGGACCTCAAGGAAGTACTTATTTCTTTCCTTGAGGAAGTGGAGAGGATTATTGGGGAAACGGTTACCCGCAAAGAGTTCCAGGAGTTTGTAAAACAATCTCAGGAAAACTTTGATCGCGTCTGGCAAGCGATAAGAGAACTTGCTGAAGCCCAGAAAAAAACTGAACAAAGAGTAGACAACCTCGCACAAAAAATGCAGGAACTTGCTGAAGCCCAGAAAAAAACTGAAAAGGAACTCGCCAAACTTGCTGCAGAACATAGAAAAAACCGTGAACAGCTCGGTGGACTTTCACACTCAATTGGGTATCTTCTGGAAGACAGAGCCTACCGCGGTCTACCAGAGATTTTGAAGGAAAAATTTTCCATCGATCTAATTCAACCATTGAGAAGAGATTATATCAAGGTTGGACGAAACAAGTACATAGAAGTTAATATACTTGGTAAAGGCCGTACTAATGGAAAAGAAATATACATTATCGGTGAATGTAAAACCCAGATCAAGAAAAAAGATGTGGATAAATTCATTAAGTATGCCGATAGCCTTGACAATTATTTAAAGGGAGAAAAATTCCTGATTATGATTA
>CAYNMM010000049.1:0-3298 GCA_964398355.1 uncultured bacterium
TTCCCGTTCATTCAGGGTTCAAGCTTGAAGGGAGCAATCAGGGGGTATCTTGAGACTCAACCAGTCGAAGATAAGGAGTTAGCTAATGAGTTAATAAATTTTGTAAAACAACATGGCGATGAGGAATTAAAACGAAAAGCTGAGGAACTCGATTCTGGCAATATGAAGGTTTATCAAGCTCGAGAATTTGTTCAGAAAGTGGAGAGAGAAAAGAAAGAGGAAGTTAAAAAATTTAAGCGCCTTTACGAAAAGTTAGATAAAGTTTTCGGACCCTATGAGTCTGGTCGTGAGTTCAAAAGGAGCGCACTAATTATCAGCGATGCCAGCCTGCTTTTCTATCCTGTGCGTTCGCTTAAGGGACTCTATGCACTGGTTACTTGCCCGGAGATACTTAGAAGGCTGAAGATGTCGCATATTGGGTTTGAAATCCCTGATTCTCTTTTGGATTTGAACGATAAAGACAAAGTAAAGGCTTTGGATACAGCGAAATCAAATTATGCGATAAATGGAAGGGTTTATTTTGAGGACATGAATTTTCAAGTAACGGATCTTGGTCAGAATGAATTGGATTGGCTCAAAAATCTCGGTTTTGTTGGCAAAATAGATGACAAAAATTCCGATTTTTATAAAATTGCCAGTCGCCTTTTCATAGTCCACGACGATGTCTTTCAATACTTTGTGAAATTTGCCACGATGGTGATGTCACGGAACAAAATCTCGTACACGACCGGAGTTGTTGAAAGAGGCGCACTGTGGACTGAGGAGCATTTGCCACCTGAAACTTATTTATTCTCATATCTTGAGGATGATGGAAATCCTGTTGATGGTTCACAAACCGCATTCAATTGGCTCAAAAATCAATTTAACTCATCCAAAGTCCTCCATCTCGGCGGTGATGAGACAGTCGGCAAGGGTTTTGTTGATTTGAGGTTTACTGATTTGAACGGCGCTCCTGCCAATGAAACAAATTCGTCAAGTCAGGAGGTCGAAAATGGTTAATCTCGAATCACTTGAGCAGAAAAGAGCTCGATATGCATGGGATTTTATTGAGAGAAGTCAGAAAATACTTGACAAAATTTCGCCAGTTATTCGCAAACTTCCTGCCATGATCATGACTTCAGGACTTGGTCAAACCGTCGCATTCTGCCTCTCAAAAAGTGATTATAAGAAAGTAATTGACGACATTGCCGATTATCTCTCTAAAAATACAGGAGTTGGAGGTATAACATGCGGTTCAGACTTACTTGACAAAATTATGAAATCGAACCATGAAACTTACATCATGCTTTCTCAGGAAGCGCTCAAATACTCAATATGGCTTAAAAGGCTAATTGAGGCTAAACTGGAGGAATAAGAATGGGAAATCATAATAATACTTTAATTGAGGTAGCAGAATTAGCAATTCCGAGAAGTTCCGGTTTGATTTCAAGGGTGTGGTCTTTAACAAACAACAAAAAAGATAAGTTAGAACGTTATCAAATAAATTTTTTCCGAAAGCAACCTCGAGATCCTGCCAAAAACTCTAATTTCAACCTTGCCTTTTACAAATATGCTCCTGACATAAGATTATCCGAGTTGAGCGAGAGAAAAAGATTGTGGCTTAAAGGGTTGACCGAAAATTGGGAGTTTGACGAAAACGAACTTCCAGATGGACACATTTACAGACAACTTAAGTCTTCAGATAATCTGGATGAAATTAAAAAACAGCTTAAAGAACTCCTTCAAATGGAACCTGAAGTTTTTGATTTAAAAACTGCTCAGCCCCTCATCATCGGTCCCGGTGAACCTTCTCCTTACGAAACCGGTATCACCCTCGACTTCCTTACTGGCTTACCCATCATCCCCGGAAGCGCTCTTAAGGGAATCACAAGACGGGCGGCAATAATGAAGTTAAGCAATAGAACGGACATTTTACCTTATGGAGAAGAGTTCGATGAAATAGCAAAAGAATACAACAAGCATGACCAAATAATTGAAGTCTTTGGCACAGAAGATCAAAGAGGCGAAGTCATCTTCATGGATGCATATCCGTTTGAATGGCCTGAAGGACTTTTCAGAGTTGACATCATGAATCCGCATTACGGTCCCTATTACGAAAGCAAAGGCAATGAACCACCTTCCGACTGGTATAATCCTGTCCCTGTGCCGTATCTCACTGTCAACACAGGTGTTACATACCGCTTTGTATTGGCAAGCAGAGATGAAAAACTGCTCGAAAAAGCCAGGGAATGGCTCGATTTTGCACTCCAGAACATCGGCATAGGCGCAAAAGGAAATCAGGGATACGGGGTATTTAAATAAATGATTAAACATATGATCTTCTATCTCATACTCCTCATTTCCATCCTGCATCCGGTTATAAGTTCACATGTGCCACAGAAATTTAATATTGTTGCACTAATCATCATAGCTGCTGCTGACTGTATTCTATATTTAACTTCTTTCCGGGGTGGATACAGGCTAAAACTTGGCCGATACCTGAAAACATTGCTTACCCAACCATCAGGCCCTTTTCTGAAAGAGTTTGCTACTTTCTTCAGTATCATTAGTCAAATTACATGGGCAGTAGATTCAATCAGAGATTTTTCTTTGTTTGTTGTTTCAGAAGGTACATTTACTGGAAGTCCGACACCGGATTCCCATTTAATTATTCTTGGATACTCTGTCCTTTTCTTAATCTTTGTTCCTTTGAGTTACATTAATTTTTTCGTCACACCTCAGAAGAAAACAGAAAAAATAGGCAAACCTTCACCACGAAAAATTTTATTCATAGCCTTAAGTGATCCCAAAAGGGGTGAAAACAATTATCCAGACAATCAAATTCAACGGTTAAAAGAAAAATTAAATTCATTAAACCTGTCAAATCTCGAAAAACCAAGTGAAGAAATGTTTAAGGATCTCCGAGGCAACTGGACTCCAGCCCTTAGAGCTGTCCTACATGAAAATGAGCATTTGGAAAAAGTCTTCGTCCTATTATCAAATGAGGTGAAAGATTATTTTGGAAATTTCCTGGAATTTCTCAAAGTTATACCGTTTTTGAAAAGCCGAATTGACCGAAAAGAGCTTGATATTATTCCATTGGGACCTTGCGATTTCAACGAATTTAAGGAGGTTCACAGAAGATTGAATGATGGGTTGGATAAAGTGAAAAATTACCACGATGAAGATATAAGTTTCAACATAACAGGAGGGACAGCTGCTGTCTCCGTCGCTATGATAATTGAAGCGGTTTATGAAAAACGCCAAGCGGAATACATCAGACAGGACAATAAAGAATTAGTGGGTATTTCTATAACTC
>CAYNMM010000050.1:0-9992 GCA_964398355.1 uncultured bacterium
AAATTTACCCGGGCTACCATACCGGCGGGGCAACACCCGTTCCCATTCCGAACACGGAAGTTAAGCCCGCCAGGGCCGATGATACTGCACCCGCGAGGGTGTGGGAAAGTAGGTCGTAGCCCGGGTTCTTTTTATTACCCATACCTTATTACCTATACTAAAAGGTAATCCATCTCACATATTGTCATTCATAAATCAAAAAATATTCTCTCTAACCATTTTTCTCAAATTCTTTAAAAACAATCCCAGCCGTCTGCAACTCTGTCTTAATTCTCCCTTTTGGATTACCTGTTTTGTGGATTGGTGGGATTCTAACTGTTAGTTACTGTAATTTACATTTTCCTTTCTTGAAAACACTCAGGCATGCATCTACCACATCAGGATCATACAATTTTCCACGATTTTCCTTTATCTCCTTTAACGCAGCTTCAATACCCAAGGCTGGTCTATAAGGTCTGTGTGAACTCATTGCCTCGACCACATCTGCAACAGCGAGTATACGTGCTTCAAATAGGATCTCTCCATCCTTTAGCCCACGGGGATATCCGGAGCCATCGAGTCTCTCGTGATGTTCATAAACAATTTCAGCTACAGGCCATGGAAAATCGATATCTTTAAGTATTTTGTATCCAATTTCAGGATGTTTTTTAATCATCTCATATTCAAGATCCGTTAATCTGGAAGGTTTAGTCAAAATTTCAGATGGAATGGCAATTTTTCCAATATCGTGTGTTAAACCCGCATATTTGAGAGCCTTTAGTTTATCTTCCGATAACCCCATTTCTTTCCCGATAAACACGGAGAGATTTGCAACCTTTCTCTGGTGACCTGCGGTGTAGGGGTCTCTTGTTTCTACCAAATCTGACATAGCTGTCACAATCTCGTCAAAGAGTAGTGATAGTTTGGAGAGATTCTCTTTCAATTTTTCTTCATAATGGATTAAGTCTGAAACATCTCTCAAATAGACAAAGTATTTCGTCCCCTCAAAACTACTAAATTTGCTGATGGAAACAAGTAGATGCAGATTTTTCCCATCATGGCCTGGGAATTTATATGGTGTATCCTGGATTTCCTCACCATTTTTTATTCCGTTTAGGATTTTTTCAAAGTCTTTACCGAGAAAGTAAGATATATGCTTTCCAATTATCTCATTTCTCTTTTTGAAAAATAGGAATTCTGTAGCGTTGTTTATGTCAACGATATTGAATTGCTCATCGAGCACTATTATGCTATCCTTCGATTTATTAAAGATTGTTTCATATTTCTTTTCACTTGAAACCAATTTTTGTTGTAAATCCATCAATGGGGTAACATCCATTCCGGTTATAAGAATGCGTGGATTCTTATTATCTTCTCCTGGAGGAGATATAACCGAGAGCAAAAGAATTCTTTCTCCCTTTTTACCTACAAATCTTGTGATGAAAGGAAAAACGAAATCTCCCTGAAGGACCTTTTCAATTTTGTCTTTAACCATTGATCTATCTTTTTCATGAATAACAGAGAGAAAATCCCTCCCAATTAATTCGTTCTTTTTGTAGTTTAGGGTTTGTGCGGTCATAATATTTACTGCCTGAATTTTCAGGTCGGAACTGACAATAAGGTTTATAGAAGGTGAATAATTGAAATAAAATTCGTACTCTTCTCGTAATTTTCGTAACTCTTCAATATTTCTTGTCACATGGATTGAACCGATTAATTTTCCATTTGTTGAAAATATTGGAGTAGTTGTGACGATATTCAAACCCCCAAGATTTTTTTCGGATATTGCTTCAGTATGGGATTTATGATCTGCAAGTAATTTTTTATGTGGGCAGTTTGTAGGTGGTTTAGTATCATCATGGACTATTTCATAGCATTTTTTCCCCACAATTTCGGTAATATCTCTGTTTAACGCCTTACAGGTGGCAAGATTTGCCTTAACGATTGTGAAATTGTTATCCAGAATAAAAATGGGATCGGGAAGTGAGTCAAAGAGAATTTTATACTCCTTGAAGATTAATTGCATTTGATCAGCATTGAGAATCATTATCGTGTACAGCTTGACTTCGTTGTGTCGCCAGATGGCAATGTAAGCTCTAAAGACTTTTTTCTTTTTGGTCTTGACGTTCGCATATCCGAAAAAGTAGCCTGTTGTTTTTACTTCGTTCCAGATGTAATCAAAGTCTTCTGGCGTTTCCAGGATATCCTTGATAGTTAACTGTTTTAATGCTTCTTGTCGGGGGAATTCGAGGAGTTTTTCAGAAAAAAGTCCCCATGTGAAAAATCTTGCATTTTCATCGATTAATTCTACAGTTGCGTGGTAAATATCTTTGTAGGGTACAATTTTCTCCAACCTTTTAAAAGAGGACATAGATAATTTATAAAACCGTACCTAAGTTTTTGCAACAAAACCATTAATAATGCTTGAAAATAAATGGGTTTAAAAATCAGTTTTTTCTAAGATGTAGAGTTATATCAGGAACACTTCCTGTCGAGAAATTCACTTCATTTGAGATTTAGTAATTTTCGTCTTATAATGGTATGCCATCATGAGAGTATTGATACTTTTTTTTCTCCTCTTTAGTGGAAATCATTTTGATCTAAAGCTTGCACGTGTGAAATACAACGGAGGGGGAGATTGGTACAATGATCCCGATGTGTTACCAAATCTTGCAAAATACATAAATTCTCACACTGGATTGAAAGTTGAGCCGAGAGAGTTTGTCGTTTCTTTTAACGATCCAGATCTATTCAAATATCCATTCTTATATTTAACCGGGCATGGAAATATAAAGTTATCAAGGGAAGAGGCCAGGAATCTCAGGAAGTATCTTGAGAATGGTGGATTCCTGTATGTGGATGATGACTACGGGTTGGACAGGTACTTCAGACGAGAAATAAAGAAGGTATTTCCGGACAAGAAACTTGTTGAATTACCGTTTAAAAATCCCATTTATCATGTTTTTTATCAATTTGACAGGGGACTTCCAAAAATTCACGAGCATTACAAGGGGCCACCCCACGGTTACGGGATAATAATAAAGGGACGTGTAGCTCTATTTTACACGTATAACACGAATATTTCCGATGGGTGGACTCCAAGGCACAATGATCCTCCTGTAAAAAGGGAGGAAGCCTTTAAGATGGGAACAAATATTGTGCTTTACTCATTAATCTATTAAAATAACCAAAAATGGAGGTAGCAAAACATGGCTGGACATTCAAAATGGGCTCAAATTAAACATAAGAAAGCGAAAGTTGATGCCCAGAGAGGCAAGATATTTACAAAGTTGATAAGGGAGATTATGGTAGCTGCGAGACTTGGTGGGGGTGATCCTGATCACAATCCAAGATTGAGACTTGCTATCGATAGGGCAAAGAGCTACAACATGCCTATGGAAAATATTGAACGAGCAATAAAAAAAGGAACAGGTGAACTCGAAGGTGTGAAATATGAGAACGCCATTTTTGAAGGTTATGGACCGGGGGGAGTCGCAATTCTTGTAGTTACATTGACGGATAACAAAAACAGGACCACAGGAGAAATAAGGCACATATTTTCCAAGCATGGTGGTAATCTTGGGAGTCCTGGTAGTGTTGCATGGCAGTTTAAAGAAAAGGGATTCATTGTGATTGACAAGGCCGCAGCAGATGAGGACACAGTTTTCGAAATTGCAATAGAAGCTGGTGCAGAAGATGTCATAACTGGAGATGACACGTACGAAGTTTATACAGATCCAAAAGAGTTTGAAGCAGTTAAGAAAGCATTTGAAGAGAAGGGAATAAAACCCACGCAGGCAGAGATAACCATGATTCCTCAGTCGACGGTAAAGCTAAGTGAAAAAGATGCGGAAAAAGTTCTAAAGCTTATGAGTGCACTTGAGGAACACGATGATGTGCAGCAGGTTTATGCTAATTTCGATATTCCGGATGAAGTGCTGCAAAAAGTTGCGTGATGAGAGTTATGGGGGTTGACCCGGGATTATTAAATACCGGGTATGCCATTATAGATGATCACTATAATCTTCTCGATTTTGGTGTCATTCATCCACGTGTAAAAAGGCTTGAAGACAGATTGGAGTATATATTTAATTCCCTCAAAAGTAAGATTGATCATTGGCAGCCAGATTATTTTGTAATGGAGGATACATTTTATCACAAGAACGCAAACACAGCCATTAAACTTGGTGCTGTCAAAGGCGTAAGTTTGCTCGCAGCCAAGAAATATAGCGTAGAAATAATAACCCTTCCACCCACAATGGTAAAACTTTCAATTACCGGTGATGGCCATTCATCCAAAGAAAAAGTTGCATTTATGGTCAAAAGGATATTAAAATTAGATGTCGTTTTTCCATCACACGTCACAGATGCTATTGCTTGTGCTGTGGCAGCAATTAATAAGATAAGAAAAGATGCTATATTCAATAAAAGGTAGATTAATATCAAAAAAGCCTTTCTCATGCGTGTTACGGGTCAATTTCAATGAGTACAGTAGTCTTGATTTTGAAATGACAATTCCACTTTCCACATTCGAAAGACTTAAGGAGGAGGGTGAAGTAGAGCAATTGTATATTTATCCAGCTTTAGTTAAAGGTGAGCTAATTTTCTATGGATTTAAATCTGAGGAAGATCGATTACTTTTCACGAGATTGATAAAGCTTATAGGAATTGGCCCTTCGCTTGCCATAAGACTGTTGTCCGGAATGACTGCTGAGGAAGTACTCACTGCGATAAGTAATGAGGATGTAAAGGCGCTTGCAGGAATAAAGGGGGTAGGTAGAAAGAGGGCTGAAAGATTGATTTTCGAACTGAAAGGGAAGATTCCAGAAATTAGTGAGGAAGAGAGGGTCTCGAAAAATGTTGAGGAGCAGGCGGTAGAGGCCCTCGTGGCTCTTGGACTTAAACCTCGTGAAGCAGAGAGTGCTGTCAAGAAAGTCATTGCCTCTTCAAAAGATTTGAGTGTTGAGGAAATCATCAAAAACGCACTTTCTCAAATAAAATGAGGATAACTGACCCGGGGTATATTGATAGGTCAGAGCTTGAAATGGAGATAACCCTCCGGCCAAGAAAATTTGAAGAGTTCATTGGCCAGAGGAAAGTTGTGGAGAATCTCAAAGTTTTTGTGCAAGCTGCAATCAAGAGAGGAGAGGCTCTTGACCATGTGCTGTTTTATGGTCCTCCTGGACTTGGAAAAACGACTCTTGCGTATATCCTTTCCCACGAGATGGGGGTGAATATCAAGACGACCTCTGGACCTATTATCGAGAGGCCAGCAGATCTCGCCGGAATAATCACAAATTTGAATGAAGGGGATATACTTTTCATTGATGAGATTCACAGGCTACCAAGGACAGTAGAGGAATATCTGTACTCTGCTATGGAAGATTTTAGAATTGATATTGTGATAGACAAAGGGCCATCTGCCCAGTCTATCAAGTTAAATCTCCCTCCATTTACACTAATTGGGGCAACCACTCGTGCAGGTATGATAACGTCCCCCTTGCTTGCGAGATTTGGCATTTCTATGAGGCTGGATTATTACAATTTTGATGAAATTAAAGAAATTGTTGAGAGATCCGCCAGGATCCTGGGGGTCAAGATTACATCAGATGGGGCCGATGAAATAGCAAAACGATCGAGAGGAACACCGAGAATTGCAAACCGATTGTTACGAAGGGTTAGAGATTTTGCAGAGGTTAAGGGTGATGGAACTATAAATCAGAAGATAGCTAAATATGCCCTGGATATGCTGGAGGTTGACGAAGAAGGGTTGGATGACATGGATAAGAGGATTTTGAAGACGATCATTGATAAATTTAACGGTGGCCCTGTGGGAATAAAGACTCTGTCTATATCTGTGGGAGAGGATGCAGAGACTATAGAAGAAGTTTACGAGCCCTATCTAATCCGAAAAGGTTTTATAAAAAGGACTCCGAGAGGTAGAATAGCGACTGCAAAAGCTTATGAACACATGAAGCTCAATGGAAAGGTGAACCTGCTGTTTTAAAAAAACGAAAGGAGGATCTTATGTCCTATAAAAAGTTAGCTATAGAGGATTTGTATCGGTTTAAATTTGTATCTGACCCCCAAATTTCACCTGATGGAAGAAGAATTGTATTTGTTGTGGCCTCTCCACACAAACTTGAGGGTGGTAAAGAGGGCTACATCTCCAAGCTATGGATGGCGGACCTCGATACCAACGAGGTGTATCAGTTTACATCGGGTAAAGGAGTTGATTTTAATCCGCGATGGTCTAAGGATGGGAAATATATACTTTTCCTTTCAAATAGAGATGATCAGAAAAGAGGACCTCAGGTCTACATTATCCCCTCTTATGGGGGAGAAGCAAAAAGATTAACAAACTTCAAACATGGAGTTAGAAACCCGGTCTGGTCACCAAGAGGAAACAAGATCCTATTTATCGCTTCACCTGAAGAAGATGAAAGGAAGAGGGAGTATGATGTAAAAGTTGTAAATAGATTGTTTTACAAACTGAACGGACAGGGTTTATTCCCCCCAGGACGTTTCCATCTGTTTTATACAACGATAACCGGAAGTAGAGAGAAGCAGATTACTTCGGGTAACTTTGATGTGGAAGATGCTGTCTGGTCTCCAGATGGAAAGCAGATTGCATTTGTTTCGAATATTGAAAAAGATCAGGATTATACATTTGAGAGGAATATTTACCTCCTTTCATGGAAGGGTGGAAAGCCAAAGAGAGTGGTCAGGATGAGGTCCTTCATTAATTCATTATCCTGGTCTCCTGATGGTCAAAAGCTCGCATTTGTATCTACAACAATGAAAAAAGGATTTGCCAGTAATTGGGGTATCTGGATTTATGACGTTAATGAGGGTCGGACTCTGCATTTGACACGTGATATGGATATATCTGTGGGTAATGCAGTCAATAGCGATGTTAGGTTCTCTGAGACGACCCCTGGGCTTGTCTGGTCTCCAGATTCCAGGAAGATTTATTTCCTCACTACGGAAGGCCCCAATACTACTGTTATGGAAATCAATATCGAATCGGGTGAATTGAGAAGTGTTATTTTTGGTGATAGGGTTGTCGATAACTTCTCCATTGATAGGGAAGGTAAAATTTTTGCCTTTGTGGCGATGGACCCAACTATGCCCAAAGAAGTTTATGTCGCCAGAGGAGATTGGGAAAAGAAAGTGACAGACTTTAATGATAATCTGATCGAGGAAGTTCTTCTTTCGTATCCTGAAAGGTTCACATTCACAGCGTCCGACGGGAAGGAAATTGAGGGTTGGATTATGAAACCTCCTGATTTTGACGCCTCCAAACAGTATCCTTTGATTCTTGAGATCCACGGGGGACCGAGAACCAGCTATGGTAATGCGTTTATGCACGAGTTTCAGGTTCTGGCAGCTAAGGGATTTATTGTGGCCTACATCAATCCTCGTGGTAGTGCAGGATATGGGGAAGATTTTGCATTTGAAATTATTAAAAATTATGGTGATAGAGATTACAAAGACATCATGGAGGCAGTTCAGTATCTCGAACAGCTCCCTTACGTTGATAAAGAAAACATTGGAGTAACTGGGGGTTCTTACGGTGGTTACATGACGAACTGGATTGTTACACATACAGACAGGTTTAAAGCCGCGGTAACACAGAGATCCATTTCTAACTTCATTTCATTCTTTGGTACTTCTGATATTGGATTTATGTTCACCACTGAGGAAATTGGTGGAACTCCATGGAAGAGATACAGAAAATATATGGAAAAATCACCTCTTTTCCACGTTCATTATGTTAAGACACCGATATTAATAATTCATGCCGAAAATGATTTAAGATGTCCAATCGGACAGGCAGAGGAGTTTTATACGGCATTGAAATATTTAAAGAAGGAGGTGGAGTTTGTAAGGTACCCCGGTGAGAATCATGAGCTTTCCAGGAGTGGCCGTCCAGATCATCGGGTTGATAGATTAAAGAGAATAGTTAATTGGTTTGAAAAATATCTTAGATAGGAGGAAATATGAAGTTCCCAACAGCGAGAGAAGGACTTGGATGGATGACTATCCCGGAGATGCTTCAAAGAAGTGGGACGATATATAAGGATGAGATAGCGCTTCAGATGAGAAGGGGAGGAGGGTGGGTAAAATTTACTTATGGTGAGATGTTTGATAGAGTAAAGAAGATAGCCATGTATATGCGGGAGGTCGGAATAAAGAAAGGTGATCGTGTCTCTGTTCTCGGCGAAAACAGGCCAGAGTGGGCTATCTCATACCTCGCTGCTGCATGGACTGGTGCAATCATTGTCCCCATTGATGCGAGATTAAGTGTATCTGAGATGAGACATATTATGGACGACGCTGAGGTTAAGCTATTAATAGCCTCCAAATCCTTTAAGGATGATATTCTCGAGATTAAGGATGACATTCCGTCTCTTGAAACAATTATTTGCATGGACGATGACGATACCTGTGATAATCTTCCCGATATATGGAAGAAATACGACCCTCTTGAGGAAGCTCCGGATGTAACTCTTGATGACCTCGCTGTTATCCTTTACACATCCGGTACAACTGGAACATCAAAAGGTGTAATGTTGACACACAAAAATATAATGTCAAATGTTGATAGTATTTATCAGCTTATTGATTATGGTCCTGGTGACACTTTCTTTTCGATTCTTCCCCTTCACCATGTATTTGAGGCAACTGCTGGATTTCTTGCCCCTCTTTATGGAGGGGCTCGTATAGTATATGCTCGCTCTCTGAAACCGAATGAAATGCGGGAAGATATGTATGCGACGAAACCAACAATATTCCTTGTCGTTCCACTCCTGCTTGAGAAGATAGTAAATGCAATCCATAGAGAATTGAGGAAGGCACCAGCCTATAAAAAGGGTTTGTTTAAAGGCTTAAAAGGTATATCCAAACTTACGGGAAAAAAGGGAAGGGAGATATTATTCAGATCAATCCGAGAAAAAACGGGTATGGGACATGCCAAGTACATTATCTCAGGAGGAGCGAAATTACCAGAGTGGATTTCCAGAGAAATGGAAGAACTTGGTTTCCCCGTGTTACAGGGATATGGCCTTTCGGAGACAGCTCCTGTTCTTACTGTTAACCCCCCGTGTTGTCCACGGAATAAATCTGCTGGATTACCGATTCCTAATGTAGAATTGAAAATAATTGATCCAAATGATGAAGGAGTTGGTGAAATCGCCGCTAAGGGCCCAAATGTTATGCCTGGTTACTATAAAAAACCTGAAGAAACAAAAAAAGTTTTTACCCCTGATGGATGGTTCCTGACAGGTGACCTTGGATATCTGGATAAGGATGGATACCTGTATATCACAGGTCGAGCGAAGTCTGTTATCGTAACAAAAGGTGGTAAAAATATTTATCCAGAAGAAGTTGAAGGTGTCCTTTCACAATCTCCTTACATTGAGGAAATTCTTGTGCTTCAAGGTGTAAATCCAAAAACTGGTACTGAGGAGATTCAGGCCATTGTATATCCTAATTACGACAATGTCGACAAGTACTTTAAAGAAAAGGGCATAAAAGAACCCAAAGAAGAGGATGTTTATAATTTGATCAAAAAGGAGATAGAGGAGTATTCGAAGCAGCTTGCAGATTATAAGCGGCCAAAAAGGTTCACACTTCGCGACGAACCATTCCCGAAAACTACTACAAATAAAATTAAACGCTACCTGTTTGAAAAGAAGGCGATGGAGTTGTAGCCTTTCTGTATTAAGCTAAATTCGCCAACCAAAAAGTTTAAAGTGTACTCAGTACAATAACGATTCGGTAATACAGAATCGACAACTCCTTAAACAGGGTAGACCCAAAATTCTCTAAAAAACAGATACAGGTAGACACTGATGAAAAAATAACTCCAAGTTAACAGCTTTAGATCTTATATGAAGATAGAACTATTTTATTTTAAAAATTGTGCCTGTTGGGGTATCTTCAAGTATTATTCCAAGGTTTTTCAATTGCTCTCGAATCCAGTCTGCAATAACAAAATTTTTCTCTTC
>CAYNMM010000051.1:0-13309 GCA_964398355.1 uncultured bacterium
AACATGGCACGACGTGCAATCAACATTTTTGTGGTTACTCGTTTTGACCGCTTCCACAATATCTTTGTGACATTTGGAACACGATTCTCTCGCCTCGGCCGAGGCAAGATGTCCATAGTCATGGTTATGCTGTTTATGACAATCCAAACAGGTTACTCCATTTTTATTATGTACATCGTCCGGTAGTTCCCCAGCAGGAAACGCAAATTCCTGTCTCATATATCCGGCACCTCTCCTTCTATCCATAGGGCCTGCATGGCAAATAGTTCCTCTTCCACCACCGTAACATGACATTGCATCTGGTTTCTCGAGAAATTTATGGCTTGTAACAGATTTCTTGTAACCTGCGTAGTGACAGTCGAGGCAGGAGGTATGGCACTTGTTACAACCACGAGTAGCTGAATTTGCCATTGCCTCTGTATAATCTCTTGTACACTCCCCCTTTATTGTCCTGTAATTATCAGCAAACCAGACCCCACAGTTTTGTGGGCCTGGAGGGGATTTTGTCCAATACTGAAACGCTCTCTGATACATGGAAAGTGCCATAGATGTGCGTTTGTAATTATTAACCTCTTCCTCGTGACACTTCCCACAGGTTTTTTCAGCAATTTTTATGTTAAATGCAAAAGTAGCCGTGTCCCTATCGTGGTAAAATAGCTGCATCAGTTTTTTGATACCGTATTTCTCCTTTGCCTCCTTCGTGGGTTTCCTTATCAATACTGCGAACCTCTTTTTGCCTTTTGGCTGGATTCTGTCGAAGTTTGTTACGCTTCTATCTATATATTGGTACTTATGGTGTTTACCGATGGCGGCATAAAACGGTTTCAATAGTCCTTTGTGAGCTTTTTTCATATCCATAGTTCTATTGTTTCCCATGTGACAATCAACGCATGTGGGCTCACCGGCCATATTTACCTCTTCATCGACCTTCGCAGGATCCAAGTACATCTGGGGAGCTCCCAATTTCTTGAGAAGTTCTTTGTTAGAGTGACATTTCACACACGAGGACTTTACATTGTAGGCGTGTAATGAAAATGCGACCAGTACAAGTAGAGCTAATCGCTTCATATATACCTCCTTTTTTTGCCGATAAGTAGTGCAAATTAGATTCCAAAAGTGAAGACGTATTATAGCGGCTTAGAGGATGGTTGATCTGCAAAATACAACACGGATGTTCACTGAGTGTAGGATTTTAAGATTTTATAAGACCGTACTCCTTCAATTTCCTATAGAGGGTTGATCTATCGATTCCAAGGATTTTAGCGGCCTTTGCTTTGTCCCCGTTAGTGTATTCAAGTACAGAGATAATATGGGATTTCACAACATCCTCAAGCTTGAGACTTTCGGGAATTTCGTCGTCTACAGGCAAAATAATATGAATAGGTAAAATCCACTTTTCCCCCCGTGACAAAATCATTGCCCTTTCTATGATATTAGAAAGTTCCCTAACATTTCCCGGGTAATGATACCCCAATAGTTTATGAACGGCTTCCTCAGAAAGGCCAGAAACATCTGGATTTATATACCTAAATTTTTCAACAAAATAGGATGCAAGCGGCATAATATCTTCTTTCCTTTCCCTCAGTGGTGGAATATGGATCCGGAAAACGTTAATTCTGTAGTACAAGTCCTCACGAAACTTTTTATCTCGAATAAGTTCACTAATTTCTGAATTGGTTGTCGCAATTATTCTTACATCCACACTAATAGGGTGATCATCTCCAAGTTTGAAGAAAGATTTCTCCTCGATGAATTTCAAGAACTTGGCCTGCATATTCAGGGGCATTTCGGTAATTTCATCAACGAGGAGCGTCCCGTGATTTGCAAGTTCTACAATCCCTTTTTTATCTTTATCAGCCCCTGTAAAAGCCCCCCTTTTGTAACCGAAAAGCTCTCCCTCAAATAATGATTCCTGAATATTCGCACAGTTAAAAGATATAAAAGGTCTCATTTTTCTCCTGCTGTTATCATGAATGAGTTTGGCAAGCATGTTTTTTCCAACCCCGGTTTCCCCTGTGAGAAGAACGGTAGAATCTGTTACAGCTACGTTTAAAGCGAGATCCACAATTTTTTTCATCTTCATACTCTTGAAGATAAATTTGAAATCGCCATCTGAATGGAAATTTGTCCTGCAAGTCAATCTCATTTCCTCTATTTTCTCGAGTTTTAGAATGAGATACGATATATTTACAGGTTTAAGAATGTAGTCATAAGCTCCCATCTTTATAGCCTTTACTGCTTCATCTACCGTGCCATATCCGGTGAAAAGGATAACATAGGTATCCGGAGAAGATTCCAATACACCCTCAAGTATATCCATACCCGTGTATCCAGGCATTTTAACATCGGTTAAAACTACATCATACTCATTTGTCTTCAGATGCTCCATTGCAAGGGCAGAATCGGTGAATGCATCAACCTTATGATACTTTCTCAAAACACGGGCAAGTGTATTACATAAAACCTCATCATCTTCAATTAACATCACTTTCATGTCTGAATTCCTCCGATAAGGGGAAAGACACTATAAATTTTGTCTCATTACCCGGTCTGGAAACAACCTGTATTTCCCCACCGTGAGATTTCACTATGCCATGCACAATAGAAAGTCCCAGTCCTGTACCTTCTCCATGTTCCTTGGTAGTGAAGAACGGATCGAAAATTTTGTCCACGACATTTTCAGGAATACCAGGTCCATTGTCTTCAACAATAAGTTTACACTCCGATTTTCCGGATTCTGTCTTTATGAGGATTTTGCCATCTTTTAAACTGGAAATGGCATCTGTGGAATTCAACACCAGGTTGATTATAAGCTGCTCAATCTGGACCCTATTGCCAGAGATATAACAATCATCTTTCAAATCATACTCCACAGTCTTCTTATGAGTATAAAGTTCTATCATTGGGATCAACGATCTTACCACTTCACTAAGGGATAGAAGTTCCATATTTTCATCGTCCATTTTCCGAGAGGCAAACTCTCTCAGTCCCTGAATTATCCTCACACATCTTTCAGCTTGCTCTTTTATGGTTTTAACTTCCTTCTTGCTTTCTTCATCAACCTCTTTAGAGATCAGATCCGAGAGGATAATTATCGAATTTAAAGGTGTACTTAATTCATGAGCAAGACCAGCAGAGAGTGTGCCGAGAGCCGAAAGTCTGTCCATGAGTTCGAGCTTTTTTCTCGAATCATGGAGTTCCTCAATGTACTTTTTTAAAGAACGGACCATGTCGTTGATCGATTGAGCTATAACCTGGATCTCGTAATCACCTTCTATCTGAACCTGTTCACTTAGATTTCCTTTTCCTATTCTCTCCAGTTTTTCCACAATATGAGATATAGGTCTCGTAAATCTATTACTTACACTATCCGAAAGAATTATCACAAGGATCAAAGAGAGAAGGAGAATTACAAAGTAACTTCGTCTAATCATTATCATACTGCTATAAAAATACCTGTGATTCAAAATTGAACATACCTTCCAGTACCTGAGAGTGTCACTATATGGTTTGAAAGTATCAAAGAACAACACATCTCCGTTTTCTAATTTCAACACCCCAGATGTTTGTGACGTGAGAGCCTTCCACAATTTTTCTCCATAGATTTTCGGGAATGTGTAATCTGTGTGAAACTGGTTTGCAAATTCATATTCTTCATTCCAGTGGTAAAGGAAAATACCATTTCTTTTCCTGTCTCTAAGATTTACCTCGACGAGAAAGGACCTTTTCCTATCAGTGTCTTCTTCTCTATTTATAGCTTCTCCAATCTTGTTTCCCCATATATTTAGAACGAGGTATCCTACACGCTTATCGCCGTTATAAAGCGGAAGGATGGAGCGTACCATCGAGGGACAGAAGGTCTTTTCAATGGGCAACTTCCCTCTCTCCATGTTTGAGAATACTACGTCACGTCCACGATATGCCCTCGCTTGCTGAAAGAAAACTTTTGGTTTCAGATTAATGTTTTTATACTTTGGTAGACGAGATAGAATTTTACCCTCTTTAATAAAAATTCGGATATTCCCTGCAGTATCGACAAGTCTTATCGCCTGAATAAGATTCACCTTCTCATAAATTTTCAAAAATTCGTCCTCAAGCTTGCGTTTGAGTTTAACATCTGGTCTCAACAGATATTTAATGAGTTCCTCATTCGCGCCAATGGAATATGTAATTGACCTCGTATTTTGGAAGTAGGTCTCCAGTAATGTCATATTCTCATTGATAATTAGCTTACCCTGCGACGAAAGCTCTCTCTTTAGAAACTCAGAGGATATGAAATAATAGATAGCAGTTGTAATTGTGACAAAAGCAACAGTAAGAATTATCGTGTAAAGAGATAATCTCCTTTTTAAAGTCATTGTAAAAATTTTAATAGAAACATAGAGCAAATTAAAGTTTGGTTAACATAATCTCAATATATTTTGAGGCAATTTTTTCCGGTAAAAAGTCCTTAGAGAGCTCTTTGGATTGTCTGGAAAGTTCCTTTACCGCAGCTTTGTCGAGTGAGTTTATAAGATTTATCAGAGAATCGGGGTTCTCGGGGTCAAAAATGAACCCGTTCTTTCCATCATGAACAAGCTCCGGGAGTCCTCCTCTATTTGAAGCTATAGCCGGAATTCCAAAGGCATTTGCCTCGTGAACTACTGTCGGCGAAGGATCATGCCACAGCGAAGGTATAATTATTACATCCACAAGTCTGTAAAATTCTTCGGCTCGTATCCAGCCAAGAAATTTTATATTTTCCTTTCTTGCAATAGACTTTAAATATCTTCCATAAGAACCAGTATAAGGATTCCCCGCTATAAGCAGAGGTTTTTCTATTTTACCAAAAGCTCTAAGGAGGAGTTCCACACCCTTTGAGGGATGCAATCTACCTATGAAACCAAAAACAAGCTCTCTATGTCTTTTTTCGGTGCAATCGGGTATTTTGAATGTTACAGGATTGTAAATGACGCTGAATTCTTTATCCGTAAAAAAACCATTCCTCCGATGACGATCAACTATGAATCTACTTACACCAACGAGATAATCGATATAATCCGCATACTTTCTCTTGAGAGAAGCATAGATTGAGCACTGGGTACATATCTTCTGACAATTCTCGGAATTCTTAAACATCATCGTATTCACACACATAAAAGAATAATCGTGCAAAGTGTGAAGTACTTTAGTGCCGTTTCTTGAAAAAGTTTCCAGAATTCCAAAGGAGAGTTCGTTCAAATTGTGGGAGTGTATAATATTAGGCTTCTCTTTCTCAATTATCTTTGAAACCTTTCTTTTGACAAATGGATTATTGACATTTATCAAATGCCAGAAAACTTTCTTGAAGTTGCTCTGTTTTTTTGATTCCTTTCCCCAATATAGATTTCTGTTTCTAACTCGATATACCCTCACACCGTTGATATTATCCACCCTATCCTCCTTACCTGATGCTATAACAAAAACATCATGGCCAAAAGCCTTGTAAATTTCAGCAAGAGTCTTTACAACTACCTCAGCACCTCCAACTATATCCGGATAATAATACGAATTCACAATGCCGATCTTAAACTTTCTTGAAGTATTCATAGATCCTCCCGGCAGATTCTCCATCCACATACCTGTAAACTTTGGGGATGAACTCCTTACGTGCCCTCATAAATCTATCAACATCTCCACTCAGATATTCAACAAGGTAAGATAAAAGTTCGTCAAAATTTCTGGCTTTGGGGCCCGGGGTGAAGTTGTCATATTCGAAATACAGTTCCCTATTCTCAGAAAGATATTTCTCAAGATCAAAGGGATAAAAAATTATCGGCCTATCAAGCATCAAGAAGTCGAGATAAATGGATGAATAATCGGTTATCATAACATCGATTAGAGGCAGGAGTGGGTAAAAGTCAAAGGACTGCTTTATAAAAATCACGTTGGGAAATTCCCCCTTCGGCTGAAAGTTACTGTACTGGTGCAGTTTTACAATAAAGTAGGAATTAAATTTCTGGAAAATTTTACTAATTCTGGCAAGGTCAAGCCAATCCAGGGGATTTTCACCACTTTCTCTGAAGGTCGGAAAATAGGCAAAAAGCTTTGCTCCCTCGCTCTTTCTGATCTTCAATGCATCATAAACTTCCTTCGACGAACCGATAAAGGCTCCCTCGATTTCTTTGAAAAATATATCGTTTCTTGGATATCCAGTAACCGGAATTCTCTCTTGAGGTATACCGAGCCCACTTGATAATTTTTCTCTAAAAGCTTCTGAAGTTGCAACCGAGAAATTCCATTTTTCAAAGGTCCACGGCCTAAAAATTCTTAAAATTATTCTTTTCAGGGGGTTTCGTGTATTTCTCAAATCATTTTTGTCATCGTGAGAAATTTTTTTTAAGGGTAATCCGTGCCAGAGATTAACCTTCACTCCACCTCCGGATGCCCAGAAATTTATATCAAATGTTGAGTAGTCAAAGAAAAGAATTCCTGCCCTGGAAACATAATAAAAAGCCTTCAAAGAATTTTTTTTATAAACTTCAAAGCCGAGCTTCCTGAGCTCATCGAAAATCTCTCGATTTGCTGTTATCCAGATGCACCTGATATCTTCTCTTCTGGCAAGTTGCAGAAAAAGGTACTTAGGGTTTCCCGTAAATGTATCACCGCCATTGCTTCCGAAAACCCATAAATTTTTATCTCTCGGAGTAATTTTTGTTAACCACCTGACAGGGTGTAAAAAGAGTCTGAAGAGAATTCTCAAAGCTTTAAAATTTTTCATAATTTTAGATGCCCTGGAAATTGTGAAATTATTAAAAAGCATCAAGATGATTAGTTCAACAGGTGATACTTGATATTGGTCTTTAACCTTTGTATCTTTTCCAACTATGGACACAATTGCAGCAATATCTACACCTCAAGGAATTGGCGGAATAGCTGTTATTCGAGTTAGTGGTACTGACGCAATTTCTATCGTGGAGAAAATCTTCATGGGGAATCGCTCACTACACGAAATAGAGTCACATAGGGTAGTTTATGGAAAAATTTTCAACCCGGATACAGGTGAAATCATTGATGACGTGCTACTAACAATAATGCGAGGACCACACAGTTTCACAGGCGAAGACGTTGTTGAAATCAGCTCCCATGGTGGACTTGTAATTCCCCGCCTGATTCTGGAAATGCTGCTAAAAGCAGGAGCAAGATTGGCCAATCCTGGAGAGTTCACAGAGAGGGCTTTTTTGAATGGAAAACTTGACCTCGTTCAAGCTGTTGGAATAAAAGATTTAATTGAGGCAACATCTCTTCAGGCGGTTCGATTGGCAAGGAAAAGACTGGACGGTTTACTCTCTGGTAGATTTGACAGATTAAAGGAACAACTTCTTGACATCCTAAAAGAAGTGGAGGCAAGGGTGGATTTTGAAGAAGATGTACCTCCTCTTGACTTCAACACACTTGAAAACAGTATAAAGGAAGTTATCTCAACCTTAGATGATCTCATTGAAAAAGGAGAACAAGGACAAAAATTATTCGAAGGTATTAGAATTGTAATCGCAGGCCGACCAAATGTTGGGAAATCGACTTTGTTCAATAGAATCCTAAATGAAGAAAGAGCTATCGTAACAGATATTCCAGGCACTACAAGAGACGTAATTTCCGAACAAATCCTGCTCGACGGAATTCCCGTAAGACTCATGGATACAGCTGGCTTGAGGAAAACGCAAGAAAAGGTAGAATCAATCGGGGTAAACCTTGCACTTGAAACGGCAAAAAACGCTGATGTCATTCTATACGTTATCGATTCCTCAAATACTGTAGAAAAAGAAGATTTCGAAACCATCCAGATTCTTCGTGCCCCAGTAACAATTCTGGTATTCAATAAAATTGATAAGGGTATCGTATTAGAAGAGGAAAGCATTAAAAAAATAACAGGTCAGTCTCCACATTTCTGGATATCATCACTCACAGGTGAAGGATTTGACAACTTCGTCAGAGGATTAATATCTATACTGCGAGAAAAATTCATCTCTACCGGTGAATTTAACCTAACAGATAGAGAGAAGGGATTATTAATCAGTGCAAGAAATGATCTCATGGAGGCCCTTAAAGTCCATCGAGATGGCTATCCACTTGACATCGTGTCATTTCATCTGAGGGAAGCGATATTTAGACTCGACGAAATTCTTGGTATCGGTGATATACCTGAAAAGGTACTCGATAAAATTTTCAACGAATTCTGTATTGGAAAGTAATATACTCCCTGGGAAAAAACTATTCGTTAATTGACAAATCTTATTTCCGGTAGAGAACTTTCTATCGCCTAATCATTCTTACTTCTGGAGTGATGTAAAAGTCCGTCCCCTTGTAAGAAATTTTTCTTAAAATCCCTCGATCAACCAGATTTTGAAGGAATTTTTTATCGATGCCACCAAATTTCTTTTCCAAAGTTTCAAGAATCTCATCCTCTCTCATTGGGTGTCGACGGCATATAAACTTAATGGCCTCAATGGGATCGTCAAATCCTTCAATACCAAATTCACCGACCTCCTGATTCACAATAGGAATCACATCACCAAGAATAGCGTGTGCTCTCACTATAGCCTCATCATCCGGAGGTTCTACCCAGGGCTCTGCTGGTGGTCTAATTGGGATGTTTATATAAACTCTGTCAGGTCGTATCATCTTTAAAGCTGAAGAAAGCCCTTCAAGTTCAGTGACACTGTCGTTTATCCCTTTAACCAGCATAATTTCAAGCCAGATCTGTCCTCTAAAAATTTGCCTGAACTTTACCATTCCACCGATTATTTTCTCTATCTTCAAATCTCTATGAGGTCGATTTAAAACCTTGAAAGTATCTTCAAAAACTGTGTCAAGGGACGGAAGGACCACATTGGCATGAGAAAGGTCTTCTCTCACATCATCCCTGGAAAGTAAAGCGCCATTGGTTATCACGGCAACAGGAATCTCTGCTTTTTTCGTTTCTCTGATAAGCCATCCAAGATTTTTATTCAAAGTCGGCTCACCCTCGCCGACGAATGTGATAAAGTCAATTTTCCCTCTATTGAGCTCTACGGAAAAAAGTATCTCCTCAAGTATCTCTTCTTTCGGGAAAAATTCCCTTCTTTCATTTATAAGATGCTGGGTTCGCCCAAGCTGACAATAAACACACGAATAATTGCAGGTCTTTAGTGGAATGGGATTCACCCCAAGTGACCTTCCGAGTCTTCTCGAAGGTACCGGTCCATAGACAAATCTAAGCTCTCTCGACTTCATCTTTCACCATTTTTAAAGCGTCTTCAATCAGTACCCCCCTTTTATACAACGGTATCATCTTAATTCCACGTTTTTCAAGCAGTTTTCTATTTTGCAATCCCATGGAGTGACCAATAAATACCTGACAATCTGAGAGCAGATTTTTTATTAATTTGGCCTTCTCAGGATTGTTATGTTCCTCAATTCCCAGCTTTTCATCTGTATAATCGTTGATTCTTTTCTCAACAAATTTAAATTCTCCATTTTCATAATCGAAAATGAAATACATCTCTGCATCTCCAAAGTGTCCAAACCTAACCGTTTTGCCATCATCTGTAGCGACTGCGATTCTCATAATAAAACCTCCCTTTGTGGCTAAATAAAATTCCATCGAATCCTCAGCACTTTCGAATGGGATAAAGCCATTAGCTCTCAGCAAATGATCCAGCTCTTCCCTGCTGTAGTACTCTTCGGGTATCCCCGTATATGCCCCTTTTTTCCAATCAATGATCACGAATTTTCCTTTTGTGGAAAGCACCCTGCGTAAATTTTTCAGAAATTTAACCGGGTCCTCCAGGTGGTGAAATGAGTGAATAGAATAGGCCAGATCAAAGCGTTCATCTAATCTATCAACATCTTCGGCTTTTAGTTTTATAAATCGGTAATCAGGAGTCTCAAGGTTCCCCACGAATGGATCAATTCCGACCCCGTAGCAACCGGTTTTTTTAACAATATTCAATAAGAATTTCCCCGATCCACATCCAACATCAAGAATTTTCATTCCCGGGGTTATAAATTTTCTAATAATTTCTTCTCGCTTCATTAGTCGCCGTAAAGCTCGTAAAGTTCCCTATAATCATTCGAATCTACAATAAATCTATTTAGCTCTTGATCATCAAGTTTTGAAGTTTCATCAATAAGTCTATCAAGCATTTCTCGCATCTCAACAGGGATTTCAGCGTTAACCTTACGATTCGTTAGTTTGAGAAATCCTTTAATAGGTATCCCTTTATCGTCTACAATTTTAACCTTTTCAATGTAAGGAGTCTCTTCAATAAATTTTGTAAAATTCTCGATATAAAAGGTATATGGCTGAAGTCTGTAAACAAAATCAGTAGGTTTTTCTCCATACTTCCTTGTATATTCCATCTCAAAAAGTAGGAGGATTCTACTCAATCTAAATGGGTGAATTTCATTCTGACGTTTTAGGATATAATAGACAATCTTTTTTTCAAGTTCCATGTTTATCTCTCCAGATTTTTGAGATCCATTCTCAATTATCGCAATAAATCGATGATCAATCAAGTGATCTAAATTTTAACATGGCAGATTTACTGAAGATACTTAAAGATCTTCTGAAATCTTCAAAATTACAGCCAATATCAACTGACTGAGAAAGAAGATGTAGTGACAAGATTCCCACACTTATAGCGTTTCGCATTACTGAGGGTATTTCTGTTTTTCTCTAAACTAATTTTTCCAACACTTCTGGCAGATTTCCTTGACAGTTAAAAATGGGGTAACTATAATTCAATCCTCACCAAGGAGGTGTTAGTATGTGTGATGGAGACCTATGTGTTGGTCGTGTAGGTATATTGTATTGGGATAACTGGTGAATGTACTAAAAAAACATAAAAGGAGGTATGAGAAGTGAGAAAAGCACTGGGGACCCATATCATTGTTGAACTCTTTGATTGCAATCCCAACACACTCACCAATAAAGATTATGTTGAAAGAGCCCTTGTCAGGGCAGCTAAGGAATCAAATGCAAAAATAGTGGATTATTTTTTCCACCAGTTCCAGCCCTACGGTGTCTCTGGAGTGGTCGTGATTGAAGAATCCCACTACACAATTCATACCTGGCCTGAACACGGTTTTGCAGCAGTTGATCTATTCTTCTGCGCAGATGATATAGATGTTGAAAGAGCTATTGAAGTCCTGAGAGAAGAGTTTGAGCCTAACAGAATTAGCACTGTTGAGCTTAAACGTGGACTGATACCCGATGTAAATTTCAGCTTCGCGGGTAACGGAAAAAAGGAGAAGCTGGAACTGGCTACAGAGGTATGAATCCAGAAGGATTATGGTTCAGGGAAATCTTTACCGATAACCTTATTTTTGGTTATCGGGTAAAGAAAGTTTTGTATTCCGGGCATAGTAAATTCCAGAAGATAGACATACTGGATCTCTATGCCTATGGGAAAACTCTATTTCTTGACAATAAAATTCAATCTGCCCAGCTTGATGAGCATATCTACCATGAAGCACTGGTGCAACCAGCAATGTTTACACATCCAGCTCCGAAAAGTGCTTTAATTATTGGTGGCGGTGAAGGAGCCACTTTGAGAGAGACCCTGAAACACAATACGATAAAGCGAGCTACAATGGTTGATATCGATGGAGAGCTTGTTGAGGCCTCCAAAAAATATTTGCCAGAATGGTCAGATGGAGCCTATGAAGATTCTCGTACGGAATTGATTATAGATGATGCTCGAAAGTACATATTCGAGACCGACCAAAAATTCGACGTCGCAATATCAGACCTTACTGAACCACTTGAGGAAGGACCTTCAAAATATCTCTTCACACTTGAATTTTACAAAAGAATTCATGATATTCTCACGGAGAACGGCGTACTCGTTGTTCAATCTGGAAGCGCCGTCCAGACGTACAACGATCTTGCAGCTTCAATTTATAAAACACTCAAGGAATTGTTTAAATTCGTTAGAGTTTACGTCGTTTATATTGAATCCTTCCAGATGTTATGGGCTTTTACCGTTGCTTCTAAAGGTCAAGATCCCGGTAATATCCGGGAGGAAATTCTTGAAGACAGATTAAAGTCCAGAGGGGTGGGTAATCTAAAATTCTATCTTCCCAGGTATCACAGGGGGCTTTTCTATCTGCCGCGATACCTGGATGAAAAATTACCAGAAGGGAGAATCCTCACCGATGAAAACCCGTATATCTGGACTGCCTGAAAGAAAGTATTTTATCTGCGCTGGAAAAGGTAGAGCTAAAACTCTATTAAACTCCTTTGATGCTGCACTGCTCGACGCTGGTGTAGGTAATTACAACCTTTTGAAAGTGTCGAGTATTCTACCAGAAGGGTTCGAAGAAGTGCAGAAAGTCGATTTACCGGAAGGATCTTTACTACCTATCGCCTACGGTGCCGTTAGTGACTTCGAGGATGGAAAACGGATTACCGCGGCTATTGCAGTTGGTATTCCCGATAAAGGAGTAGGGGTTATCATGGAATACTCCGGATCACTTCCAGAAAATGAAGCAAGGGAGAAAGTAGAGGTCATGGCACGAGAAGCCCTTGAATTGCGCGGTGTGAAAATAGTCGAGATAAAATCAAAGGTGGTGTCCACAATCGTAAAGGGTCCAACTACCGTATTTGCCGGAGTTGCACTGTGGTGAACCACGAATTCTGGTTTAAGGAATACCACTCGAAACACCATGGTTTGTTTTTCAGGATTGAAAAAATACTCTTTCAGAAAAAATCCAGGTATCAGCAAATAGACATTGTGGAATCACCGATATTTGGCAAAGTTCTTTTGCTCGATGGACTTGTGATGACGACTGAATTAGATGAATTTGTTTATCACGAGATGCTGGTTCACCCAGCAATGACTTTTCATCCCTCCCCTCAGCAAGTTCTGATCATCGGAGGTGGTGACGGAGGGACTGCGCGTGAAGTACTTAAATATGATGATGTACGGCATCTCGTCCTTTGTGAGATTGACGAGGATGTTGTTACAGCCGCCAGAAAATATCTGCCTGAACTCTCAAAAAGTTTTGATGATCCTCGAATGGAACTAAAGTTCATGGACGGAGTTGTGTTTGTCAAAGAAACTCCGGAGTCTTATTTTGACGTGATATTTGTGGATTCATCAGATCCTGTTGGACCGGCAACGGTACTCTACAGTGAAGAATTCATTTTAAATTTAAACCGAATACTTAAAAATGGTGGTATAGCTGTTTTTCAAAGTGAATCACCCTTTACAAGGCTTGATATCATCAAGGATCTCTTTGAAAAACTTAAACTTACCTTCAAATATGTCAAACCTTATTTAGCTTCAATCCCGGGTTATCCCGACGG
>CAYNMM010000052.1:0-5509 GCA_964398355.1 uncultured bacterium
ATCTATTTAATATGAGAGGAGTCAAGCTCAGGCTTACGGCATTATAATTTGTTTTAAATATTTGAAAGGGAGGCGACAAGGATATGATGAGTGTAATTCTCCTTTTTCTCACTGCCATAAAACCGGTTGTCTTCGGATTTACCCCCTCTATTTCACCAGATGGAAGGAAAATCGTATTCTCCTACATGGGAGACCTGTGGGTAACCAACGATACTCTGGCCTACAGACTTACAGATTCAAAGGGATACGAAATAAGTCCAATATGGTCACCTGACGGGAAATTTATTGTTTTCACATCCAACCGGTACGGTTCTTTCGATTTATTCGTAATACTATCAGATGGAAGTTCTGACCCAAGAAGATTAACATACCATCCAGGGTATGAGTACCCCCTGTTCATAGAGAACGGATATGTCTATTTCTCGTCCTGGAGAGATGAGTTCCGTGGTGCAATTTTCAAAGTACCTTTAAGCGGTGGAACTCCTGTAAAAGTGTGGAATTTCGATGTTAACCGTATGGTTCCTGGCCCAGGTGACACACTGATATTTGAAAGAGGATACACTCCCTCATGGAGACGCAGGTATCGTGGACCCGCCAATAGAGATATATGGATCATGACCCGCGACACAAAATTTATGAAAAAAATTACCCACTTCAATGGCAGAGATGCATATCCCATGTATTCAAATTACGATGGAAAAATATACTTCGTGTCCAATGATGACAGGGAGAATTCGGGGAACCTGTTTGTCATGAATACCGATGGCACAGGCAGGAAACAACTCACCCATTTCAAAAATGAAGTTCTCTGGCCAAGAATTTCATCTAATGGAAAGACGATCGTTTTCTCGGTACTCGGCCATCTATATCTTTACCATGTTGATACAAGAAAGCTGGATACCCTCCATATCTTTGCAACCCAGGATAAAAAATTCTCAAATCCTTTTTACAAAACCCTTGAAAAGAACGCCACAGAAATAGCTCCATCCCCGAATGGGAAGGAGCTTGCATTTGTCGTCTTTGGTGATATTTACGTAATGGGGCTGGATAAGAAAAAAGATGAATGCAACATTAGAAGAATAACTTACACACCTGAGCCCGAAAAAGACATAAACTGGGATCCGGTTTCTGAAAAACTCGTCTTCACCACTTTGAAGGACGGGAACTGGAACATCTACGAGGTCTCACCAGTCGACGATAGCTTATTTTGTAAAGCCACGGAATTTAAATTCAAAAGGCTAACAAACTGGAAGGGGACTGAAAAATCTCCTATTTTTTCACCGGATGGTAAGAGGATCTCTTTCAAGGCACGTCAGGGCACACTTTATGTAATGAATGCAGACGGTAGTCACATTCGTAAACTCGCAGACTTCAACGATGTCCTGTGGGTCTCATGGTCATGGGATTCCCGATGGATTGCATTCTCAAGAACAGCTCTTGGTTGGAGAGAGGACGTCTATGTTGTAAAAGTGGACAGCAGTATGAAACCTGTGAACATATCCAACCACCCCAATGATGATTACAAACCAATGTGGTCCTACGATGGGAGGAGAATTTCCTTTGCGTCCCGTGACGCAGAGGGAAACCTTTTCATAAAGTATGTTATTTTAAGAAAAGAAGATGCCGATAAAGGACCAAAATTTTTCAAATCCCTCAAAGATAGTTTAAAAAAGCCGGGAATCGTCAAAATAGATTTCGATGGCATTGAAAATCGAATAAGAACAGTGTACAGATTCCACGGAGGTTACAACTACTACACGCAGGACAAATGGGGACTAAATTTTCTCATACAGGCTGAAGACCTCAACGCAAATGACATTTGGATGGTTGATATCTCCGGTCATAAAGTTAAAAGAATTACAAAAGGTTCCGTCGAGCCAAAGATGTTCTTCTTCTCACATGATGGTAAAACAATTTACTACCTCACCGGTGAAGGGGAAATTTTCAAGTCAAACCTTGAAGGCTCATCAGAACCATTGCCATTCCACTTGAATGTACTTGTAGATAACCAGAAACTCAAAAAGGCCCTCACTGAAGAACTCTGGTGGGATCTGAATGACGGTTTCTACGATCCACATTTCCATCATGTCAACTGGAAGGCAATGTTTAAAAAATATCTGCCATTTACAATCTCAACTTATGACAACGAAGATTTCTACGTTTTTGTAAGATTCATGCTCGGTGAGCTAAACGCCTCCCACCTCGGGATCTGGGGCAGCGAAGATAAATTCAATGAAAAGACCGGACTTATCGGAATTTCACCAGAGAGAACAAAACACGGATTTGAAGTAAAACGCGTAATTTACAATTCCCCTGCCTTTATAAAGGGCATCAAACAGGGAGATTTAATTCTGAAGATCGATGGTGCATCTCTCGACACGATCAAAAACTTCTATTCAGCACTTGTTGGAAAACTTGGTCAGAAGGTGAAAATAATTGTTCAGCATCCAGCAAAGCAGGAGACATTGCGCGTGAGAACTGTTTCCTACTGGAAAGTACGGGATCTTCTGTATCGTGAATGGGTCAGAGCCAATAGAGAATACGTTGACAGTGTATCTCACGGCCAGCTTGCCTATATCCACATTCGGGCAATGAACCTTGAAAGTTTAAAGGAATTCAAACACGCCCTTTATGAACAGCGAAACAGGAAAGGGCTCGTACTCGATATTAGATACAACGGTGGAGGCTCAACACACGATATTATACTTAACATCCTTAGAAGGACACATTACCTGTATTCGATAGATCGCGGGGAGCATGAGAAAGAATATAGCTCACTGTTTTCCTGGGATAAACCCATTGTACTTCTCATCAACAGTCTCTGCTACTCTGATGCCGAAATCTTCCCAGCTGGTTTTAAACAACTGAAGCTCGGTAAGATTGTGGGAACACCAACATTTGGAGCTGTGATAGGGACAAATGATGTAACTCTTTTTGATGGTGTGACTGTATTCAGAATTCCAAGTGAAGGGTGGTATAGACTCAATGGTAAGAGCCTCGAACTTGGTCCAGTTCAGCCAGATGTTTATGTGGAGAATCCTCCTGATTACGACAACCGCACCGGCGATCCACAACTACGAAAAGCAATCGAAATTCTTATGAATGAAATTAAAGGAGGAAAATAGAGGAGGGAATTTAAAACCTCCTCTCCCGTCTCTGACGGGAGAGAATTAGACGCGGGCAACCGCTTGAAAAAATCTCCTTTCTTTAGAAAAGGGGGACGCAGTAATGGACGCCGCTAAAAGAAAAATGTGATTTTTCTGTTTTTACATTAAAAGTTTCTTGATTTCTTCCAAAACTTTATCTAAATCAACGTGAAGTATCTTCTCTTTTTCATCGAAATTGCCGATGATGACCCGGGATTTCTCATAAAGTGGGCCCCATCTCGTTGGCCGCGAGGCTCCTGTGCCCTTAAAGAATGCCAGAGTTGGTGTATCAAGCGCATTTGCAATGTGCATTGGTCCTGTTGATGGCGCTACAAGCAAATCTATTTCTTCCAGAATAGCCATCAACGTCCTTAAATCAGTCTCACCGCCAAAATCCATGTCCACAGGAAGAAACTTCGCTTTTTTATCCCCCACATGAATCACTGATGCGCCTTGAGTTTTCAAAAATTTTGCAATCTCCATATAGACGTCCATTCTCACATCCGGGCCACTTCTTCCACCAGTTGGATGCAGGGCCACAATGGGTCTCTCAAGCCCATCGAGCAGTTTTCTCGCAATTTCCCGTTCATCTTCGGTCACATATAGCCTCGGTTTCACAATTTCAAAATTTCCAAGTGGTTCAAGAAGTTTAAAATTGTACTCGTATTCGTGCAAAATGGATGGCCGACGATGAATCCTGACCCGCCTATTGTACAAGAAACTCCACAATCTATAGGCAGTGCCAATCCTAACAGGAATTCCTGCCCGAAAGGCTCTGAATGCTGTTCCAAACCTGGGAAAAACATCAATAAATACATCAAATTTACCAAGCTCAGATTCAAAATCCTTCTTATCATAAAGCAGGATCTCGTCGACATCGGGATGATTTAAAAGAAGCGGTGCCTGATATTCTCTCACGAGAAAGGCAACTCGTAGAGACCCATCTTTCATCTTCAGAGATGTGGCAAGCGGAATCGTTAACACAAGATCACCCAGCCTATCAGTTCGAGAAATCAAGACACTTGAGAATTCCATGTGCAAAAATATAAGGTAAAAAGACGTATCCGGCAAAACACATGTAAGGGTTTTATAATTCTCTTTGCATGGAACAACAGGTGCTGTTCAAAGAGAATAGAAACTGCGTGCCGAGAAAAACTCTTCTCTATCGCTCAGGAGTAAGGAAAGGTGTGTGGGCACTAAACCATATTCTGGGCTGTGCCCATGGGTGCCGATACCCATGCTATGCTTTCAAAATGGCGGTTTCCTTCGGTCGGATTAAGAACTACGATGAATGGATAAAGCCGCGAGTTGTATGTAATGCCCTGTGGCTACTCAAAAGGGAGCTCCGAAAATATCATCCTGATGAGGTTCACATGTGTCTATCAACGGATCCATTCATGTATGACTGGAAAAGCGGGAAATTGATCAAAGAAATTAAGGACCTAACCCTATCTCTAATTGAAGAATTGAATTCCAGAGGCATCAGGGTTGTAACTTTAACGAAAGGCTTTTATCCGGACGAGTTATTAGACACTTCTCGATTTCTACATTCAAACATGTTTGGAATTTCTATCGTTTCGCTGAATTCTCAATTTAAGGAAAAGTATGAACCATTCTCTTCTCCCTATGAGTTGAGGATTAATTCACTGCTTAAACTTCATCAGGCCGGATACAGAACCTGGGTAAATATGGAGCCCTATCCGGTACCAGAAATAGATCCATCTGCCTGGAACATTGAAAATTTGCTCGAAAAACTAAAATTTGTCGATAAGATAAGACTTTCTGGCTGGAACTACAATTCCACAGTCAAAAAGAAAGGTAGAAAATTCTATTGGAAAATTGCAGAAAAATTCAGGAGCTTTTGCGAGAAAAATTATCTAAATTGCACTACTACTCTCTGAAATTACAAATTTGATTCAGAATCCACACTAAAATTACTTATACATCGGGTTCTATACAAAAAATATTACCAATCTTTGCAAATAGAGAAATTATTGCAGTATAATCTTTACTTGTTTATACTTTCATTTAAATAATTACATTATATCCTGAAAGGAGGTAAGCTATGAGGTTAAATGCATATAGCTTGCTCCTCTTGTCAGGTTTCCTCCTTGGATCGCCAGTAGACACCCAAAATATGAGACTCGTCGGAACCTGGCCCTTTGGTGGTGATGTTACTCATATCGAAACAAACGGAAACAATATAATCTTTGCCTCTCTTTCCTGTGGAATACTCGTCTATCAGATTGGGGGAAATTTTCAGCTTACGAAACTGGCTGAAATCCATGTGGATGACATTGTTAATGATCTTTACTATCATAGCGGTAAATTGTTTGTCTCAAGTGAACACAAGATTACTATCT
>CAYNMM010000053.1:0-2921 GCA_964398355.1 uncultured bacterium
CCAGAAAGGTGGCCCTCAGAATCAAAATGGAGAGTGAAAGCACTCAGATCAATCTGTCCTGTTCTCCCCTCGCAAACCATAATTGATGGTAGAGAAAGATTCCCTCTGACATCCACACCCCCGTTTACATTAAAGTTACCAGCTTCAAACCGGGCACTGAACGATCCAGTCATTTGAAGGATGTTGAAAAATACACTATCGCCAAGCGGGATTCTGCATCCAGGAGGTTCGATAGCTTTAATTGGAAGGTCAAAATTCAGCCTGCCATCAGAAAAGCTTACATCGTTTATCCTGATGTCCGGAAGTCTTATACAATCAGGGAAATCCTCTGGCAAATTGGGCATTGTGAACTCGAAATCAAAAGAAAAATTGAATCCTGTGGGCATTCCAGCAGACCAATCGAACCATGGGAACACAAAATCAGCCATACGAAATCCAAGTGGTTTGAGTCCAAATCCTCCAAAATTGAAGGCAGGCAAGTTTAGTGATGTAAGATCAAGATCTAAGTCAGGGAAATGAAATCCATCGGTACCGAGGGAAACACCAGTAAACCATGGTAGTTTAAGTGAGTCTAGATACGGAAAAGAAAACCTGAGATCAAGATTTAAGTTAAAATCCCAGCCACTCCCAGAACTGTAGGACAGACTCGCGAAATCAAGATTTCGGAAATTGATATGCACCCATCCAAGATCGAGGTCGCTCAGGAGAGAATCGCATCTTGCATTGAAATCTTGAAGGTTTACACCAGAATTTGAAATATTGAGCACAAGATCTCCACCACAAGTACCTGAGGAAATTTTCATGTCAAACCCACCGAAGAAATTAACTGAAGATTCCCCTGTTGAAAAACTGCCCCTGAGACTATCCATTCTAATCGTTACAAGGTCGTTTCCTGGGACGAGTGATATGGCGAGAGGACCATCAGCTTTTATTTTTCCTTCAAGATCTGTGCCGTCAAATGTAAGTGTGTCAATTCGAAAGTCTATCGTTGTGTCAAATAGATGGATTTTACCTTGTAGAAAAACAACGGGTGCAGAGAAGTGAACCTCAACGTGGGTTATGTCCAAACCAAGCATTCCAGATCCCAGGGAAAACAGGGAGGAACCCTCAGGAGCCGTCTTTGAAAGTGTTCCATGTAACCCATGCCTATCAATTGTCAAATTCCCAGGAAGTTCAAATCCAGGTATGCCAAATTTTTCCGGTAACCTGAATTCTCCGGTGAAACTTAATCCACCCGCAATATCAAAGCTCAGACCAGTAAGCCTTAAAAAGGCCCCAGTTATAGCCTCTGGAAACACAGACGGATCAATAGATGGAGCTTCGAAACCTCCACCAATTATTGAAAGATCCGTTTTGGAAATTTCGAGATCCGAGACCCCCACAGTTATAGGTGGAACTCCCGGCAGTACTGGGAGAAGTAATGAGGCATTCCCTGAGAGTATGTAAGAAGTTGCAGCCTCTTCTATATTTAATCCTGAAATTACAAGATACGCAGCATCTTCAACAATTGTTAACGTATCGCCCAGAACAGCTCCAGGTCCAATAACGGGAGAATATGTAAAAACGAAAAATTCGCTTTTTCCATCGTTCTGACCAAATGGTTGGTAAATTGAATCTAATGCCTGGACTTGCCAAACATAAGTATGCCCCTCTTGAAGTTCTGTAGCATCTAATGGATAAGCAAGCATGGGCACATCAACTGTATCGGAAAATAATGGAAATCCTGTAGCAGCTTGGGACGGAGTTTGCCCTTCAACAAGCTCCCAAATAGCGATTACATAATGGATGGTATAGCCGGGCGGTGCAGTTAGGGGAGTCCAAGTAAATACAGGCAGGGGGATATTTACGGTATCGTTATTGGGAGGTGTTAAAAGTGTCGGTGGTCTTGGTAAAACGAGTATATAGGATTCACAATCCATGGCCAGAGTGTCGTCCCCAGATTCACTTAATAATTTGACACAGAATGTATATGTCCCCTCAGGAAACCTCCCAGAGCGAATAATCTGTTCTTCAAGTTCATTCGAATAATTTACATCTGTCCAACTTAAAAGATTATCGTTACTATAAACACGGCTTCCCGGACCAGAAAACGCTATTAGTTCACTCAAACCAGATGCAACTAACATTCCGTTTCGTCTGATCTCTCCTCTTACTCTCACATTTGCAGGCTGACTTCCTGCATATGTTATTGTAAGAGTGAGTATTCCAGGACGAGATTGCCAGTCACTCAGGAATGGGGATGGATTGGGGTTGATTACAAGATCAACAGCCCAATCTCCCGCACCTAAAATACCCACAAGGGTCAATACCAAAGACAATCGTCCCATTTTGATACCCCCTGTTTTCTCCCAAGGTTGTTCTAATCCGTGTGAAATTTTTCTTTAGAAGGGCATATTCAAGAAGTGCTTCTATACAATACAAATACATTAAGCACCTCCTGATACAGGCAGATTTTTAAGTAAAATTTCGCAAAAATCAACCCCTCGCTATTCCTCAAAAATAATCTTACCGAAGGTGGTATTGTTTCCTCAAAAAAGTGTGAAAAATAGGAAGGGGAGCTCTAAAAAAGGAGTTGTGTTTAATTAATTGGGCGGCTGTCAAGAAAAGTGTGTCTCTAATCATCACCGAACCTCTCCTCAAAAAACACGTGGAGGAAATGTTTGACCTTTGCAACTATAGGAACTTTCCTTTTCCACCTACCACTGTGAAGCTCCTTTACCACAAGAACAAGCCTGACTTCAAGGTTCCGTAGTGAATGAAAGTAACCACCACCCATCTGCTCCGCATCCTCTATCTTCCTGTTTATACTCTCCGCAAGATTAGTTGAATACAGAGATTTCCTTACCTCCTTCGGATACTTCAAGAACGAGATGTAATACTCCTTTTTCTTCCTGATCCTTTCGGCGTAAGAAGGATTTGCC
>CAYNMM010000054.1:0-27245 GCA_964398355.1 uncultured bacterium
ACATAATCCTCGTTAATTATAATTTCAGTGACACCAGGTTTCGGGAGTTCGAAGAGTAGTTCTTCAAGCAGATGACTCATAACCGTATGTAGCCTTCTTGCACCGATATTTTCAGTCCTGTCGTTAACAATTGCAGCATACCTGGCAATTTTAGCAATAGCCGATTCAGTAAATTCAAGTGAAACTCCCTCTGTTTCAAACAGGGCTTTATATTGTTTAACAAGAGAATTTTCAGGTTCCACAAGAATGCGTTTGAACTCACTTTCTCCAAGACTGTCAAGTTCAACTCTTATCGGAAATCTTCCCTGTAGCTCAGGGATCAGATCACTTGGACTTGCATTATGAAATGCGCCTGCAGCTATAAACAAAATATGATCTGTCTTAACCATTCCATACTTTGTCATTACTTTCGTTCCCTCAACGATAGGGAGAAGGTCTCTCTGAACACCTTCCCTTGAAACGTCTGGACCGTGTGTAGACTCAGATCCCACAATTTTATCAATCTCGTCAATGAAAATAATACCTGAAGTTTCAGCACGTTCCTTTGCCTCCTTAATCACCTCATCCATGTCTATTAATTTTGAAGCTTCCTGCTGCTTTAGAATTTCTATTGCCTCTCTTACCTTCACTCTTTTCTTCTTTCTTCTCTTAGGAAAAAGAGATTCAAGTCCCTCTGGCAAGTCCAGATTCAATTCTTCTGTTCCCATGGGACCAACTACCTGAAAAAATGGGAAAGATTTCTCCTCAATATCAATTTCAATATCTCTGTCATCAAATTTTCCATCATCGAACATTTCTCTTAGCTTTTCTCTTGTCTCCTCCATTTCTTCAGGTTTGCCAAATGGTGTAGGGAACAGTATCTCAAGAATTTTCTCCTTTGCAAGCTCTTTTGCCTTTTCTTCAACATCTTTTAACTTTTCGGATTTAACCATACTTATCGAAATTTCCATCAAATCCCTGATCATAGATTCAACATTCTTTCCGACATATCCCACCTCTGTGAATTTTGTTGCTTCAACTTTCACAAATGGAGCCTTGGCAAGATTCGCCAACCGTCTCGCTATTTCGGTTTTACCGACACCTGTTGGACCAATAAGAATTATATTGTTGGGAGTGATTTCATCCTTTAAAGGCCCTTTAACATTTAATCTTCTCCATCTGTTTCTTAACGCAATAGCAACAGCTCTTTTTGCCCTGTCCTGGCCAATAACGTATTTATCCAGCTCTTTAACTATCTCCGCCGGCGTAAGGAATTTCTCTCCACCAATCTTCATAAATCTCCTCCACTCAAACGTTCTTTGTTCAATAATATGTCGTTATTTCGTAACAGTCAACAGGTTAAATTGAATAAATTAGCCAGCAAGTTTACAATTCATACCATGAATTTTAAATATATCCTTGTTGTCGATGACAATGATGGAGTGAGAAGTACACTAAAGAAGATAATTGAAAACAAGGGGTTCACTCCTCTTCTTGCAGAAAATACGACCCAAGCGCTGGAATATTTACACAGACATGCAAGATGGACGGGTCTTGCTCTCCTTGACTACCATCTTGGTGATGGTTTCTCTGGCTCGGCTGTTTTAACTGAAATATTGGTAAAATATCCATGGATTTATCCAGTTAGTATAAGCATTTTACCGAGATTCATTACCCAGAAGGGACAGGAGGAATTACCAGGTGATTTCTCAAGTGGATGTAAAGAATTTTACGGTGGAGCCCGTGGTATTTACAACCTCATAGATGACTTTGATAATCTGCTGAAAAGGGCTGCTGAATTTTTTATTGAGAATAGAACCAAGGTACCAAAAATAAAACCAAAAATCGAGATTAGCAACAGTGCGAAATTACCTCCATTTTACGAATTTAAACCTGATACCGAATCGAACAGTCGAATAAAAATTATTGGATACCCTGAAATCGGTGGCAAGGGGGCATCTCTTGAATGGTTAAGTAAATTCATTGAACTGTATGGAGAAGAATTTCAGGAAGTTTTTGGAGTCAAACTGCTTATACCAAGAACTGCTATTTTATCTCATGCCTATTTTGAAACATTTATTAGAGGAATCCATAAATACATTCAGGAAACTTTGATTGAAAAAATAAAAGGGTCTGGAAAATTTTCAGGTAGACAGAAGGATTTTCTCATTAAAAATATAGAGGAGCATGGGTGGAGAAGTACCCTCCTCATGAAAAAGATCAAGGAACAGTCAACAGAGCTCCTTTACAACTTTGCATTTAAACTGGAAAGTGCTGCACGGGAAGTAATTTGTTCTTCTGAACCATCTTCATTCATCGAGCGAAAAATTGAAGAAGCCCTTGAATTTATATACAGAGATCACATAACACCGATCATTGTGCGATCTTCTGGTATATCTGAAGGTAAAGGAAGAGTCATGTTCCATGGAATTTATGACTCAACTTTTACTCCTATCTATCCAAAGCTCTCCCATGTAATCAAAGCAGTGAAAAGTGTGTGGGCAAGCACCTTTAGTAAGAGAGCAATAATTTACAGATTAAATAATCAGGTACCTGAGGAAGAGGAGAGTATGAGTGTTATTCTTCAGTCTGTAGTAGGTGAAAAAATAGGTAATATCTTCCTGCCCCATATAAGTGGTGTTGTGGTAGCAAGTGAAACAGGTGGTTCGGTTAGGACTAAGGGACCTGTAGGATACTTCGCTCTTGGACTTGGAGTTTTGATTGTGGATGAAAGAGGCAATAATGTGTGGATGATCCTTGATAAGAAAGAACGTAAAAGATACAGGATTAAAGTGGAGAAAAACCATCAAAATAAGGTCGACATTATCGATCGTGAAGGCCTTAAAACAATCTCCGATTATAACATCATCAAACATTTTGAGGAAAACAACAAATTTGAACTTTTAAGGCGAACTGTATCCATTTACAAAGATGGTAAAATATTCCCTTATACGTTAAAAACTGCAGGTGAAAAATACATAACGCTTGAAGGATACAAAAATCTTTACAAACTTGACGACCTTTTTTTAAAACTAATGAAAGCAATAGAGGATCTGAATAGACAGAATGGTTCAAAACAACCTCTTGATATCGAATTTGCACTCGTTGAAAGGGACGGAGAACTCCTCATTTATTTGCTACAACTAACATTGTTTACCATCCACTTTCCCAAATATAGAACAGATCCATCAAACAAGCTTCCACAGGAGACAATATGGTTTTATTCACCTGCGACTGTTGGTGTACTAAAGGGTAAACCCTTTAGATATGTGATATATATAGATGCCGAAAGATATTCGGCTCTTGGAGTTGAAGATAGACTTAGGATAGGAGAATATCTTGATCATCTCGATAAAACGATAGATGAGGAATACATTCTTATCATTCCAGGTAAAATGTGGAGTAAGAGTGTCGATGATGGAATCGTAACAGATAGTTTATTGTCAAAGGCTGGCATGCTTGTAGAATTTGCATACAGGTCATTTGAACCCTGGGGAGGCAGACCTTCGCATTTCTTTCTGGAGTTAATTAACAAAGGTGGAGTTTATGCAGCATGTTTTAAAGGAGATGACTGGAAAATCGATTTTGACAAACTTCGTAAACTTGGACGTGCAGACATGGAGTATGTGGATCCATTTAGAGTAATTAAAAAGTTCAGACTTGAAAATCCGACTGTTGTGTATGCAAATAGCCTTACACATAAGTCTGGAGCTGGATTTAAATAGTATTTCAGTGCCGAAAACATTCTTGAAATCATCATTTTTTGTTGACAGGTCTGTGGTGGTTTGTTATATTTTCTGAAAAGTTAAAAGGGAGGTCGGGAAATGGCAGTAAAGATGCATTTTAATTACAAGGACGTCCCGAGAGCAGCAAGGTTTGCTTTCAGTGCTAAGAAAATCTATGTACAATTTTTAGGGCTTCTTGTGGGGACAATCGTCTATTCAATTCTTTCCTATATAGGCTTCCTTGTCTCCGGATACTCTATAACTGAGGTGTGGAACAATTTTCACTATATCCCGATTCCGCTTGGTGAGCCATTGACATTCTGGGGGGAGTTCTTTGTTTACTTGGGACTTGCGTTATTTGTTATTATTCAGCTTCTTTTCGGAGTTGCCATAGCGAAAATAACTTATGAACAGTTGAAGGGAGATGAGTTTTACGAGATTAAACGTGCCTTGAAATTCGCATTTGGGGAAGGACGTTCAGCCATTTTTACACCCATCACAATTATTCTCGTTATCATTTTCATTCTGATTGGTGGTGTAATCCTCGGTCTTATCGGTAAAATACCATGGCTTGGAGAGCTCGTTCTTCTTCTCATGAGTGTTCCTGTAATTTTTACAGCAGTATTCATCGTTTACCTGCTATTCGCCCTCGCTCTTTCATATTTTCTGGTTGTCCCTATCGTTGCCGTCACAAATTCTGACACATTTGATGCATTGTTTGAGCTCTTCTCAACACTAAATGATCAGAACTGGAGATTTATAGGATATGAGGTATTCCTATATGTAATCAAACCAATAGCATTTGGAGTCTTCGCCTGGTCCATTGCCAGAGGTCTTAGAATAGTTCATTGGGTATTATCTGCTCACTGGCTAATGGGAGATAAGTTTGTAAAAATCGAGAAGGCAGCAATTTCATATTTACCAAGCCATCCAATACTTTACAGTTTTGAGCCTGTGTTGAGATTACTTGGAGCAAGTCCTCTACTTTATCCCCAACATATCTCTAATCTCACGATTCCAGAGTCCATACTTGGATTTTTGTTCGGAATTTTACTCTACTTCATCATTTTTGTTGCTCTTTCGTACTGGGGAGTTATGCATTGGGCAGGTAACACTTTGATTTTTGTCGTCCTGGCTAAAAAGAAAGACGACATTGATTACCTTGAAGTAAAGGAAGAAGAATTTGAATTCTCCGAAGAGCAGGAGGAATCGACAGAAGAGGAAGCTACTGAGCAAACAGAAGAAAAAGAGGAAGGAGAAAGTTGATTCTTTGTGAATTATATCAGGATGAATGTAAGGCCCTGGAGTACAAAAAGGATAAAATCCGTGCAGTACATTCCATTAAAAGGAAAGATGTTCTTCAATTTATGAGAAAGAAACGAAAAGAAATTAAGGGAATTCTTGTAAATCCTCAAAAATTTTTTTACAGAGCGATAGACAGAAAATTTGCGGAAGCCACTAAGAACATAGTAGACTATGAATTCCCGGATATCAAGGATGGCATCTGGGAAAAGTTCGACGATAAGAAGGGAAAAATTCATCTCGTAATGGTAGACAGTTCAGAAATTGAATTTGCAAAAGAAGCGATAAAATCATCAAAGGCACAGTGTGAAGTTCTTGATTTGAGTATTTTCAACGTAGTGAACTTTGTCATTAAATTTTACGAAGGGATTAAAAATGGTGTAATCATTAATATTGCAGAGGATAACGTTTACTCAGTTTTTGTAAAAAATAAAAGGCCATTCTGGGGAAATAGTTATGAACGTTCGAAATTTCCAGATTTTACACGAAAGCAAATATTCTATGTTTTCTCCATTGACAGTGGAGTCAGAGATAATTTCAAAATCTACCTGAACGTGGCATCAGTTGACCTCGCCAAGGAGATTGGTAATGTAAAGGAGAACTTAGGATTTGACGTAGTATTAATTGATCCCATTGGAATTGCAAAAAACATCAAAAAATACACGGAAGACATTCCATCTCTGTATACCGGATTGATTGGACTTTCATTGAGGATCAAATAAGATGCTTGAATTTAATTTCCTGAAAAATAAGAAAAAAAGAGGTAAAAGGGAAAGTAAAAAGGGGAATAGAAGAGTTATCTGGTTGCTTTTGATCTTGATCGTACTTTTAATTGTTTATCTATTTACATCGGGTTTAATTAAAGGATTCTAAGAGAATGTCAGGAAAAGTTAAGTCCCTGATCTGGACGATAGTGGTGATAGTTTTAATTAGAGCTGTGCTTGTGTATCCTTATGTGATCCCATCAGGATCCATGGAGGATACACTGCTACCAGGGGATGTATTACTTGCATTAAAGTTTGTTTACGGAGTTGACATTCCGTACACGGATATAAGAATAGCCCAATGGAGAAAACCGAAAAGAGGGGAAATTATAATTTTTAAATATCCGGTTAATGAGAGAAAGCACTTTGTAAAAAGGTGTATAGGTCTTCCTGGTGACACGATAATGATAAGGAACAAGATCGTATACATAAACGGGAAAAAACTTGACGAGCCATACGCTGTTCACAAAGATCCTAACATATACCCAGCAAAATATGACTTAACCAACAACCCATGGGCTCAACAATTGTATCAGAAATCGTGGGAAAATAGGGAGTTTATGAATGATCCATCTGTACGCGATAATTTTGGTCCCATTGTGGTACCGAAAGGGACAGTTTTCGCAATGGGGGATAATAGAGATTATTCTTACGATTCAAGGTTCTGGGGACCGGTTCCCTACAAACTTGTTATAGGGATACCGTTTATCATCTATTTTTCCTACAATCCCAACGCTCCATGGAGTAAACCATGGGAAAAGGTCAGATGGAGCAGAATTTTTGCTGTTTATGATATGGGGTTTGGCAAAATTAGATAGACTCTTTTAATTGACATAGCCAAAATGATAACTTTATCTTTTTAGCCTGATGGAGGCGGACGATGCTCGAGAAAATGTTAAAGGTGGAAATAGTAGGGTCAAAAAAGGATGTAGATGAGTTTCTTAAAGAGATTTATCAATACGGGGTCTTACATCTTGAAGAGTTACCTAAGGACGATCCAAATATTAAAAATTTTGAACTGTCCAGGAATGAGCAGGCTAAGCTCAAAGATTTCATAGGATATTTGAATGACCTCAATGAAATTGCAGGTGAATTGAATATCGAAAGGACAGGCAAGTCTTCCATTTTAGACATAAGTGAATCGGAACTCAGAGATAAAATCGAGACGATAAGATCAGAATTTAAAGAAATAATTGAAGAAGAGAGAGCGATTAAACAGCAGGAAAAGCTACTTAATGATTATAAAAAGGCTATTGGGGCTTTGAGTCAGCTGATAAAGAGTTATAGCGGCCCTGAGAAGCTAAGTTTTCTTGGTATCACTTTATCCAAAAATGAGGCAAGGATACTTGAATATTTAAAGGAACTGATTAAAGAAAAGTTGGGTGAGGAGAATGTGGAGATTGTTTCAACTGATTTAAGTGGAGACAGAATAGCCGCATTAATTCTCGCATCAGAGGATAAAATTGAAGAAATTTCGAAACTGATCTGGAAAGAAGGCATTAGTGAATTGAAGATTCCCGAAAAATATAGAGACTTACCTGTAGAGAGAATGCTGGACGCACTGGAGGAGGACTTATCTCATATTCCAGAAAAGTTGGAGGCAAACAGGAAGAAACTCGAAAAGTTCAGAGAAAAATATGGAGATGATATATCTGTGTTACTTGATTACGTTGAGGAGAACGTTGAAATACTTGAAGCCAAGGAGCTGTACATCGGTCAGACCAAGTTTTTATACTTTCTTTGGGGATGGATTCCGGAAAATGACTTTGAGAAATTCAGTAAATATTTAAAGGATAGATTTAAAGGAAGGCTTGTAGCCAAGGAGATAAAACCCCGAAAAGATGAATATCATAAAGTCCCCATAAAATTTAAAAATTTATCCATTTTCCGACCATTCCAGTTATTACTGTCTATTTTCCAGCCACCAATTTACGGAACTATTGATCCTACACCGTTGATTTATTTCTTTTTCCCTATTTACTTTGGTTTTATGCTCGGCGATTTTGGGTATGGAGCAGTTGCGTTACTCCTATTTTTCATGATGTATTTAAAATCAAAACCCGGAAGCGCATTGAGACAGGTGGCAATAATTTTCTTGTGGACATCCTTCTGGACGATAATATTTGGCCTTTTATACGGTGAAGCATTTGGTGATTTATCTGAGAAACTTGGAATGCATCCGTTACTTATTCACAGGATGCACCAAATAAAAATAATTCTTGTAACAGCTGTTGTATTTGGGGTAATACAGGTTGTTCTCGGTGTATTTCTTGGATTTATAAACAATTTGAGACTTGGCCATATAAGACATGCAAAGTATGAATTTTCAAGATTCGTTGGACTTGTAGGATTATCTCTTGCATTTATTGGTCCAATACTAATGCTTATTGGGGGATGGAGTGGATACCCAAAGATATTAATTAAACTTGGTGTGGTTCTTCTTGCTATATCCATCCCTGCGGTAGCGATACTTCACAACTTTATAGCTCCAATTGAAATTTTATCAGCAATGGGCAATATGTTTAGTTTTGCCCGACTTATGGCTATCGGTTTGTCTTCAGCGATACTGGGGATGATAGCCAACATGTTTGGTGGATTGATTCCGAATCTCATCTTTGGCTTTACAGTTGCGTTCTTATTCCATTTTTTAAACCTGATTCTCGGGATTTTCGATCCCACTATACAGGGTCTCAGGTTGCAGTTTGTAGAATTTTTCTCAAAATTTTATATATCCGGAGGAAAGAAATACAATCCATTTAAAAAAGGAGGTAGCCATGATTCGTAAAGTAGGAATGATACTGGGAGCAATATTGGTGGTAATTTTAGGGATAACAGGTGTGGCATTTGCTCAGGAAGCTGCTGCACATGCAGCAAGAAGTTGGGCACTTTATCTCGGTGCTGCACTTGCTATTGGGCTTCCAGCTCTTGCTACAGGTTATGCACAGGGGAAAATCGGTGCTGCGGGAGCAGGGACTATAGCTGAAAAACCTGATATGACTGGAACGGTCATTATCATGATTGCTATTCCAGAAACAGCAGTTATTCTTGGATTCGTCGTTGCAATTCTCCTCTTTGTCCTCTAATGGAAAAGGAACAGATTAGACAAATAGTTATACAAAATGCCCAGAAAGAGATAGAATCAATTCTGGAAACTGCGAGAAAAGAAGCAAGAGATATCTACGAACGTGCACGCGCTGAGCTTGAAGATATTAAAAAAAGAGAGTACGCGAAGTTTGCATACTGGGAGCAACTTGAGAGATCGCGACAGATAGGAAAGGCCCGTCAGATAGAAAAGGACCTCATTCTTAAATCAAAACATAAGGTTATAGCAGATGTAGTTAAAGAGTTCCAGAAAGAGTACGTCGAAATTTTAAAATCTCCCGAGAGATATAGGGAGATAATGAAGAGCTTGCTTCTTGAAGCCTATAAAGAGGTGGAAGGCGGGGATATTGTAATTTACACAAGTAAAAAAGACAGGAAGCTGATCGAAGAGCTTCTAAAAGAAACGGGGATCAAGGCTATATTAGAAACAAAAGATGAAGAATTTGATGGGGTTATTCTGGCAGATCAGAACAGGGGATTTTACATTTATAATACAGTAAAAGATAGACTTGACCGGGCCAGGGACATACTCCTTGAGGAGTTCAGTAAAATTTTTCTTGGAGAATAAAAGATGGTAAATTTAATTTTAGCGGGAATTTTGTTACAAGCGTCGGTGGGATATAATGCAGAATTCAAGCCAGGAGATGTAATACTTGTAAAAGTTTACAGACATCCGGAATATTCGGATACGTTCCTTGTAGACGTAGATACGACGATATATTTGCCGCTGATAGGAACGATAAAAGTGGCTCATTTAACTGCAAGAGAGTTGAAAGATACCTTGTACGTAAGGTTTTCAGAGTTCTTAAAGCGTCCAGAAATTGATGTTGTACCACTATTTAGAATAAACATACTGGGTCAGGTTCGACGACCAGGGGTTTACAATATTACGAGTGCTACGAAGTTAACGGATGCTATAGCACTTGCGGGTGGACTTATGCCAGATGCTGACCCGAAAAGGGCAATTATTAGACGCGGTTCTAAGGTGATAAAGATTAATATTGACAAAGCTATTACAAAAGAAAAAACAGCTTATGACATAGGTTTAAGATCCGGAGACATAATCTATATACCAAGAAAGAGATTCCGACTCTCTCTCAGGACGGTTTATACAATTTTATCCTCAGTTAGTCTTTTAATTTTGATAATTGATAGATTAAATAGTGGTTAAATGAAAGAAAAAATATGTCAACTTCTGGGGATCAAATATCCAATTATTCAAGCGGGAATGGTATGGGCGGCCACATCGCCTCTTGCTATTGCTGTATCTGAGAGTGGGGCCCTGGGTACCATTGGCGCCGGTTCCATGAGCAATGAAGAATTGCGAGAAGAAATAAGAAAAATCAAAAAGTCAACTTCAAAACCATTTGCAGTAAATATCCCAATACTTTATGGGCGTGCTGAAGAGCAAATACACATTGTCATTGATGAGAGAGTACCTATTGTAATAACTTCGGCAGGAAATCCAAAAATTTATACACCAATTTTGAAAGATCATGGTATAAAAGTTTTACATGTAGTATCATCCGTGAAATTTGCTTTAAAAGCAATAGAGGCTGGTGTGGATGCAGTAATCGCTGAAGGTACAGAGGCAGGTGGACATAATGGACGAGAAGGTATTTCTACCTTTCCTTTGCTCCGTGCTATACTCCGCGAAGTGGATGACTTTCCTGTCATTGCCGCAGGAGGAATAGCAGATGGGTATGGTGTTGCTGCAGCTTTAATAGCTGGAGCAAGTGGAGTTCAAATGGGTACAAGATTTGTAGCAACGAATGAATGTGAAGCCCATGAAAATTTTAAAAATGCTATAGTAAGAGCAAAAGATTCTGATACCGTCCTAATCGGTGGCTCTGCCATGGCACCAACGAGGGTAATTAGAAACAAATTCGCTGAGATGATTTTACAGGCTGAAAAAGAAGGAAAATCCCCTGAAGAAATTGGTTTGATGTTTAAAGGCAGATCACGCCTTGGTATAAAAGAAGGGGATATTGAAAACGGCTCTCTCATGGCAGGACAATCTGTAGCATTAATAGATGAGATTTTACCGGTAAAAGAGTTAATTCAACGTATCGTACAGGAAACTACCCAGGCAATCGATAAATTCCACATCAACAATTTTTTCTGCGAAGCATAAATGGCCCTCACAAGAGATAAAATCCTGAAATCTCTCAAAAGATGTAGAAGAAAATACATCTCCCTTAATACGCTTTCCAAAAAATTAAAGTTAAACAAAGAGGAGAAAAAACAGTTAAAGAAGATTATATCAGAACTTCTAAGAGATGGCCTTGTTGTACAAAATAAAGATGGAAAGATAGCTCTCGCTGAAAAAGCCGGACTTCTCAAGGGTAAAATCCAGAGATTCAAAGAAGGCTTCGGTTTCTTTCTTACACCTGAAGGAGAGGAAGACATTTTTATACCTCCTTCAATGATAAAAGGTGCTCTCACAGGAGACACTGTACTTGTCCAGATTACCTCAAAAAGAAAGAAAAGAAAACCAGAGGGGAAAGTTGTCAAAATAATTGAAAGGGCAAAAGATAAATATGTGGGAACCTTCCATGGGAATCAAAAAAGAGGCGAGATTATACCTGATGACCCTTCCCTTCCCCTACATTTGCCAGTCGTAAAGGGGAAAACAAAAAATGCCAAAGATGGATACAAAGTTATCTTTAATGTGGTTGAAAAAAGACGCAAACTTTACGCAGAGGTAATTTCTGTGATAGGGCCGGAAGATGATCCTCAAACTGATCTCCTTGTCGTACTTAAAAAATATGATCTTAATCCAGAATTTCCTGAAAATGTAATGGAAGAAGTTAAGAACATTGAAATGCCATTTTACACCAGGTCTACAAGGAGACTTGATCTACGGGATGAGTTGATATTTACAATTGATCCAAAGGATGCGAAGGACTTTGACGATGCAATTTCCGTAGAAAAGACAGAGTCCGGTTTCAAACTCGGTGTTCATATTGCTGATGTGTCCTTTTTCGTAAAATCAAAATCAGCACTTGATAATGAGGCTTTCTCAAGAGGAACTTCCGTCTATCTTGTCAACTTTGTTGTTCCTATGTTACCTCACAAACTTTCTGGTAATCTATGCTCACTTGTACCAGGTGAGGATAGATTTACGGTCAGTGTCTTTATGTACTTTGATAATGAAGGAAACTTAATAAAACGCAGCATAAAAAAATCTGTCATAAGATCAAAGGCAAGGCTAACGTACGAAGAAGCTCAAAAATTAATAGATGGAGAGGAAGTGAACAAGAGTGAAGCTTTTTCAAAATTTGAATCAGATGAAATTTACGAAAAAGTGAAGAATTCGTTACATATTGCATTTGAACTTGCAAAGATACTGAGGCGTAAAAGATGGGAGCGTGGGAGCCTTGATTTTGATTTACCAGAGCCAGAAATCACACTTTTCCCATCTGGAAAAGTTGCCTCTATAAAACCAGCTGTCAGGACATGGAGCCACAAGCTTATAGAGGAATTCATGATAAAGGCCAATGAGACTGTTGCCGAGTATTTCTCAGACAAAAATCTACCTACAATTTATCGAGTTCATGAACCTCCTGACCCTGAGAAATTGAAAACATTTATAATCCTGGCGAGTAGTTTACTTGGAGAAAAATTTGAAGTAAAATCTGTTACACCTAAAATCTTGCAAGAGATCCTTAAAAAAGTTGAGGGAAAACCCGAGGAACCGCTTCTAAACTACATTCTCCTGAGATCTTTGAAACGGGCAAAATATTCTGTTGAGAATGTGGGACACTTCGGACTTGCATCGTCGAACTACCTGCATTTTACATCTCCTATTCGTCGATATCCTGATCTTATGGTTCACAGACTGCTCAAATACTCCCTTAAAGGAAAGCCGAAAAAGGGAGAAACATGGATTGAGTATCTAACACATGTTGCTGAAAGATCGTCAGAAAGGGAGAGAATTGCAGAAAAAGCTGAGTTTGAACATATCGACTATAAAACAATGGATTTTATGAAGAACAAACTCGGTGAAGTATTTGAGGGCATTATAACCCATATTATGGGAAATGGATTCTTTGTTCAATTAAAAGAATTTCTTGTTGAAGGTTTTGTAAGCATCGAAAGTCTGCGTGGTAATTTTATCTACGAACCTGAAAAATATGAATTAAGGGATATGAGGACTGGAAAATCTTATAAAATTGGTCAAACTGTTTTTGTTATGGTTGTAAAAGTCGATAAATGGCTTAAACGTCTTGATTTAGTCTTAAAGGAGGAATAATATGAGGGGTTCGAGAAAAAGGGGGACAGGAATTAGCACAGAGGATGAAATATTTCTGGATGACATCGACTTTGGACTGAATAGCAAGAGATGGTTTGCTTTGTATACGAAACCCCAGCAAGAAAAGAAGGCAGAAAGTTACCTGAGAGACAGAGGGATTCGGGTATTTGTGCCACGGGCCTTTAAATACATCAATGTTGCAGGGCAGAGGAGACTTGCAGAGGCTCCGTTATTCAGAAGCTATGTCTTTGTTCACGTCGAGTATAAGACACCGGAGTACTATCTAACACTTGACGCTCCTGGAATAAGCACGATAATTCATAAAAAGGGAATACCACTTCCTATCCCGGATGAAGAAATGCAGTCATTAATCAAAGTGGTTAACAAAGCTCGTGAAAATATTCTCGAACATCCGTTTCTTAAACTCGGACAGAAGGTAATTGTTGTGGAGGGCCCTTTGAAAGGCGCTGTAGGTGTTATAGAACAGATTGACAAATCGAAAACCCTTTTTTACGTTAACATTACAATCCTCAAAAGATCTGTTTCTGTACCACTTCATCCCAGAATGGTTGAAAGGTACAGAGGTGGATAATATAATTTAGAACCATTAAAATTTAAAAGGAGGTAAAAATTATGGCAAAAACCACATTTGCTGAGGAAATATATTTGAGAGCACTCACTGGAAAAGTGGTCGGTGAACACATTCTCAGTGTTTACAATAAGGTTGCTGTTATTTCCGTCAAAAATACTATATGTAGTGCAATTAGTGCAGCTGCTGAGGCAGCATTTGTAATGAACACATCCGGGAGAGCTGCCCATTTTATTGTTGAGCACGGTACAGCGGATGAAGTCGTTAAACAGATAGTAAAATTCGATCCCCATGCTGTAATCCTTATGTTTGGCGGAGAAACCCCGATTGAAGATACAAAAGAACTCTTTGTAGAAACGCTGAAAGAGATCTCGCGAGCTAACCTTGAGGTAGACATAATAATTCATGTACGTATATTCGCGGCAGGAGGTCTTCAGGAGGCAGTAAAGGATAAGGACATTCTCGAATATCTCAAAGATAGTGATGTATACGTTTATACTGTGAATTTCGATGAGGGTTTAATTTTGTTAAACGAGATCTTTTTCCTTGACGATGGTGAGATTAAACTGGAGAAGATAAGTGAGATTCCTGTAACTGTTGAGCACGCTGATCTGCTTAATAGATCTTTGAGAGACAAAACTGTAGATTGGAAAGATCTATAAAGATAAAATGTGGTGGTGGGAGGCGTGTGAAACACGCCTCCCACCACCATATTCACATACAAATTTCATATTGTTTTCTTCGCTATTCACATTTAGAGAAACCACAATCTCTACAAACGTAGCAACCCTCCTGGAAAACGAGCACTCCACCACACTCAGGACATATCTCAGCTTCGTGGTAATGCTCTTCTTTCTTCTCGTGCTCTTCTTTGCCAAATGTGAGCTTCAATGATACCTGTGATAGAGGTTTGGTTGAATTCAAAAGCTCAAGCTGTTCACCACCAGCAAGGTATTTTTCCAGTACCTTCGCTATTGCATCCGGGACAGAGAAAACAACGTCCCCATTTTCCTGTCTTACCGGGGTGGAGCTCTTAATACCTTTTAGTTGTTTTATCACAGCTTTAGGCGATACACCTGTTCTTAAACAGAGAGAAATCAAGCGTCCAATAGCTTCAGTAAAGGCCATTGAGGTAGATCCAGATTTACCAAGGTGAACGAAAACTTCAAATGGCCCGTGACCATCTTCATTGACCGTAACATATAAACTTCCCATATCTGTGATCATCTTGTAAGTCTTTCCTGATATGGTAATTGGTCTCGGACGCGGAGTCAGAGATCCTGGAATTCTTCTCTTTTCTTCCTTTGCTACCTTTATAACCTGTTCCTGTCTTGAACCATCCCTATAGACGGTTAGACCCTTTAAACCGAGTTTGTACGCCATTCTGTAAACCTTCTCTACATCTTCTACTGTTGCGGAATTTGGCATATTTATTGTCTTGGAAACTGCATTATCAACATATTTCTGGAACGCAGCCTGGATTTTGACATGTTGCTCTGGTGTAACATCAAACGTCGTATCAAATATTTCCTGAATAAATTCTGGGATTTCCTTAATTCCTTTAATAGTTCTTTCGCTCGCAAGTCTTTCCATTAAATCTTTTGAATAGAATCCAAGTTCCTTTGCAGCCTTCTCAAAGTACTTATTAGCATAGAGGAGATCTTCACCGTCAAGAACATGTTTGACATAAACAAGTGTAAAAATGGGCTCTATACCATAGGACGTATCAGCAATCATGGAAATTGTACCTGTGGGTGCAATAGTTGTAACCGTGGCGTTTCTTCTTGGAGGCTTAAATATGCTCTTGTCAATATTCGGGAATGACCCCTTTTGTTTACCAAGCTCGACTGATTTTTCCACGGCAACATTTTCGATAAATTCCATAACCTTTTCAGCAATTTTAAGTGCATCTTCGCTCCTGTATGGAATGGCAAGTTGATACAACATATCTGCAAAGCCCATTATGCCAAGACCAACTTTTCTATTTCCCCTTGTGTTTTCAGCAATTTCTTTAAATGGGAAATTGTTCGCATCGATTACATTGTCAAGGAAGTGGACAGCATCTCTAACTGTTTCTCTGAGTCCATCCCAATCAATCCTCTCTACTGCTTCTTCAAACGTTGCAACTCGTTTCAACTCGAGAAATAGAGGGTCGCCCATTACGAATTTTGCGAGGTTTATACTTCCCAGATTACATGATTCGTAAGGAAGCAAAGGCTGTTCACCACATGGATTGGTACTCTCAATTTCTCCTACTCCTGGAGTAGGATTATATCTATTAATCGTATCGAGAAAAATGATACCAGGTTCTCCATTCCTCCATGCACCATAAACGAGTTTATCCCAGATTTCTTTTGGATTAACTTTTTTCACAACCTCTTTGTTTCTTGGATTAATAAGTTCAAATTCTTCGCCTTTTTCAAGAGCTTCCATGAATCTATCAGTTACGGCAACAGAAATATTGAAATTTGCAAGTTCACCTTCTTTCTCTTTTGCATTTATGAATTCAAATATGTCAGGGTGATCAACTCTGAGGATACCCATATTTGCTCCTCTTCTCTTGCCACCCTGTTTAACAGCTTCGGTTGCTTCATTAAAGACCCTCATAAATGAAACTGGCCCGGAAGCGACACCTCCAGTAGATTTAACAACGTCGTTCTTTGGTCTCAATCTTGAGAAAGAGAAGCCGGTACCACCACCGGTTTTATGAATTATAGCAGTTCGTTTCACCGCTTCAAAAATTTCTTCCATAGAATCACCAACGGGGAGAACGAAGCAAGCAGAAAGCTGGCCGAGAGGGGTATCTGCATTCATCAATGTAGGAGAATTTGGCAGGAATCTAAATTCCGCCATCATGTTGTAAAATTTTTTAAAAAGAGTGTCCACTTCTTTTTTAGTTGCACCATAATCTTCTTCGACACTGGAGATTGCTCTGGCCACCCGTATAAATAATCCCTTCGGACTTTCAATTACTTTCCCGGTCTCATCTCTGAGGAGATACCTCTTTTCAAGTATTGTCAACGCATTTTTGCTTATTTGAGGGTCTTTTAATTTCATTATCATACCTCCACATTAAGTGTGGAAATCTTATACCACCCATCCTCTCATATCAACCATTCCCTGAAGTCATTCATTTTTCAAGACTTTGAGATCCAGCTCTTTGTTGGTATCAAGCTTGACCGATAATTTGAAACAACGCATCTTCTCACGTTAACTTGAATTAACACGACAAATTTAATATGTAATTCAAAATTTAATTCATTAAAAATAAAATTGGATAGTGATTTTTCTCGATTTCTTACAGATAATATCCTTTTCTTAAACGTTTCATTTTACATTTTCGAGGAAAATGTACATTCCTATTTTAACAAAATTTTCATTTAAACGCTCATGTCCTCTGGTAATAGGAACATACAGGTATGTTTAGTTTACGATAATTAGCCACAGCATTTCATAGATTTTTAATTTAGAATTCGTATAAATTTGTTAATACTCTATCATGTTAAATTTGAAATTAGTAAGACTTGACAATCCTTAATTCTGTTGTAATAACATTACATATAGGAGGTGATAGAAATGAAGCTGACAAGCTGGGAGCAAAAAGGGGCTTCATTGTTAGCAAGAGGTATTATAAGTAATGGTCCAATCAGGAGATTATTCATAAAAAAGTTTGAGAATTGGCTTTACGATTCTCTCATGAACAATGACCCATTTGGAAGGCCAAAGAAAGTCCAGGAGGACAAGTTCTATCTTCTTAGAGCACTCCTCTACTCTGCTGAGAGAAATATTGAGCGCGGCTATTTTTCAAAGGATGTTGCACGACGGATGATTGATAATCTTGTAAAAGGTGCTTTCATGCACAGTGGGAAGGACATTGAAGAAAAATTCAAAGAGAAATATGGGTATGGACCACCTTCTTTTCTCGTGATCAGTCCCACGAAAGCATGCAATCTTCATTGTATCGGTTGCTATGCCGCCTCTGGTCAGGCATTTAAGGAAAAATTACCATTTGAAGTTGTGGATAGAATTGTAAGGGAAGTAAAAGAACTATGGGGTGGAAGATTTATCGTGATATCTGGAGGTGAACCAACTGTTTACGAAGACGATGGAAAAACTATACTTGATCTATTTGAAAAACACGATGACATGTTCTTCCTTATGTTTACAAACGGCACTTTGATAGACGATGACATGGCTAAAAGGATGGCTGATGCTGCTAATATAACACCTACAATATCGGTTGAAGGATTCGAAAAGGAAACAGACGCGAGAAGAGGAAAAGGTGTTTACAAAAAGGTGATGGAAGCCATTGAAAGGCTCAAAAAGTACGGTGTTCCATTCGGCCTGAGTATTACAGGCACAAGGTTGAATGCAGATCTTCTTAGTACGGATGAATTCTACGATTTTTACTTTGATGAAGTGGGCACAACCCACATGTGGATCTTCCAGTACATGCCCATTGGGCGAGGTTTCACGCTTGATTTAATGCCGACCCCAGAGCAGAGAATGAAAATGTACTGGGAATGGAGAAAGGTCATGGTAGAAAAGAAGTACTTTGTGGCTGATTTCTGGAACAGTGGTGTAGTCTCAGATGGTTGTATTGCTTATGGTAGACCTGGCGGATACCTTTATATAGACTGGAATGGTAATGTAATGCCCTGCGTTTTCATACCGTACTATGTCGATAACATCATTGACATATACAAAAAAGGTGGCAATTTAACTGATGCTATTATGTCTGATTTCTTCAAGAAAGGACGTGAATGGCAATTCAACTATGCATACATGAAGAAAGCCGACGAGATGGGTAATCTTCTGATGCCATGCTCTATCAGAGACAATCATCGTGAATTCATGAGAATAACTGAAGAGTCACATGTGAAACCTGAAGATGAAAACGCCGCCATCGCATTAACTGATGAAGACTATCACAGAGGATTGATAGAATATGATGAAAAACTGCGTGAACTAACAGAGCCTATCTGGCAGGAGATGTTCCTTGAGAAAGAAAAGATCAGCGTATAGTAACTTCTTCGTTTAATAATAATAGTGGGAGGGGTGAGATGAAATCTCACCCCTCCCACTATTATTATCTTTAAAATTTCCTACTACCACACGACTAATGTCAGAGTTATAAAGGGAATCGAAATAGAGTGTACTTCCCGAATTTTTACCGACAGAGATGGTATTGCTGGAAAATCTTTCCTTACATCGTGGGCTATTCTATCTTCACTTCTTTCTATCCATTCCAAGGATACCTTGAGAATTCTTTTTCCATGCAATGTAAACTTCATGGTAAGGGAGTCAAAGGATTCTTGCTTCTCATCCCCATCAGTACTTTTCACTCATTTGTTGTAAATTTGACATTTCAAATCCTCATGACTAAACTAATTTGGATGAAAAAAATTACCTGGATAGTGTTATTAATTGTAACAATGGGGCTATCAAGTTACCTGCTGTATTATGGGATCAAAGCTGGCGACAATAATGAAATAGGGATGAATGCTTCCCTCATCTGTTTTTCCTGCATAGGACTTGAATAATGATTTCGAAAATCAGAAGGTTTTTTCAGTATATAAGTACTGTTGCTATAGACAATTATGTGAAGGGTGTGCTCATCGGACAGGCGATTTACCAGGGAGTTTTTAAAAACGTTCCAGTCCCAGCATTAAACTGTTACTCATGTCCGTTATCCAGATTTGCCTGTCCCATAGGGACTTTTCAGCACTTTTTGACGGTCAGGCAGGTTCCTTATTTCATGCTTGGGTTCTTTGGATTCATAGGTGGATTAATTGGTAGAGCGCCTTGTGGATGGATATGCCCATTCGGCTTATTTCAGGAATTACTTTACAAGATTCCGTCATTTAAATTTAGATTGCCCGAGTGGGTGAAATACATCAAATACTTTGTCCTCGTTGTTCTCACAATACTTTTACCATTGATCCTTCTGGAGCCGTGGTTCTGCAAATTCTGTCCAGCCGGGACAATTGAAGCAGGTATTCCTCTGCTATCCTGGAATCCTGTCAAAACCATGGGATCATCTTTATACGATCTTTTGACAACACATTTTTATGTCAAATACGGGATTCTTATTTTGCTTTTATCCTTATTCATAACGACGAAAAGACCTTTTTGCCGAATGTTTTGTCCGCTTGGGGCAATTTTCTCCCTGTTTAACAAATTTGCATTTATCAGGATGCAGGTTGATCTTAATAGATGCTCAAAATGTGATCTTTGTTACAATGTTTGCCCAATGGAAATAAGAATCTGGCAAAATCCAGACAACGTTGACTGTATAAGATGTATGAAATGTTATGATGTCTGTCCGGATCGGGCAATAAGAGTCATTACACCTTTAACTTTAGCTAAAGAACTTCAAATTACTCATGATTTAAAGGTACCATCCCCTCCATCATCTTGAACTATTGATCACAAATAACGTTATCGTCGCACAGATTTTTATGTTCAATCTGAATTGTTGTGTGAGTTATGCCAAATTTGCTTCTTAACACGGAGTTGATAAGTTTTATTATCTCATCAGTATCTTCTCTTGATGTGACTGCATGAAGTGAAATGAAGGCATTTCTTGAGTCAATAGACCATAGGTGTACGTGATGAATATTTTCGATTCCTTCAATACTTTCAAGTTCCTGCGCTATTAACTCGACATCCTGATCAACAGGCACCCCCATGACAAGAATGTGAAAGGTATTTTTTATTAGGTTATATGAGCTTTTTATGATAAATACAACAATAATAAATGTGACCAGAGGGTCTATGATTCTAATCCCTGTAAAATAAATCACTGGGACTGCCAAAACTACGAAAATCGAAGATACAGTATCAAAGAAAAGATGAAGATAAGCCGCTTTTACATTTAGGTTGTGCTCCCTGTGAGAATGTAAAAGGAATATTGAAAGGAGATTTCCCACAAGGCCAATAATAGCAGCTACAAGCATAATGCTCAAATTTAATTCTTCGGGATTCAATAAACGCTTAAAGGCTTCTATAATCAACCAGCCTGCAATAACGAGGAGAAAGACCCCATTAAGGAAGGCGGTAATAACCTCTGTCCTTTTGAAACCGAACGTATGCAACTTATCGGATTTCCTTTTTGAAAATCTTTCCCCCAGGAGACCAATGACAAGAGAGATAACATCGGTGAAGTTGTGCACAGCATCAGAAACAAGTGCAAGACTACCGGACAAGATCCCTCCTATGATCTCAGCGATTGTAATAAATGCATTCAGGACAATTGAGAGGAAAAACTTCTCAGGTAGGCGCATTATTTTGAGGAAGTAAACTGTCGAATAATTTTCCTCAATTTGTTGTTATTCTTCAGGTGAACGTACGCAAAAATGACAAATCCGTCTGTAAACGGTGAATTTTTAACCATTTCGAGTTCCTTCTCGACGTACTTTTTACTTCCTGTATCAAACCATACACCGATTCCCATCAGAAGCTTAGAATTCTTTTTTCCTTCTGAACAATACCTTAAATATTTTGCAAATGTACTAACGTAAGGTGTATAAGCCATTGGAACTGTTAAATCAAGAAGGCCATCATCGTTCCACGTTCTCCAATCCTGAGCAAGAGACATATATGCCGATCCAACATTTGCAAAAACTGCGGCGGAAATTTGCACATTTGGATTTAAATCTTTGACTTTTTTTCTGACTTCGGCAACGAGCTCTTTAACCGCCTTTACTCTTGTTTCATTCCAGATTTTAAACTTGTACTCAGCATATCTTTCATAAAGATCTTTGACTCTCAGGGTATTCCAGTGTGGGGATTTTATCCTACTTATGTAAGGTGTATAAATAGGATCAAAATTGTATTCTATTGTGAAACTATCTCTTAATGCCGGGTCATAACCGAAAGAATAACCGGGATAACGGATAAAATCAAAATGTACACCGTCCACATCGTAGTTCTTAACAATTTCAACAAAAATACTTGTTATAAAGTCCCTCACCTCCTTTTTTCTTGGTTCAAGGAAGAGGCCATCAAACCCGGCCCGGAGAAACTCCGGAGTAGAATAAAATCTTGTATTCTCTCCTTTATCATCGAACAAAAACCAATCTGGATGTTTATAATACACGTGATTCGAATCTTTTGGAGGAGTTTTCAATGACCAGAAAAGAACAGAATTAACCCATGCATGAACTTTTATTCCATGTTTATGAGCCTCTTTAACGAGCTCTTTCAATGGGTCTCGCTTGCCAATATACTCGGAAACAGGTAATATTTTCGACTGATAATAGGCATAACCTCCAACAACAACTTGAACGAAAAGTGTGTTTAGCCCCAGCTCAGTAGCATTTCTAATAATTTCATGGACAGCATTTTCAGGTCTTAACTGTCTCGCCGTTATCCATACGCCTTTTACGTTCATCAGTCCGATCAAAGTCAGAAATACAATTTTAAGCATTGTCAACTATCTTAAACAAACATACATAAATCATCAAGAGTTGCAGGGCAATCCGTAATGTTAGAAGGGAACAGCACTTTTCAACTTTAAATGAATATCCCAATAACGCCCCTATAAGTTTTATTTTAAAAATTAATCATCAAAGGTAAAGCCTGAACGAAATACTCTAAGACATGCTTTAACTACATCAGGATCGTATAAAATTCCACTATTCTTATTGATCTCTTCAAGGGCGGCATCTATACCGAGGGCTGGACGGTAAGGTCTATGTGAACTTATGGCTTCGACCACATCTGCAACGGATAAAATTCTCGCCTCGTGTAATATTTTATCCCTTTTCAAACCATCTGGATATCCCGAACCGTCAATTCGTTCATGATGTTGCAAAACAACTTTTGAGACGGGCCATGGAAAGTCAACTTTCTTTAGAATTTCGTAACCCACGACGGGATGTTCTTTAACAAGCATATACTCAATTTGAGTTAGCTTTGTAGGTTTGGTTAATATGTCAGATGGAATGGCAATTTTACCGATATCGTGAAGTAATCCCGCAATTCTGATTAAATCAATACTCTCCTCAAGTCCCATTTCTTTCGCGATTGCAATTGCAAGTCTGGTAACTCGCCTCTGATGTCCGGCCGTGTAAGGATCTCTCACTTCGACAGTTGTACTTAATGCTATAACTGTGGAATCAAATAACTTTTTCATCTTCTCAAGACTTTCACGCAGGGATTCCTCAAGATTTTTTAACTCTGTAATATCTTGTATGCTTCCCTCAATATAAACCTCTCCATCGCGTGTTCTTCTAATCCTTGCAGTATCCTTGATCCAGATAACGCGACCATCCTTCCGCACAAACCTTGTCTCTCTTTCAAGGGCCCCTTTAGCAAGAATTTCATTCAACCACAGTTTCCTTTCTTCCTTATCAAAGTAAAGATCGAGTGCATTCTTGTCTTTTAATTCTTCTTTCGTGTACCCAAATATTCTTGAAGATTGGGGATTAAAATTAACTATCTTACCGTCCAGCGTCGTGGTATAAAGTCCAACAGGTACATTCTCGAAAAGTGAGCGATATTTCCTTTCAGATATTGCCAGCTCCTTGAAAGCTTCCCTAATATCGGTTATATCGTGAACTACAAGGATGACACCTTTGAATCTTTTTTCTACAAAAACTGGTGATTGTTTAATGCGAAAACTCTTTATCTCATCATTGATTATTACTTCAACCTCGTAGTCTTCAACTTCACCATGTTTGTTGTTAAGAAAAGCTTCTTCAAACTTTGAAAGTATTGCATGGGGCAATACATCGGAGACATTTTTCCCGACAATATCATCCGGAGAAAATTTCACAAGATTTACCGGGTTATTTGAATAAACAAACGTCTTATCCTCGTCTATTAAAAAAACAATATCTCCAATTGAATTAAGGAATGTTTCGAGCAAAATCCTCGTCTCCTTTAGCTGTCTCAGGTGTTCACTCTCACTTGAGGGATCGATAATAAATCCGGTCACCGTATAGTTATCGTTATTCTGATACCTCTTTGAAATGAGAGTAACTTTAAATTCCTCGCCGTCTTTCCTTATAGCTTTGAAGGAACAACTTAATTTTTCATACTCGTCCATTCTACTAATTACAACGTCTCTCCACTCTGGATGAATAAGTGAAGAGAACTCTACGTCACTTAAAAGTTCTTCTTCTGAATATCCAAATATCTTTGAAAAAGTTGAATTTACAAATGTAAATTTGCCATTGGATATACTGAAGATTGCATATCCAGACTCATCTGCAAGCTGGATTAAGATACTCTTTAGATTTTCATCACATTGATCCACTTTGTTACTCCCGGAGGATTCCACTTACAATAGATTCCTCATAATCATTCCCTCCTGCACTCGCAAAAAGAATTGAAAAGATGTACATTTAATGATAAAGTAAGTTCCTTTTAAAATCTAAAGATACTATGGAAGTTCAGTCGAGACCTGTATTTTTGCTGGTTCTGGCAGTTCAACTTCAGGCTCAATTATTTTAATCTGCTTTTTTCTTGAGAGTAAAATCATTTTGGCAGACGGCCTTCTCGGTCTATTTGATTCGGGCTTCACCGTTGCAAGTAAAGGTAGGGAAAAAGATTTCCCATCAAGATAAACCTCATTTTCATCAATCTCAAGATTTTCAACATTACTAAAAAATTTGATATTCAGAGCAGCTGCTACCCGCTGGGGAACCTCACCTATTTCGTGGACCGTGGAATATGTGCCGGCAAGAATCACATCGAATTTATAGTCTTTAAGATAGTCTGCGATTGCTGTTGCTATTTGATTTGAATCAAGTTCCGAGTCAAATTTCAACAGAACAACTTCATCTGCACCCAATGCGTAAATCTCTTTGAGAGTAGTTGAGGTGTTTTCTCCACCTACACTAAGAGCTGTGACCGTAGCCTTTCCTGAATCTTTTTGCCTAAATGCAAGTTCAAGTGCAAACCTATCATTCGGATTAATTATTCTCTTTTCACGTTCAAAGATCTTTGCTTTAGAACGCGAAACACCAAGCCCCTTAGGATCCGGAACTTCTTTAACTAATACAACTATCTTTTTCATTTTTAAACCTCCCTCAATATTTTAGATTGTAAAGCTTTGATAGAAGAAATAATAAGTATTATTCCAGCGATAACAGCTCCCCAAACTCCAAGTAGCGAAAAAGCAGTAACAATAACGCCCGCGATAAATACTCCTATGGATATAGACAGAAAAGACTTGTGTGGATTCAATCTCAATAGGGCTGCAATCATAGCACCTGTCCAAGCACCTGTTCCGGGTAAAGGAATCGCAACGAACAGCATTAGCCCGAGAATTTCATACTTCAGAATCTTCTCACGATTTTTTTCAGCTTTTTTCTCAAGATTTTTATAAAATTTTTTCCCTATTTTTGTCTTCGAAAAAAAATTCATCACTGGTATCAGGAGATATAGGATAGGATACACAGGAACAAGATTACCAAAAACAGAGAGTACGTAAACTTTAATAAAATTTAGTTTGTAATATAAAATTCCAAGTGGAATGGCAGCTCTCAGCTCCACTATAGGAAGCATTGAAACGACAAATGTAACCAGCTCCTTATTGTGGACAAAATGCTGAACAAATTCAATTATTTTCTCGCTCATTCTTTAAGACCAGGAGAATATCTTCTTCTATGCGCTCAACCGACGCGATTCTAAATTTTTTACTTTCCCCAAGTTCTCTTTTTACACCCTCCAGCATGTTTAAACCGTTGCCCAGAAATATGGGAGAGAAGAAAAGATACATCTTATCCCACAAATCTTTTTCAATTAATTCACCAGAAATATGAGCGCCTCCTTCAAAAAGGACAGATCTTATTCCCCTCTCTCCCATTAGTTTAATTGCTGACAAAAGATCAACTTTTCCTTTTTCATTTGGGTTTACGAACCAAACATTAACGCCAACGTTTTCAAATTTTTCTGCCGCGACTTTATTCTGTGGGTTATCAACTGTAATTAAAACTGTTTCTGCCACTTCTGTGTCAAACACTTTAAAATTGGGGTCGAAATCGATTTTTCCAGCAATTATTACTCTAACCGGAGACCTGGCGGGATAAACGTCTCTTGGAGTCAGCTGTGGGTCATCATGAAGAAGGGTGCCTTTCCCAACAGCGACTGCATCGACTTCTCCTCTCCATTTATGGTCAAGTTTTCTTGATTTTCGTCCTGAAATCCATTGTGATTTCTTTTTGTAATCGGCAATAAATCCATCAAGCGTGGCTGCTAATTTTAAATATACAAATGGAAGTGACGTTTTTGTATATTTGAAATAAACTTCATTCTGCTCACGTACTTTATCTTCCAGAACCCCCACCTTTACCTCAATTCCAGCTTCCTGAAGTTGACGGACCCCGGAGCCGTTTACAAGAGGATTGGGATCAATGGCACCGATAACAACCCTTTTTATTCCTGCCCGAATTATCGCTCTGGTACATGGTGGTTGATGGCCATAAAAAGAGTGCGGCTCAAGTGTTACATACATTGTTGCTCCCTTAGTATGCCCACGTGCATCAAAAATTGCATTAACTTCAGCGTGAGGAAGTCCCTGTTTTTTATGGTACCCCACTCCAACGATTCTCCCCTTCTTCACAATAACTGCTCCAACAAGAGGATTGGGAGAAGTAAATCCCCTCCCGAGTTCCGCAAGCTGGATCGCAAACTCCATATATTTTTCATCTGGATTTGTTTTTACCATTACCAAGCAACTTCCTTACAAGTAGTTCTGCCTTTTCCCTCACATTTTTCCCGGATTTTTCCATCCAGAGTGTTGCAATTTTCAAAGATTCTCTTAGAAATTTTATGACATCCTCGTCACCTGGCCAATTTTCCCTTATTATCTGCTCATCAACATTATTTATCAGGTCGTTAAGGACATAAAGAGTGATATAGAGATCGTCTGCATACCCAATCACACCTAATAATGCCTCCGGGATCAAATCATAAGGTAAAATCCAGTAAGTGAGTGCTGCTACAAGGAAAACTTTTTTCTCAGCAGGAACCCTATCATCTTTAATGAGTCTCCATAGAAGTATCACAAGATCTGGAGCAGCAAGAAGAATTTTCGCACCTTCTTCACCATATTTCCCTGCAAATTTTGATAGTTTCTCCTTGATCTTTTTTCTTAGATCTTCATAGAATTTTTTCACATTTTCATCTTTAAACGGTACCAAGTCTTTCACATTATCACCCCCTACATTTTAACTCTAACCCCTACACCAAATGATAGGGTTTTTAGTGGATTTGGGCTTCCTGTAACATCGAATGCAGGATCATCTATCATTTTCTCTATTATTGATCCTGTTAATGAAAGTACATTTGACTTTGCCGAAAGGTCAATAACTACAGGTAACCCAATTGTTGGACCAAATGGAATACTACCGACATTCAGTGGGATAGAGGCACTCACACCAATATAAGGAGAGACTGAAAGTGGAATAATTTCCTCGTCCTTAGTATAGAAATATCTTGCGCTAAGGCTAAAACCGGCCCTTAACTTAAAATGTGGTATTGGAGCGACAAGAAATGCACCTGTATAAACAAAATTT
>CAYNMM010000055.1:0-13759 GCA_964398355.1 uncultured bacterium
GCAGAAATCTGTGGATATGGAGCCAGCGGAAGAAACGGTGGATTTAATATGTCACTTTTTGGACTGACTCCATCGATAACGAAGATGAGATTTGGAGTGGAGAAAGGCAAACAGGCAAGAAGATTCATGGAAGAGGCTGTGACCTACCTCGCATCGTTTATTAAAGAACATAGAATCGACTGTGATTACGAGGAAAGTGGTTATTTACTTGTAGCCACGAATAAGGCACAGGTTAAAAGACTATGGCACGAGATTGAGGTCGCTCAAGAGATGGACTTTCAAGGGGTGGAAATTTGGGAAAAAGAGAGATTGGAACAGGAGTATAACACGGATAAATTTCTTTTAGGATGGTTTGAACCACAATGTGGAATTTTACATCCGGCAAAATGGGCGCGGGCCCTGAAAAATGAAGCGGAAAAAGAGGGAGTAAAAATTTTCGAGTATTCACCTGTTCTTGAGTTTGAAAAGCGTAAGAATGCTCCTGATGGCTATAAATTTATCTTGAAAACCCCTGATGGAAAATTGTTTGCAAAAAGGATTGTCTTTGCTACAAATGCTTACTCCATACTATTCCCTCACCTTTACAAATATCAAACTCCTGCATTCACAAGGATAGTTTTGACAGAACCTTTGACCGTCGAACAAATGAGAAGTATCGGATGGAAAAATAGGGCTGGAATAGAGGATTCGAGAGATTTTATTCACTATTATAGACTCACTAAAGATAACAGAATAGTCCTTGGAGGGAGAGATGTAGGTGTAACTTATGGGAAAAATCTTGAAAGGGATAGAGATAGAAAAAATTTTGAAGAGCTCAAGATGTATTTATTATGGGTTTTCCCGCAGTTAAAAGGCATAAAGTTTACCCATGAGTGGGGTGGACCTGTGTCTATCACCCTTGATATGGCTCCTGCTATAGGATTTGTGGGAAAAGATAGAAGTGCCCTTTTTGCTCTTGGGTACATAGGACATGGAGTGTCCGCTACTTTTAACACAGGAAGAACGATAGCAGAGTTAATTCTGGATTTGAAAACACCGAGAACAAGCTTATTCTTTGTTGGTAGGAAAATTATACCCTTTCCTCCTGAGCCTTTCCGATTCGTGTTGTCTCATGCAATTAGGGGTTACATGAGACTCGAAGATAAATTCAAATATGGAGAAAAACTTTAAAATCAGATGAAGATTTTGTTCCTAATCTTGATTACTCTTACGGGATTGCAAAAAGGGAAAATTTATTACCAGGAAACAGAAAGGAGATTCCTTTACTACCTGCCAAAGACCAGAGAGTATTCAGGTTTGATAATAGGATTGCACGGTGGAGGTGGCTCTCCAGAAAGTTTTATCAAATTGACACGGGGAGAATTTAATAAACTTGCAGAAAGAAGAAAATACATTGTAATTTATCCTGAAGCAGTTGGTAAACATTGGAATGATGGGAGAAATCTATCTTTTTATGCCTCTCAAAAGATGAATATCGATGACACTGGGTTCATTGGTAAACTCATAGAGGATTTTCAAAAAGATTATCCTATTTCCAGTAAAAAAGCTTTTATCGTGGGGATGTCGAATGGAGGGATGTTAGCGTTGCGAATCGCGTGTGAAATGCCAGATAGGGTGGCAGCAATCGGGATTGTAGCCGCCGGGATGCCACAGAATATCAAAAATTTTTGCAAATTTCAAAAAGTGAATGTAATTATGTTTATAGGAGACAAAGATCCACTTATTCCAATTAATGGTGGTTACGTGCATTTTTTACGGAGGAGACTTGGAAAAGTTCTTTCTGTGAAGGAAGTGATCCAGCTATGGATTGGTGATAAAGAATGTAAGCCCCCTATCGTTCAGGAAATACCTGATCGAGACCCTGATGATGGCTCATCAGTATTACTTACAAAGTTTTTTTGCATCGACGGTGGAAAATTTTTTCTGTATGTGATAAATAATGGGGGTCATGTTTGGCCTGGAGGAAGCCGATACCTACCAGAATTTATCATAGGTAGATCGAATAACGATATTGATGCTACTCAGGAAATTTTCCGCTTCTTTGACGAAATAGTAAAAAGTAACAACAATTAGTAGTTAATTTTTACCACCAGGTATTTGATTATTTGAGGTTGTTTCATTAAGATAGTCATCCAAAAAGGAGAAAATCATGCTCGCCAAGATTTTGCTCATTCTAAATATAGCGTTTGTTCCACCACCATCAATTCACAAGATTCAATACGAGCAATACAAGAATTTCAAATTACCAGATGTTGGGCATCGGATCCCGAAGATTCCTCTGATGCCTCGGCGTAAAGAATTGTATAAAACTATCTATGGTTTCTTACCTTACTGGCAGCTTTCAAGTTATTCACTAATCCATTGGGATCTATTAACTCATCTTGCGGCCTTTGGAGTGGAACTTGATGGTAATGGAAACGTGAGTAATTACCATGGTTGGGTGTCGAACTGGGCCGCCGTGATAGATTCAGCTCATGCTCATGGAGTACATGTGCATCTTGTTATAATCGTGTTTAATAGTGATAACATTCATAACATATTGACAAATCCTACCTCAAGGACAAATGCGATAAACACCATTAAAACTGAAGTGTTAAACGGTAATGTAGAAGGGGCAAACCTTGACCTGGAAGTTCCATACTCAACGGATAGAGAAGCTTTGAATCAATTTGTCATCATGCTCCATGATACCCTTCAAAACTACGGGAAAGAGTTGACGATTTGTGTCACAGCTGTGAATTGGAACGACAGATTTGACGTAGCCACACTTGCAGCAAATACGGAAGGACTTTTTATAATGGGATATGACTATTTCTGGAGTGGCAGCGGGACGGCTGGACCAGTATCTCCACTAACTGGATATACGTATAATGTGACGAGTACAGTAAATTATTATGTAGCAAATTCGGGTGGTCATCCGGAAAAGATAATTCTTGGGGTGCCTTATTATGGCTATAAATGGCCAACTTATTCAGATGTTCCAGGGTCGGCTACACGTGGACGTGGTCGCGCGGTTTTCTACCAACAGGCCATCGTAGAGGCAAATTCTTATGGCTTATTGTGGGATGATTATTCACAAACCCCCTGGTATAAGTACTATGTCAATGGGGATGGTTGGTATCAAACATGGTTCGATAATGACTCCAGTCTTGGACTCAAGTGGGATCTTGTTAATAATTCTAATATTCAGGGTACAGGTATGTGGGCCCTTACTTATGATGGAACGAGAACAGAACTGTGGGATGAGCTGGCTCGACACTTTTCAGAAGGGACACCTCCTGGTCAACCTCAAGGACTGATGGTTAGGCTTAGCGGACCGAGGAAAATTACGGTAGAATGGTACCCTGATTCAGGGGCCACATTTTACGAGGTCTGGAGGAGTGAGGATGGGAATAATTTCAATCTAAGAGCTACAGTTACAGGAACATCCTTCTCTGATTTAAATATCCCTGAAGGCACAGTTGAATTTTACAAGATCAGAGCTGGAAATCCATTTGGAGTTTCCAATTTTACTGAGGTTCTGGCCGCTGTTTCCTCATCAACCCCAAACAATGTTTTGGTTGTAAATGGATTTGATCGTGTAGGTGGTACCAATAATACCTTTGATTTTATTCGTGAACATGGTCTTGCTATGGTTCAGATTGGTGCTTACTTCAATTCTACATGTAACGAAAGAGTCGAAAATGGGGATATTGATCTCACTCAATACGACGCTGTTGATTGGATTCTTGGAGAAGAAGGTACATCAACAATGTCCTTTTCACCTGCCGAGCAAACAGCCGTAGCGAACTACCTTGAAAATGGTGGAAACCTTTTTATTTCCGGCTCCGAAATTGGTTACGATCTCTGGCAAAGAGGAGATAGTACTGATCACGTTTTTTACCATGAATATCTTAAAGCTACCTACCTGGGAGATGACGCCAACACGTATTTTGTGTCGCCAGTCCCCGGTGGTATATTTGAGGGTATTGGTAACATAGAATTTGACGATGGAAGGTGGCATTATGATGTAGATTATCCAGACGGAGTTGGGCCTTATGGAGGATCAACATCCAACATGGTTTACCTCGGGGGTACCGGTTGGTCTGCCGGGATACAATTTGAGGGAACTTTTGGAAATAGCTCTCAAACTGGAAGACTTGTGTATCTCGGATTTCCTTTCGAATCCATTCTTGATGCGTATAAAAGAAAAATCGTTATGTATAGGGTTTTGAATTTCTTTGGTCTCAACGTAAGAATAAATGAACAATCTTTGGTCCATGAACGTACGCTGGTAGAGATGTATCCTAATCCTGTTAAAGATGTACTGAATATAATCTCCAGAGATCCGATTAACAGAGTTCGCGTCTTTGATATATCAGGGAGAAGAAGAATCTTAAGGGTTGTAAATGGCAAAAAGCAATTTAAAATCAACTTGAAAAATCTAACCTCCGGGATTTACTATTTAGAAGTTGAGAACCGTGATGGTTCTTTGAAAACACTCCGAATTATAAAACGATGAAAATCCCAGAAGTATCCAGGAATGAATTGATTAAAAGGAGGTGTTTATGAAGAGGTTAATTTTAACGATACTTGTATTTTCGTCGTTGGTCTATATGACAGGATGTAAAGACAGTATAAAAGACCCGGAGGATGCCTATTTTAAAGGCAGAGTGGTAGATACTCTGGGTAATCCACTGGATAGTGTCCATGTGGCAACTTTCCCTCCTCATAGATATACTTATACTGATAGAAATGGTTACTTCGATTTAAGGGTTTTCCCTCGAATGTTTAGACTCGATCTTAAGAAGGGTAAAGTTTTTGTTTCGCAGATTGAAACAACGGCAACCGGAATCGACACGGTTGAGGTAGGAATAGTTGTAAATACCTCAAAAGAGACCCTTTCAGTAACTTACGATACCACAAATAATGTGATTACAAGAACAACGATTGTTAGATCTATCACGGATTCCTGTTTTTACAACTCTGTCTCAACGGATTCCGTTGATATTCAGAGTGGTCAGACATACGATTTTGGCAATATTCAGATGGACACAGCGAGAATATATATTGAGACAGTTGACACAACCGTGGATACGTTATGACAATCGAAAAAGGAGGAATTTTTATGAAGAAGTTATTGTTAACATTCCTGTTTATGGGGGTAATTTTTGCAGGTGAAACAGGTAAGATTTCCGGGACAGTGGTAGATGCGTCCACGGGAGAGCCCCTTCCAGGTGTTAATGTCGTTATTCTTGGAACAACCATGGGAGCGGCTACTGATGTAAATGGTTTCTACTTCATATTGAATGTTCCCCCGGGAGTTTATACTCTGAAAGCCTCATTAATTGGATACACGCCCGTTGTGGAAGAGAGTGTTGTTGTCAGAGCTGACCAGACTACGACAATTAATTTTAAGCTTAAACAGACTGTATTGAAGGCAAAACCTGTTATCGTTAAAGCCAAGAGACCTATAGTTAAAAAGGATGTCACCGCGAGTTTGATTACAACAGATAAAGAAGATCTCAAGAAGATTCCGGTAGAGACAGTTTCTGGTGTCATCTCAATGAAAGCAGGAGTAACTACAGGCCCATCTGGTGATATTCACGTTAGAGGTGGAAGATCAGGAGAAGTTGCATATCTCATTGATGGTATCCCAATAGTTGATCCCTACTTGAACGGACTTGCTGTTTATGTGCCCACCAACATAATCAAGCAGATGGATCTCGTGGCAGGAACTTTTAATGCTGAATACGGAAATGCAATGTCAGGTGTTGTAAATATTGTTACAGATGAAGGATCTAATAAATTTAGAGGCTCTATAAGTGCATTTGTCGGAGACAGACTCAGTAATCACACGGATATTTTCGAACATATTGATGATTTCTATCTTTTCAATGATAAAGACATAAGATGGAATGTATCGGGACCTGTACCTCTCAGCAAGAAAATTACCTATTATTTCGGTGGAAGATATTACAAATCAGATGGGTGGCTCTATGGGATAAATTACTATTTACCAACAGACACAAGGTACGATACAATAATTCACGGTCATGGAGATGGTTCTTATATCGCGATGAATCCTATGACCGAGAATTTGTGGAATTTAAAGCTTACTGCGAGACCGACAAATTCAATGAAGATATCCTGGATAAATCTTTATACGTATTTGCATTATAAAAATTACATCCACTCGTTAAAATGGGAGCCCCTTGCAACCCCTCATAATCTTAAAGAGGGGTGGCAGAGCATAATATCGTTGAATCAGGTTTTAAGTCCCAAAACGTTTTACTCTTTAAAGTTTAGTTACTACTGGTCACAGTTTAGAACTTTTGTTTATGATTCTTATTACTGTCTTGGCTATCTATTTCCCTATTGGGGATATTTCGTATCTGCGCATCAGTTTAGAAGAGGTGGAGTTTCAACTTCATGGTACAAAAGGTATACCAAAAGTTATTTTGCAAGGTTTGATATAACCAGTCAGGTTACACCTGTACACATGATAAAGACTGGAGTCCAGTTTACCAGATATGACCTGTATCGACTTTCTTTAAATGTAGATAATCCAGATACAACCCCCCCGGCACTGCCAATTATAGATACAATTGCAGATATTGATGAATATTTGCATCATCCAATTGAGTTTTCCGCGTACATTCAAGACAAGATGGAATTCAAGGACATGGTGGTTAATGCAGGGATAAGGTTTGACTGGTACGATCCAAGGTGGAAAATCTGGGTAGATGATTCTGCACCTTCTCCTATGATCTGGGATACGACTCGTGGCCCATTTCCCGGATATAGGGATGTGGATCCCAAATATCAGATTTCTCCAAGGATAGGAATCGCATTCCCCATTTCTGCATCGGGGATATTCCACTTTTCCTATGGCCACTTTTTCCAGATTCCCCCTTATTACTATCTTTACAGAAACTCTGGATTTAAGTGGGCAGAGTCTGGTGGAAGATTACTCACAAACAGAACCGTTATGGGGAATGCCGACCTGAAACCACAGAGAACTGTTGCGTACGAAGTCGGATTTAAACAAGCTCTCAGTGAAAACTTTGGGCTGGAAGTTATTGGTTATTACAAAGATGTAAGAGATCTTGTTTCAACGAAGCTCATGCCAACTTATGTGTCGGGTGACCATTATATGGTATACACCAATAGAGACTATGCAAATATACGTGGACTATCCTTCTATTTGAAATTCAGAAATCTTGGTATGTTCTCTGGCGAAATTGATTACACATACCAGATTGCAGAAGGTTCTAATTCAAGACCGAGAGATTTGTTTGCAGATTTAAGACATGGGTACGAGCCGCCCAAGTATATGGTTCCTCTCGATTGGGATGAAAGGCATAAAATTAACTTTACCTTAACCATGACTCAACCCAACCAGTGGACAGTATCATTAACGGGAACGTATGGAAGTGGACTTCCATATACACCAACAGATACGACCGGAGAGGCATTGAGGGGTGGAGAAAATTCAGGTAGGAAACCGCCAACATATAATATTGATTTAAGTGCTGCAAAATATATGAAAATCAGGAATATAAGATATACAATTTCTCTCAAGGTATATAACTTGCTTGATACAAAGAATGAGGTTCTTGTCTACACAGATACAGGAAGAGCCACGTATACGCATCAGACACGGCCAACTGCTGACCCCGGATATTACATAAGACCGTACTACTTTAGTCCACCAAGGTTGGTTAAAATAGGAATTTCAATTAATTTTTAAAAGGAGGAGTTTTAAATTATGAGAAAAATCCTCGTCACAATTTTCCTTTTTGGGATAGTATACGCAGGTGTTCCATACCAGAAATTCCTTCCCCCTTCTGTGAAGTTGACACCTGAGCAGATTGGTAAGGGAGCGGACTTAAAAGGACATGCGGATAGAAGGTCTGGAATCCATGATGGGAATAAAATCCGCGTTAAGTTCTTTAATACAACAGTTATAGGTGGTCCAGACAGAGTTAATCCCTGGCCTCGTCTTGAATGGCCTGCAGGTTCAGGGCATGAATACATTTACGAAATGGGTCCTATGTTCGGAGCAAGGGTAAAAGCTTATGATCCCAATACACAAGATTCTGTATGGATAAGTATCGTGGATGACCCTATTCAAGATGGCGGAGATGAAGACTTTGAACCGTTACCAGGTTATTTTAATCCGGATAAGCAAAGTGTAGCGTTTTCAGATAAAGATACACTCTGGCCTTCTGTTTGGCCTACTTATGTTGGGATACTCGGTGATACACTGAGAAATTTAGCAGGTAAATGGCCAGGACAATTTAACTTTATTCCCTGGAGACATGATGGAACACCAATCCAGGATTCAGTAGTTGAAAGTGTTGTTGCGGACCAGGAAAGTTACTTTGCTGCGATGGATTCAGCCAATCTGGAATTTATGCCTGGAAATCCATACGGAAATCCATATTATGATCCGGGTAACAACATGAGAGGCCTTGGAATTAAGGTTACGGTGAGAGGTTATCAATGGGCTGCCCAGCCTGTGGAAGACGTGATAGTCTGGGTTTATGAAGTTACAAATATGTCGGATAAAGACATAGATTCCATGGTTGTTGGATACTACACGGATGTAAGGATTGGTGGCCCAGGAGCAGATTTTCAGGATGACATGTATGGATTCGATACCACATCCAATATGGTATATTTCTACGATCAGGACGGCTGGGGTAGAGGTGCTGATGGGAGACCTTACAAATGTGGATGGATGGGCTTTAAGTTTCTGGAAAGTCCAGGAAATCCATACGATGGGATAGACAACGACCATGATGGAATGGTAGACGAAAGTCAATATGACGGCATTGATAATGATGGTGATTGGGATCCTGCAAAGGATGATGTGGGAAGAGACGGAATTGCAGGAACTGGTGACTATGGTGAGGGTGATGGAGTCCCAACTCTTGGTGAACCTAATTTCGAAGTGATGGACCCTGATGAGAAGGATCAGCTCGGACTCGATGCTGTTAATGATTTTGTCTATGGTGCAAGTGGTCTTGTTGCTGCAAATGATTCTGCAATGCTCGAGATGATGAGACCTGGAAGATTTAATGTGAATCCAGGACCCGGTGACTTTGTCTTTGTCTTCGGATCTGGATTTTTCCCTCTCCACAAAGGTGAAACTCAGAGATTTTCAATTGCACTCGTTATGGGTACAGATTCTGCCGATCTTTACAAAAACGCATTTAGAGCACAGGAAATCTTCAACAGAAACTATCATTTCCCAAAACCTCCGGAAAAACCCACCGTATGGGTTAGAACAGAGACCGGAAAAGTTCACTTATATTGGGATACAAGGGCTGAGCTTAATCCAGAATTTGAGGGATATGCTATTTTCAGAAGTGAGGATAGAGGTGTAACCTGGGGCACTCCTATAACAGATGCATTTGGAAGAATTGTTTACTGGAGACCCATAGCTCAGTTTGACAAGGTAGATTCAATTACAGGGCTTGCTCCAGTTGGTGTTGATGGTGCATATTTCTATCTTGGAGATGATTCAGGGATCAGACATTCGTGGACGGATTCTTCTGTCATTGATGGAAAACACTATTGGTATGCCGTAACGGCCTACACGCCAGGAAATGCAACTCTTGATATTCCTCCTCTAATTTCGTCCGTTTATCCAATCACTGCAAATCCAAGTGTAGTTGAAGTTGTACCGACAGGCGAGCCCCTTGGTTATACCCCGCCACAAATATCTATTGACTCTGTAAATTCAAACATAAACGGTACAGGACAGATTGGATTTATGACTGTTCTTCTTGACAGTATCAAAGATGCTCAGTATCGAATTAAATTTGATGTAAATGGAAACGATACCACATGGTCTCTCCTGAAAAGAATTAACAACACAGACACCGTGCTTGTGTCTGGATGTAAAAAGATTCATGGTGAAGATGGAACTCCGATCGTAGATGGTTTTAGAGTTTCTGTAAAAAGTGATACTCTTGCACCTGATACAAACTATTTCGTTTCAGGTAACAGTAACTACTGGGTTGAAGTATCTGTGGCAACTCCTGGTGGTGTACCATATCCAGCTGACTATGAAATAGATTTTGCAGATAGTGGTGTCATCCTTGATTCCGTGTTTTACAATAGTGTGACTACAAAAGCCCCGGTGAATTTCAAAGTTTGGAGAATTGAAGGTAAACAAAAAGTCCGTCAGGAAGTTGTATTTATTGATGGAGATCATGATGGGATCATTTCCAATACACTTGGAAGAGATGTTATTTATCCAGTTATGGTTGACTCTACAGGAAGGATTACTTTAAGAACCTGGAAGTTTACCTTTAGAGGTCCTTCTGAAAATCCAGTGTCACCAAACTCTGATGGAACCATACTTTACCTCAAGTTCCATAAACCATTTACAGAAAGGGATACAATTTGTTTCAATACTCATAAAGCTTTCACAAATGAGAATACTATTGCCAACAGTCTCGATAGCATAAGAGTTGTCCCCAATCCATATATTCTTGTTTCAGCCTATGAATTAAAAGATCCTACTATTAGAAGAGGCAGAGGAGCAAGAGAGATTCATTTTATCAATCTCCCTCCAGAAGCTACAATAAGGATTTACACAATTACAGGCGAACTCGTGGATGTCCTTCATCATGAACCTGGAGATCCGGAGTATGTTTCACCGTCTGTTCAGAAATGGAATCTGTTGAATAAAGATAGTCAAGAGATCGCGTATGGAGTTTACATTTATCATGTAGAGGCAAAAATGAACGGCAGAGTTATAGGTGAACACATCGGAAAATTTGCAATAATTAAGTAAGGAGGAAGAGAAATGAAAAAGATTTTTATTCTTTTAGCTCTTCTCGGATTGGGATTTTCTCAGACTGTGAGTAATACAGGGACAAAGCCCGCCCAGTTTCTCAAGATAGGACCTGGTGCAAGACCTGTTGGAATGGGTGAGGCCTTTGTATCAGTTGCCACCGGTGCTCTCGCAACGTACTGGAATCCAGCAGGGCTTGCGCAGACGAAAGGATATTCATATTTCTTCACCAATTCTAAATGGCTCGCCGGAATTCAATACAATTATCTTGCATTCGCAGTACCAATCCCCAGAAGAGGTGTTATCGGTGGCGCACTGTCATATATTGGTACAGATAATATGGAGGTGACCACAGAAACAAATCCGGAAGGAACCGGTGAGTACTTCAAATATACCGGAATAGCGATCATTCTCAGCTACGGAAAAATGTTTACAGATAAATTCTCTTTTGGCTTTAACACAAAATACATTTATGAAAAGTTGAAATTAATGTCTGCATCAACGGCCGCAGTGGATATTGGACTTAAATACCAGACAGAGTTCCATAAATTCACAATTGGAATGAATTTCCAGAACTTTGGAGGAAAGATGAGACTTGTTGGTGAGGATACAAGATTTATTTACTATCCCGATCCCAACAGAGATCCAAACTCTCAGCCAAACGTTATAGCTGATTTAAGAACTGAATCCTATGACTTACCGATGAGATTTCTCGTTGGGGTATCTATGTATCCAATTGAAACTGATCGTTTGAAATTACTCGTCGCAATTGATGCTGTCCATCCGAATGACAATACTGAATATATAAACGCTGGTGCCGAGTTATCTTTCAATGACATGGCGTATTTACGTATTGGCAAGGAACATACATTTATGAGAGATGCTGAGGGTGGGTTTACAGTAGGTGGTGGCGTTAGATATAGACGTCCAGGTTCTCCCATTAGTTTCGCTGTTGACTTTGCCATGTCTGATTATGGAAGACTTGAAAATGTAAAATTTGTTTCAGTAGGACTTTCGTTTTAGGCCTTTACAGTTGGAATTGGCCGAAATATAATAAAAATTAAAAAAGGAGGTATAAATATGAAGAAGCTGGTAGGTGTAGTTGCGGCCCTCTTACTCATGGGCTCACTTGTTGCAGGAGATGGTGACAACGTTTTCCAGCTTGCGACCACTGATCTACCAAATGATGCGCTATATGCTGATAGCTCTTACAACGAATACCAGAGAAGTATGATAGTAGGCACGGATCTCGACCAGGATGGACTGAAGGAAATCATTATCACTGATTATAAAACAGTTGATGCAAACCACCACGGTAGAATAATTGTTTACGAAGTCACCGGAAATAATACCCTCCAGCAGGTTTGGGAGTATGATCTCCCTTCCAGTGGCTACTACACAAATATTAGAAGTGTTGCTACTGGAGACCTCGACGGAAATGGCAAAGGAGAGATCATAGCCGCTGTCACAGGTAACTCTGGTGATACACTTTCGAGCCACGTCGGTGTGTGGGTATTTGAATGGGATGGCGTTTCCGGAAGTAATAATTACAACCTCGTGGCTCAAATCACAGATTTTGCTACCTATCAGGATTCAACTGGTGCTATCATTTATCCTGACCGTTACAGATGTGAAGATATTGCGGTCGGTGATTTCGATAACGATGGAAAAGATGAAGTACTATGGGTGAATAATGGTGGAACAGCGTTCGATAATGCTTACATCTTCTCTGTTGATGGTGAGTTCTCAACAGGATTCTATTCAACAGTTGTTGAAACAGTTTTCAAACGTACAGAACTTGGCTACCATGGAAGTACAGCTTCTGGTTATGGTCCAGTAGATCTCGATGGTGACGGAAATCCTGAAGGGATTATAACTATATGGAATCATGTCGGTGTTCAGATATTTGAATCAGATGGACCGGATCATTATGTTTTAAAGTACCATGCGGAAGGTCTTGACCCTGAGGATAGGTATCCCTATGCGAAGTCACTGGGAGTTTATGATCTCAATGGTGATGGTACGAAAGAACTTGTTATTGGTGCACTGTTGAGAGGAAGAGTTCACATTCTTGAGCCTTACAATGGAGATGTTGATTCCATGGTTCACTATATGCCCTACTGGACTGTTGTTGACTCATCCCAGGATTCCACAGGGAACTGGGTTTTTTATGATACGACCGACATGTTTAGGATCTACGGTATGAAAGTGGGCGATCCGGATCATGGAGCAGGTCATGACAACGGTGACATTGTTTTGAGTGATTTGAACCAGCACATCTATGATATAGAATACAATGGTGGTGACTTTGGTGATACAGCGAGCTATACTGTTTACAATGTTTTTGATGCGTTCCCATCAGATACGTTTGACTCGGTAGAGTACAATTTCATCCCAGGACCAGCATTGGCAATTGGAAATGATTTAAATGGGAATGGAGAGAATGAAATAATTTTTACTGCATACGTCAACCAACTCCTACCTGACAATTTTCGAATAAATAAGAATTTTCTTACAGTATTTGAACATATAGGGAACGATGAAAACACGAATATCCTGTATGCTGAATCTGCAAATGGGATTCCTGGAGATACAGTTAGAGTTCCAATCGGGGTTAACTTGCATAACTATTTGGGAGGATTACAAGCTATTATTCAATACGATACGACAAAACTTCAGTATATATGTGCTCAATTAGATTCTTCTTTTGCAAATTTCTCATTAATGGCTAATGACACTTCGGGGAAAGTGAAATTCGTTATCATATCGACTAATGGAGATTCTCTTCAGCCTGGGATAGATACTCTATTTTATGTATATTTCCTTATAAATCCTTCTCTCAATATTGGAGATTCCACATATATAGTTATTGATAGTACAATAATGTCCGACCCAAATGCCCACAGAGTTCCTTCTCATGGAATGGGTGCGTGGATATACATAAGGGGCATGAAAGGTGACCTGAAT
>CAYNMM010000056.1:0-2521 GCA_964398355.1 uncultured bacterium
AGGAGCTGAAGGTGCGGATTTATTTCTCATTTATGGAAAAGTTGAGGGAATTGATGACCCCAAGGCGGCGATGACAGCCTTCCTTGTAGAGAGGGGACCGGGAGTTGAAGTTCATCATGTCTACGGGCTCATGGGGACACGTGGTGGTGGAACAGGTAGAATAGTCTTCAGGAATGTTGAAGTACCTATTGAAAACGTTCTCGGGGGCGAAGATGGAATTGGAAATGGTACAGCGGTTTTTCACCAGATGATGATTCCAGAGCGAATGACCTCAGCAGGTGGAGCTGTTGGAATGGCAAGAGCTGCCTTTGAAGTCGCTGCAAAATATGCTGATAAAAGATATGCGTTTGGCAGAAAAATCCGTAGATTCGAAGGGGTCAGCTTCAAAGTCTCGGAAAGTCTAACCCTCATAGACGCGGCACGGGCATTAAATCGAGCTGTTGGAATTGCCATAGATAGTGGTAAAATTCCACCTGGAAAGGTCAGAAGGCTTGTCTCTGAGGCTAAAAAGTTCTCTACAGAAATGGCATGGGAAGTGGTTAACCATGCAATGCAAATCATGGGAGGCATAGGATATACAAATGTCTACCCCATTGAGAAACTTTTGAGAGACGTGAGATTAATTACAATCTGGACAGGTACCAATGAGATTATGAATCTGGTTATCCAACACGAATTCTATAAAGAGTTCTTGGAAAAAGGGCCAGAAGGCCGTGATGTAGAGATGGATGCACCAGAGGCAGATGCAACTGAAGAAAAGGTTTATAACGAACCTGAATAACAGGAAGATATCGAAAAACTCTCTTTCAGAGGGGGTGGTGTTCAAAAATGCTTCAGGGAAAAAAGAAGTGTAATTCTTAATCTCCTCCCCTACAATGCGTTTAGCACTATGGGGAAGGATTGAGGAGGAGGAAATAGCAGATTTGACAGGGGAAACAATGAATGCATCTTTGCCTTTCCTCCAATTACCTCCTGTAAGTGGGGAGATATTAGATGTAATTTCTTACAAGAAATGGGAGCATGGGTTGTTGATGGATCTTTTCAAAGGCAGGAGGGAGAAATCAAGAGGTTTTCCGCAAAGTGGAAGATGAAGTGGTTATCGGTAAAATATTTTTCGAACATCCCCATCAAAGGGCTGATATTCCCCATGTATTTCATGGTCATACTTTGAATGGAATAAATAAAATAACTTCCTCCCCGCAATGCTAAGCATTGCGGGGAGGATTGAGGGGGCAAATTCTCGCCTTCCCATCTATCCACTCTCGCAGAGCGGAAGGGGAAATTGAGGATGAAGTATTACTCAAAGTAGGTGAGGGAAAAATGATATTAGTCTTAAACCTGAGGACAACCTTTCTTTGCTATATTCATAAATTCTGTATAATTTCGCATTCTGAGAACAAAGATTTGTGTAACATTTTTTTCTCAATATATAAAGTCATTTTTAAAATTTCCTTGGGTAATGCCAGTTTCAAAGATGAATCTTTTTTTCTGAATTGAATTTTTGGGAATGAAGGAAATTTCTCGATAAAAATAATGGAGGGGGCGGCCCGAAGGGCCGCCCCCTCCATTATCTCTAAAAACTTATCTCTTACTTAGAAAGCACCAGCTTCTTTGTAGCCTGAACTGTCCCGTTGTACTTGATAGTGTAGAAGTAAACACCGGCTGGCAAAGCTTCTCCATTCTCGCCCCTACCGTTCCAGCTAACAGTGTACGTTCCAGCATCAAATCTTCTATTCACCAGTGTTTTGACTTTCCTTCCAGCAAGGTCAAAGACAGATAATTCAACATTACCTGCTCTCTTTACGGCAAATTTGATACTTGTATGATTAATGAACGGGTTCGGACTATTCTGGAAAAGTGTAACCTGTGGCTTTCCAACGATTCTCCATCCTTCACTCACACCAACGCCACTGAATTCAAGCACATTAAGGAATCCAGTCTGTATGTTAAATGTGTCAGGAGGACGATGTCCTACGTATGTACCATACAAAATCTCGTTTGCACCATCTCCATCAAGATCATTTCCAAGTGCAAGTGTTGGACCAGGATAGAAGTTACTAACGACTGTATCCGTCACAGTATTTCCGGCTGTATCCTGGTATGTGTAAATGAATGTGTCAGATGGGAACACATCATAAATATCGTAAACAGTATAACTCGCTGTATCACCAAAGTCACCACCATTGTATTCTATATCATAGATGTGCTGGTTCAAATCACTCAAAACAATGTCACCGTTGTCATGACCTGCTCCATGATCCGGATCGCCGGCTCTCATTCCATAAATTCTAAACATATCGGTCGTATCATAAACCCAGTTCCCTGTGGAATCCTGAGATGAATCGACAACAGTCCAGTAGGGCATATAGTGAACCATGGAATCAACATCTCCATTGTAAGGCTCAAGAATGTGAACTCTCCCTCTTAACAGTGCACCAATAACAAGTACTTTCGTACCATCACCATTGAGATCATAAACTCCCAGTGACTTCGCATAGGGATACCTATCCTCAGGGTCAAG
>CAYNMM010000057.1:0-55916 GCA_964398355.1 uncultured bacterium
TAACTCTTTAACAGAATTCGGTTATTGACAACCCGTAAATATGTTTATATACTCCATCAAAAGGAGTTGTAAAAGTGGTACTTCCTGAGAGAGGTCTTTCAAAAAAAGAGATTTTTACCCTCCTTGAAAATCTTTCATCTGATGACGTCGATTGGTCATCAGGTCGAGTCTTTGGATATGTTTTTGATCCGGGAAAGGAAATTACCAGCACGGCAGAGCAGGCATTGATAAAATTCTATCATAAAAGTGGACTTGATTTTACCGTATATCCCAGTCTGTTGAGAATGGAAAACGATATAATTGACTTTGCCATCAAGCATCTTGGTGGTGATGAAAACTCAGCAGGTTCTTTTACAAGTGGTGGGACAGAGAGTATTCTTCTTGCCGTCAAAACGGCACGGGATTATATGAGAAAGAAAAGAAAGGTAAAACAACCTGAGATGATTGTTCCTGAAACGGCACATGCTGCTTTCCATAAAGCAGCTCACTATCTTGATGTTAAACTTGTACAAACCCCGGTTGATCCTGTGACAATGAAGGCCATTCCTGAGGCGATAGAAAAAGCAATAACGAAAAATACTATCCTTATTGCAGGATCAGCCCCCTGTTATTCACATGGTGTCATAGATCCTATCGATGAGATGTCGGAAATAGCGAGAAAACACGGTATTCTTTTCCATACAGACGCCTGTATGGGCGGTTTTATTTTACCCTTTATGAAGGAGCTCGGGTATGACGTGCCCAGATTTGATTTTTCTCTCCCGGGAGTTACTTCTATCTCAATGGATCTGCACAAATATGCTTACGCTCCCAAGGGAGCTTCTGTTGTACTTTATAGAAGCAGGGAATTGAGGAAGTATCAATATTTTGCCTGTTCAAAATGGACGGGATACACAATGATCAACACTACGATACAGAGTACGAAAAGTGGGGGACCTGTTGCTGCTGCCTGGGCAACGCTTAATTTTATCGGTAAAGAAAAATATCTCGATTTTGTAAAGAAAAAGATGGAGGCTGTCCAGAAGGTAGTTGATTTTATAGAAAACCACCCTGACCTGGAACTCGTTACCAGACCTGAGATGACCTTAATTGCTTTTACTTCCAGTACAGTTAATATTTTCAACATAATTGATGAAGTGAATTCACGGGGATGGTATATACAGCCTGCACTGAGATACGGCAAATCAAAGGAGCACATACATCTTTCAATAAATTATTCAAATGTCGAGAAAATTGATGATTTTCTCAAAGATCTCGAGAAATCAGTTGAAAGCGCAAAAAAGCTTCCATCTGGAATACTTTTAAAAAAGGTGAAGCCAATTCTCTCTGTTATAAAAAGGATGGGTCTTTCGGGTTCCACAATTTTTAAATTAATGAAAATAGCAGGACTTGAGGGGGGTGAGTTACCCAAAAGATTTGCTCCAATAAATGAGGTGTTGAATGAGCTCCCTCCTGAATTGAGGGAGGAATTACTGATTGAATTTACAAATATGACTTTCCGTTAAAAGGAGGATATCCATGAAAACTCCGTTTCCTTTTGAGGGCATACTCGTATTTGCTTTTTTATCTTTTATGCTTTTGCTTGGTATTTTAACTCGAGCAAAGGTGAGATTTTTCCAGAAATATTTATTCCCGAGTTCACTTATAGGTGGAATTTATGGACTAATAATTTTGAATCTCAAGCTTGTCCATTTAAATCCAGAAACTGTTCAAGCTTTTGCTTATCATTTTTTTAATATTTCATTTATTTCCATCGGACTCACGCCGCCACTGTTTCAGGAAAAGACAGGAAAAGAGATAGCAAGGGGTTCATTATGGATGGCTCTTGTGCAAGGTGTTACTTTTCCTCTACAAACTGTAATAGGAGGAGTTGTTGTAATTGTTTTTTTACTTCTTGGAAGTCATATCCATCCCTCATTTGGTTTTTTGACAGCTCTGGGCTTTAATGAGGGACCAGGGGAGGCACTGTCATTTGGTAAAGTCTGGGAAACTTTTGGGTTTAAAGGGGCGGCAACTGTTGGACTATCGTTTGCAACCATTGGATTTCTTTTTGCATTTTTCGTGGGAGTCCCACTTGTTAATTGGGGTATCAAAAAAGGCCTTGCGAGAGGCGGCACCCTAAGTGAGGAATTTTACAAGGGATACTTCAGGAAAGACTCAGAAAAATCGTGTGCTGGACGTAAAACTCTTCACCCGGCAAATGTGGACACATTTGCCTTTCAACTGGCTCTTGTCGGTTTTGTTTACCTGGTTACGTATTATTTCATTAGATGGCTTGCACCACATCTTCCGTCAGATTATGCAAAGATGGCCTGGGGGTTTTTCTTTATTGTAGGTATGGCCTTTGCTTATCTTACGAGAAAAGTTATATCAATTTTTGGTGGCGAGTATTTGATCGATCCCGGTACGCAAAGAAGAATAACAGGAACAGCAGTTGATTATTTGATTGTTGCCACAGGAACAGGTATTCAAATTGCAATTGTGGCGGCTCATATAGTTCCCCTGCTTTTAATTTCTATTCTTGCAGGTATATTTACAACTTACGTGGTTTTATTCCTTGGAAGAAGATTGCCCTCATTTAACATGGAAAGAATAGCAGCTATTTATGGAACGGTCACCGGTACTGTTTCAAGTGGTCTGCTACTGCTAAGAATTGTTGATCCCGAATTTGAGACTCCAGTTGCAAAGGAAATTGGGATTATGAATTTGATAGTGGTGCCCATTATTGGTGGTCTCACAATAATAATCAATGGACCATTCTGGTGGAAATGGAGTACGCTTGTCACGACCATGATATTTGGAGCGATTGGTGTCGTATTTTTTGTTCTTATCAAGCTTCTTAAACTCTGGGAAACTCCGAAATTCTAAATGAAATTAGTCCTGCTTGGTCTGATTGTGTTCGTTTCCTATACGATTCAAGCTATGACAGGTTTTGGAAGTATAATACTTGCTATCACTTTTGGCTCATTTTTTTATCCAGTAAAAACAATGCTCCCGGTACTTGTTCTCCTGGATTTAATGTTGAATCTTTATATTGTATGGAAGTATGTTAAAATCGCTGACAAGGAGCTTCTTTTAAAGAAGATACTACCCTTAATGATAGCAGGTGGTGTAGTTGGATTATCCATCTTGCATGCTTATGCCGGAAACTCAAAGGTTTTACTGGGTCTATTTGTTACTATCCTTGCGGTTTTTGAACTTGTGAATTATTACAAAAGACCTTTAAAAAGTGAGATAAGACCTGAGGTTGCAAATGTTTTCCTCTTTACCTCAGGGGTTGTGGAGGGGATGTATGCGTCTGGCGGCCCCCTTGTTGTTTATGTCCTCAATAAGTTACCTATTGGGAAGTCAGTTTTTAGAAGTACTCTTGCACTACTCTGGGTATTAATGGATACCTTCCTGTTTGTGGGGTATCTGGCTATGGGTATTGCTGGATGGAGAAGTTTTTCAACTACGCTATTTTTATTGCCCGTTGTTATGCTGAGTCTTATATGGGGTGAGTTTTTCCATTTCAGAGTAAATGAGAAGAAATTTAAGCTTGTGGTACTTTACATTTTGCTAATTGGGGGGATCTCAATTTTATTTGGGAGGTGAAATTATGGAGATTAAAGGCAAGAATGCACTTGTCACAGGAAGTGCAAGGGGTATAGGAAGAGCGATAGTCCTTGCACTTGCCAGGAAGGGTGCAAATGTAGGAATAAATTACGTGAATAATCATAATGCAGCTGTTGAAACACGGGAACTCGCAAGAAAGTTTGGCGTGGATGCCGAAATTTTCAGGGCAGATGTGGCAAATTACACAGATGTGAAAAGAATGGTTGATGAATTTGTGGAGAAATTTCGAAAAATAGACATACTTGTGAACAATGCTGGAGTCTTCCCAAGGAATTTTAAACTCGATGAAATATCAGAAGAAGAGTGGAATTGGCTCCTGGACATCAATTTAAAAGGTGCTTTTCTTGTTTCGAAAGAGGTTATAAAGTATATGAGGAATGAAGGAAAAATTGTAAATATTTCATCAATTGCAGGGAAGATGGGAGGTGTTGCTGGACCCCATTACGCAGCTTCGAAGGCGGGGCTTATAGGACTCACATTTGCCCTTGCCTCTGAGTTTGCATCAAGAAATATTACAGTCAATGCGGTTGCCCCTGGTCCTGTAGATACCGAAATGATCCCTGATGAAATAAAAGAAAGACTTGCTCAGATTACACCACTTGGTAGAATTGCAACACCAGAAGAGATAGCCCATACGGTTATATTCCTCATTGAAAATGATTACATCACAGGTGAGGTCGTAGACATAAATGGAGGAAGGTACATGGATTGATAATTTTTTACATAGAAACTTTTTCCTGCTGAGAGGGGAATAATATTTCCCTGGAGAGAACAGAAGGAGTTTTAATTCCTCAAATTTTTTTTGATAGACCCAAATCCTTTATCCGTTATTTCAACAGCTGATTTTATATCGTGGTTTAGTTGCATTGTATATTGTATAAGGAAATAAAGGTTCTGAGAACTTTTGACATAAAATCCAATAATCTATTCCAGGATTACTCGGCTATCCTTTCAATATTTTATGTATCTCATAAACATTTAACTAAAAATTTTTGCGTATTCTATTCAGTTTTTTAAAGACCAAGCAGTTTTTTAAAGAGATGTACAGGACTTATTGCTTTTACAAATTGTAAATTTGCTTCTTGGTTCCTCTCAATAGATCTCAGTGTCTGCCTTAAAATAAATGCAGTATGGAAAAGGTTATAATTCTCGATTTTGGTTCCCAGTATACTCAGCTAATAGCCCGCAGGGTGAGGGAGAATCAGGTATATTCGGAGATTGTGCCATTTAACATCAAGCCTGCTGAGATTGGAGACGACGTTATTGCTCTCATCTTGAGTGGCGGACCTGGAAGTGTTTATGATAAAACTCCCTATCTTCCAGACCCAGAAATTTTTGAACTCGGAAGACCCATTCTTGGTATATGCTACGGACTTCAGATTATTACACATCTTTTGGGTGGGAAAGTGGCTCCTGCTACAGAAAAGGAATATGGTTTTGCTGTGCTCAGTAGGGTGAGTTATTCTCCTTTATTTAAAGGTCTTCCGGACAACTTTCGCGTTTGGATGAGTCACGGCGATAAGGTGCTCCAGATACCCCAGGGATTCAGGGTAATCGGGAGGACTGAAAATTCAGAGTTTGCTGCGATTGAGGATTCTTCAAGAAAGATATACGGATTGCAGTTTCATCCTGAAGTTGTGCATACGGATTTTGGAGGAGAAATTATTCGGAACTTTCTTTATGAAATCTCGGCCGCAAAGGGGGAATGGCGGCTTGAGAACTATGTTGAGACTCTGATCAAAAATATAAAAAATCAGGTCGGTAAAAACGGAGTGATACTTGCCCTATCCGGAGGTGTTGATTCGTCCGTCGTCGCGACTCTTCTTGAGAGGGCAGTAGGTGAAAATTTTTACCCCATTTTTATAAATACGGGCCTTCTAAAATATGGAGAAGAGAAAAGGATAGAGAAATATTTTGGCCATCTGAAAAATTTGAGAATAGTCAATGCCGAGCAGAATTTCCTGAATGCGTTGAGAGGGATTGAAGATCCTGAGAGGAAGAGGAAAATTATCGGTGAAAAGTTTATTGAACTATTTAGAGATGAAGCTTTAAAACTGAAGGACAGGATAAAGTTTCTGGCTCAGGGGACGCTATATCCAGATGTTATCGAATCTACTCCTGTTGTAGGACCGTCTGAAACAATAAAATCTCACCATAATGTCGGCGGACTCCCTGATTGGTTACCTTTTGAACTGCTCGAGCCCCTGAGGATGCTCTTTAAAGACGAGGTTCGAGAGATAGGAAGAATTTTAGGAATGCCGAAGGAATTAATAAAGAGACATCCTTTTCCCGGCCCAGGATTTGCGATCAGGATAGTTGGAGAGGTGACTCAAAATCGTCTGGATATCGTGAAGAGAGCAGATGTGATTATAGAAGAAGAGATCAAGAGGGCTGGATTATATGATGAATTATGGCAAATTTTTCCCGTTTTATTACCAATAAAGACTGTGGGAGTTATGGGAGACAGGCGGACTTACGCGTTTGTGGTAGCCATCAGAGCCGTGTATTCAGTGGATGGTATGACAGCTGACTGGGCAAGATTGCCTTATGACCTTTTAGCAAAAATTTCATCGAGAATAGTCAATGAAATTTCCGGCATTAACAGGGTCGTTTACGATATAACTTCAAAACCACCGGCAACAATTGAGTGGGAGTGAACACTAATTCCATGAAAGCCTTGTTATGTTTTATTTGAAAATGTTATAATTTTCACGAAAGTTCATTTAAAAGGAGGTTCGTAATGGAAATTAAGCAAGTCGCAGTTATTGGTGCCGGTACAATGGGTAACGGGATTGCCCATGTATTTGCCCAATATGGGTACAATGTTGTACTTGTCGACATAAAAGAAGAGTATCTCGAAAGAGCTCTGAAGACTATATCTAAAAATATGGATCGTCAGATAAAGAAGGGAACACTGACTGAAGAGGAGAAAAAAGCGGCACTATCAAGGATTTTACCAACTACGGATATTGGACAGGTGAAGGATGTGGATTTTGTCGTTGAAGCAGTTATTGAGAACAAGGACCTGAAAAAAGATATTTTCCGTAAACTGGACGAACTGACAAGGCCAGAAGTTATTCTTGCATCGAATACTTCATCTATTTCCATAACAGAGCTCGGGGCAACCACAAAGAGACCAGATAAAGTCGCCGGAATGCATTTCATGAATCCTGTCCCTGTAATGAAACTTGTAGAAGTTGTGAAGGGACAGTTGACGTCAGACGAGACCATTGATACTATTTTGGAACTTTCCAGGAAACTTGGTAAAGATCCAGCTCTTGTCAATGATTATCCTGGTTTTGTCGCAAATAGGATACTAATGCCCATGATTAACGAAGCTGTATACGCTTTAATGGAGGGAGTGGCAGACAGAGACAATATCGATAAAGTCATGAAACTGGGTGCAAACCACCCAATGGGACCCCTCGCCCTTGCAGATTTAATAGGCCTCGATGTTGTCCTCTTTATTCTTGAAGTTATGTACAGAGACCTTGGTGATCCAAAGTATAGACCCTGTCCGTTACTTAGGAGAATGGTCGCAGCGGGCCTCCTCGGTAGAAAAACCGGGAAAGGATTCTACGATTATTCCAAATAGATTTGATTGGGGAGGGCACTACCCTCCCCAGATTATATCCTTTAGCTGATTTTTCCGAGATTCAATTTCACTCATTAATTCAACCCAATTCCTCTGTAATTCCAGAAACTCGTCAAATGGATTTCCCCAGGTTCTTTTAAATTCCTCTACGTGTTTCAGATTCTCAAGGGTATTTTGGGCATTATCTTTTTCATCCCTGGTGAGATATTCAAGAGAGAGCATCTCAGAAGATCGGTAAATTTTCTCTTCAAGATCATCTCTTAGAAAGATGCCGGGGTAAGGATCCAGTTCTTCCGGTTTAACTTCAAATAATCCCATCAATTTCTTCTGGCGTCTGAGTTTTTCTCTTTCCCATAAAAATCTTTCAAAATCTACTCTTAGTTGTCGCCAGATAGGGTGATTTTTAGGTGGGGGGAGATGTTTTATCGATAATTGTGTGTCAATGAAAAATTTGTAACCAAAAAAACGAGCATTTATCAGGTAATCAATGTCTTCTCCACGGGGTACACCAGGATCAAAAGGGATTTTTGTAAAAATTTCTTTATGAATGACCATGTTACCACCAAAAACAAAGGGGACAACTTTAAATCTTTTAGGAGATCCTATGAATTCTATAAAAGCTTTGTTCATTGCTTCGTACTGATTCCAGAACTTCATCCAGGGGCTGAAAGGCTTCTTTACAAGGTAATCCCCGTCTGGTTGCAAATAATAACCAGCCTTTGCCCACATTCTTTGACCATTGATGTCATCACCCATTTTTTCGAGTGCTTTATTAATGAATTCAGGGTCTTCAAAGACTTCGTCATCGTCTATAAAAATGATAAAATCTGGATTGGCCCCAATAAATGGTGCAATAATACACATATTCCTGACATCTGAGTATCCCCTCAACGAGAGAATTTTTTGGTTTCCTTCTAATAAATTTGACAGCTTCCCAAGCTCTCTGAGACCAAAAATTCTATATTCAATTTCTTGTGGAGTATTTTCTTTCACAATAGCCGTAACCTTCTCGTATGCATCAGTTACAATTTCAGGTGTGGTGGTTACAAGAATGATAAAAAGCGAGAAATTTTTGTTATTAAGAGTTTCCAGACTTCTCAGAGTTCTGCCAAGTGTACCCTCTGTGTCAATCGGAGTGGGATGATCAAAGATGGCGTCACCAGGCTGCCATCCAATATTACTCGGCCTACTCCAATATGTTGGAATTACCATTGACACATTCATGCATCATCCTCCTTTTGGGAAAATTATAACGGATGGGTCAAATAATTAGCATAGCGTCACCGTAACTGAAAAATCTATATTTGCGTTTTATCGCCTCCTCATAGGCTTTTTTAATCTTTTCCCATCCTGCAAATGCTGAGACAAGTAAAATTGGTGTGGATCTGGGTAAATGAAAGTTTGTTATTAAGGCATCGAGAACTTCAAATTTAAAACCTGGATAAATGAAAAGATCAGTATAGCCCTGATAAGGACCTTCCCCAAGCTTCCACGTTTCAAGTGATCTCGTGACCGTTGTCCCACATCCAAACACCATGGATTTTCTCTCTTTAGCCTCCAGAATGGCCTTTCTTGTATCTTCTGGAATTTCGAAATATTCTTTGTCCATTCGGTGTTTTTCAATAATATCAACCTTTATAGGTTTGAATGTGCCAAGTCCTACGTGTAGAACAACAAATTTAATGATCACCCCCATAGTTTCAAGTGTATCAAGTATGTATTTTTCGAAATGGAGTCCGGCTGTTGGCGCAGCAATAGATCCAGGTATCTCGGCAAAAACTGTTTGATAGCGATCCTCGTCAATTTTGGTATCATTTCTCTTTATATATGGTGGCAAAGGTACATGTCCATATTTATCAAGAATCTGAAGGATGTTCCCCTCAATTTTAAAAATTCTTGAGCCATCCTCGAGTCTTTCTAAGACCTGAGCAGGTGTACCTCCGTCGAGAATGATTAAATCACCAGGTTTCGCCTTTCTACCAGGCTTAACGAGTGCCTTGAAAATATTTTCAGTCCTTATCTCTGTAACAAGGAGTTCAACTTTTCCACCCGTTGAGGCTCTGTGCCCAAAGATTCTCGCTTTAATAACCTTGCTTTTGTTTAAGACAAGTACATCTCCCGGATGGAAAAATTGTACAATATCTCTGAATTTAAGATGACGCAGTTTGAAAGGGGTCCTCTGCAGTACAAGAAGTCTGGATTCTGACCTTCTGGGAGCCGGAAACTGAGCTATTAGCTCCTGTGGTAGATCAAAGTCAAATTCTTCCGTCTTAATCATGAAGCACTTTTTGCCTTTTGCCTTCTTATTTTATAAGCAAGATCTGGTCTGTTTGTGGATATGAGGTTAAATCCCTTATCAATGAGCTTTTCAATTACATCTGGTCTATCCTCAGCCCAGGAAATGGTGCCAAAACCAAGATGATTCAGGTATGCAACAAATTCGTCGTCAATCAGTTCATAGGGCTCTGGACTCCTTTCTTCCCAACAGGGATGAAAATAGTTGGCATCAAGCGCCAGAAGAGTGGGAACAGGATCTATTATTACATCACCAAAAAGTGCAGATGTTTTTATATGTGGATTCTTTTCCTTGACTTTCCTCAATGCATAGTGGTCAAATGAAGCGATTACTGTGTCATCATCAGGATAATCTTTAATAATTTTAAGTAATGGATCGACTATTTTTCGGTCCTTGATTTCGATATAAAATTTTATCTTACCAGAAAATTTCTCCATGACCTCACGTAGTGAAGGTATTTTGCAGTTGTCGGCGAGTGATATTTTCTCAACTTCTTCGAATGTCATGTCTTTGAAGTATTTACCTTTAATAGAATAGTCATGAACCACAATGATTTCTCCATCTCTGGTCCGATTTATATCAAACTCTATGTAATCTGCCCCCACGTTTACAGCTTCTTCGAAAGCCTTTAAAGTGTTTTCAAAGTAAAGCCCCGAAAACCCCCTATGTGCAATGATCTGCGGTTTCAATTCCATCATCCTCCCAGATAAATTGCTACCAGAACAAACATTATAGGTACTTTTATTAAATCGAGCATTTTCTTTAATTTCCTGCGCTCCATTCCTTCCCTGATCCTGAATCCAACAGTAATTAGTGGAATATCGACGAGGAAGAGAGTTATATAAAGATAAATCTTCCCATAAAAACCAATTATTGCTGGAATCAGGGTCAGAATTACGAGAACGATAAGTAATATTTGTGATAAAATTATAGTCAGTTTTTCTCCCTTAATCAATGGTAGTGTACGATATCCACCGAGTCTGTCTCCTTCCTGATCGTGTAGGTCTTTGAGAATCTCTCTGTATAACTGGAAGACAAAGGAGAGAACAAATGGAAAAACGAGCGGTCTGAAGTTTCCCGTTATGACACCGGCTATGAGAAAGGTTGCCGAAGAGATTATTGCAACTGCAAGATTACCCCATAAATGGTGCTTCTTTAAGAAAAAATTGTATATTAGAGTGAAAATATAGAGAGTAAGTATGAAGATAAACACTTTCCTTCCGATTGAAATTGCAGAGATTAACAAAATTGCTGATAAAAAAATCGAGATAAAAAAGGCCTCTTTATGTGTTATTTCCCCCGAGACCAGTGGACGCTCCGGATGAACTACGAGATCGATCTTAAAATCTCTCATGTCATTAGAAATATTTGCGAATGCAGTACCTGACACGAAAATAAGGATTGACAGTAGAATGTCTTTAAAGTCCCAGTAATGGACAACTGCAAAGGAGAAAATGACGAGTAATGCGGTCAGAATGCAATTAAACAATCTGGCAAATTTCAGGTATGCAAAAATCTTTCTCATGAAGTTAGATTTTAACACAGCGCTTGAGTAACCTCCATAGGTTTAATTATAATTCACGCATGCTCTATAGGGATGCCGGAGTAAACCTTGAGAAAGCAAATAAGGTCGTTGAGATTGTCAAAGATCTGACTTTATCGAGAGAGATTATTGGTGGATTCGGTGGAGTTTTTGAAATTATCGATGCCTTAAAAAATTATAGACATCCGGTGCTTGTAGCTTCAACAGACGGGGTGGGGACGAAAATAAAACTTGCTCTCGAAGTTGATTATCTTGATCCCATAGGTATTGATCTTGTGGCCATGTGTGTAAATGATATTCTGACACTCGGCGCTCGCCCCCTGTTCTTCCTCGATTATTATGCAACGGGGAAGATCGATAATAGAATCTTTAAGAAAATTATTGGGGGGATCGTTAAGGGGCTGGAAATTTCTGGAGGAAAGTTGATAGGTGGTGAAACTGCTGAACTTCCTGGTATGATCTCAGACGATATTTTTGATGTTGCAGGATTTGTTGTTGGTGTTGCGGAGAAAAATTTAATTCCAAGAAGGGATAGTGTTGTTCCGGGAGATAGGATATGGGGTCTACCTTCAAATGGGATACATTCCAATGGCTTTAGTCTGGTAAGAAAAATTTTGAAAGACACAGGAATTGATCTTTATAAAGATTACGGTACCGGTACGCCAATTTTTGAGGAGATTTTGAAACCTACTCGGATTTATGTCCCGGATATTGAAAATTTGTTGGGTCAGGTAGAAATAAAAGGGATGGCACATATTACCGGTGGTGGCCTTGTTGAGAATGTAAAAAGAGTAGTGCCTGACCATCTGGATGTTGAAATCAACTGGGATTCCTGGGAGGTACCCTGGATTTTCAAGAAAATACAGGAATGGGGGGACGTACCGATTGAGGAGATGAGGAGAGTATTTAATATGGGGATAGGATACGTTGTAATCACACCATCTACCGTAAATCTTCAGGATTTCCTGGAGATTGGGAAAGTCGCAAAAAAATAAAAAGCGTCCCCGGCAGGATTCGAACCTGCGACCTGCGGTTTAGGAAACCGCCGCTCTATCCTGCTGAGCTACGGGGACGTGTGGTTGAAATTTATAAACGAAAAAATCGAATAAATCAAGAATGCAGCACATTCATCACCTGGATTTCGCGCAGTCACCCCGTGAAAAATACCAGTGGATAAAATACAGTGGATAATCCAAATTTGATCTCCTATTAATTTCTCCATTTTGCAGCCAATTGAAGCCGGTATTTAGTTGATTTTTAGATGCATTCCAGTGTTGGTTGCGTCTTATCCGGGTATGATTGCTGTCGTCATACGGGAAAATTATTGACTGACGGTGTTTTAATGGGGGAGTTATTTTCAATTGACAGAAAGGGATCTTTACATTAACTTTATAGGGCCATGAGTGAAGTAAGTCCAACCAGGATGAATCTTCTTATAAGGAAGCGTCAGATTAAGATAGCACAGCAAGGTGCCTCTCTGTTGAAAAATAAGAGAGATGCATTGTTGCGTGAATTTATGGACCTTATAAAGCCTATTTTGAAAGATAGAAAAGAGCTCGATGAAAATCTGAGGAAAGCTGTTTCAGTACTTGCAATCGCCCTTGGTGTTGACGGCTCTGAGAAGCTTGAATCAGCCGCTCTTGCCACTAAAAGAGAATATCTTTTGAAGGTGGAGGAAAAGAGAGTCTGGGGAGTGAAGTTACCAAGTATTGAAGGAACGGAGATGAAGAGGAGTATCCTTGAGAGAGGTTATTCTCCCCTCTCAATAACTTCAAGAATTGACCTTACAGCTGAGGCTTTTGAGAATATTGTTAATCTTATCGTCAGAATGGCTCCAATGGAAATTAAGTTGAAAAAGCTTGGAAACGAAATTAAGAAAACAACCCGCAGGGTGAATGCACTTGAGGAAAGATTGATACCTGATCTAAAGGAACAGGTCAAATTTATTCGTCAGGTACTGGAAGATCGAGAAAGAGAGGACAAATTTAGATTAAAAAGATTAAAATCCAAGAAGGAAAAACCAGGAAGAAAATAATTGGAGGTGATTTCAAATGGCTCACAAGAAGGGACAGAGTAGTACTAAAAACGGAAGGGATTCGATTTCAAAAAGGTTGGGAGTTAAAAGATACGAGGGACAATTTGTGAAAGCAGGTAACATTCTTGTTCGTCAGCGTGGTACGAAATTTCATCCTGGCTTCAATGTTGGCAGAGGAAGTGATGATACATTGTTCGCACTGACAGATGGGGTGGTAAAATTTGAAAAGAGAAAGAACAAGGTATTTGTGTCCGTTTACCCGGAATAGATAACTCTCTTTTGTTGTATAAATTGGGAGAGAAAAATAAGGGGTGGCCCTCGCGAAGCGAGGGCCACCCCTTAAATTCAAAAACTACATGATTAAGTGAAGTTTTAATACCTGCCATTTTAAAAATTTCTCCCACTTCCTCTTAAAAAATTTTTTATCCTATCCCTATTATCGATCCTCCATGACAGCAAAACCTCCACATCTTTCTTATGATGTAGCTATGGACAGAGACTGTTCGTAAAAAGCTTTGTGGCAAAGAGCAAATTTAATTTTTAATCTCCTCTCCCACAGTGTATTTAGTATCGTGGGAGAGAATTCTTCTTAACCTCCTTTCTCTACAAAGCTTTGCCGGGGGAAGGGGGAGAAGAGCAGATTTGACAGGGGGAGCGATAATTGGCCTTTTGCCCTCTCCTTAATCCACTCTCGTGGTGCAGGAGGGGAAGTGATTACTGATAAAATATTTTTTTCGACTCCCCCTCGCTATAGACATGTCAAAGTATTTCATTAAAAATACAGTTATGAAAAAGTTTTTGATTCTACTTGTATTCTTGCTTTCTGGCTGTAGTCGTCAAAATCTTATTGAAGGTGCTCCGATAAGCTATCCAAAACCATTATACCATAGAATTCCCGAGTTTCTATCGCCGTGCAAGCGAAAAGTGAATCTGGATTCTATCAAAAATAAGCTCGAAAAAATCACAGGTAGGCATTTCCAGAAGCCCTATTTTAGCTACGTGACGAAAAGTAAAGGAGTGTATTTTATCAGGTATTTTTGTCCACTGAAGCACCAGAAGGTCTATGCAGGTGCAGAGGTATGGATTAAGTGTGGTAAACACGGCAACGTGGAGATTTATTACAGGTTCTTGCCTCTCGAATGAGTAGAAGACTGTGGAAACCGCCATACAATTACTTTCTGTTGCCATTCTCCGGGGTTTACTGGCTTGGACTCCAGGCATGGTATTTATACGATAGTCTGAGAAAGAGGAAAAAATTTGAAGCATTTACCATTGTGGTAGGAAATTTAACAGTGGGAGGAACTGGAAAGAGTCCACTTGTGTACTTACTTGCAAAATATTTGAGTAAAGAGTTTAACGTTGCGGTAATCTCACGAGGGTATGGAAGAAAAAAACATGATGTTATTGTACTTGAGCCCGATGCGGATTTGCCAGATGTAAGTGAGACAGGAGACGAGCCATTTCTAAACTTCATTAAGCTCGCCAGAAAGGTACCATTTGTGATTTGTAAGGACCGGATAAAAGCCTATGAAGTGGCTGAGGAAAAATTTCATCCAGATGTGGTAATACTCGATGACGCTTACCAGTATCGAAAAATTGTTCCAGATTTCTCTTTCCTCGTTTTTGATAAGAGGGTTTTATCATCACGTGGCTTCCTTCTCCCTGCAGGACCCTTTAGAGAGCCCATTAATGCAGGTAAAAAAGCTGATATTATCGCTTTTAACCTTAAAAGCCGTATAATGAATGGTGATGAACTTTGGCAATTAAAAAGAATTTTTCCCGATAAAACTTTTATCCTTTTTAAGTATAGACCTGAAGGGCTTTTGGATAAATGCAGATTCCTTGAATTCACTGAGGTTACCAAGGATATTATAGCATTTGCAGGTATAGGAGATCCGGAAAGTTTCCTTGTGACTTTAGATGAAGTCGGTTTTAATGTTGTGAAATTTTTCGAATTTCCTGATCATCATTGGTATACAAGTGATGAAATTAACAAATTAAAATCTCATGGATACCCTCTAATTACAACAGAAAAGGACTATGTAAGAATAAAGGAAAAGGAGGGTATTCTGGCTCTTGTTATAGAACCAGAATTGATTGATGGGATGGGAATTATCGAGGATTTGAAGGAGAGGATCAGGAAGAGAGGTAATATCTAATGAAGAGCCAGACACGGTGATCCTGGAAATACGGGGCAACATCGTTGTATTTGTAATTGATCCCAAATAATAGACTTTTGTAAAGGAAATACTCAAAATCTATTCCGAGTGAAAAGCCAAATTTGGTACCAGGTACAAAATATTTTGTAGTGGGGCCTCTCATGTATTGTGCCCCTGCACTTCCGTAAATTTTGAAGAACATATCGTCTCGCTCTTTTTGTAGTTCAAGGACGAGTGCGTTATTTGCAAATATTTCAGGTGAGAAATATCCTCCATGGCCGAGACCGTAATCTCCGAGGTAGCTACTAAATGACATGATGTAAAATTCAAAACCGACTCTGAGTAGGTCGAGATAAAGTGGAGTCTTAATTGTGTATCCAACCCTGAAGAGGCCCTCCTTTTTATAATTGTTATAAACCCTGATTCCTCTTAAAACGCTTGTTCCAATTATCATAGCAAGGTCTTTGGGATTGTGTCTGAATAGAAGCCCGACCTCTGCACCAGTCTCCATAACCTTACCGTGGAGTTTCCCAATATCAGGGTCATAGTATCCGACATAAGCGAGGTAAGATTCGTCATTTGGAAGTGTAAAACCACGGAGGTAAAATCCCCAGAAATCAGATAATAAGAATTTGAATCTGACGTCTCCTTTAAAATTTGTTCCTCCATCGAATCCCATGGGAGTGATTCCAACCATCAGGTAATAAGAGCCAGGTGCAAAAGGGCCCTGCGCCACAGCTTGCATACCAATACCATCGTCTGTTAGGACTCCATTGGAGGCCTCAACGGCTGCCGCCTGCAGAGTGACTCTTGTATTGTAAACGGGGAAACTTACCTCAACCGGAAATTTTGGTATTTCAAGAAAACTTGTACCCTTTGTCCCTGATTTCTGTCGATAATATGGGCCAAGCTGAATATATGCTCTTAATTCCCTGCGAATTTTTTCCTTCAACTTCCTGATGTAATAGATAGCTTCTTTCCTCTGGAGTGTGAAATAATTTTCAGGGGATATTTCTGGTCCCAGAGTTAAAAGAGGAGGGAGCTGGCTTTTGGCTATGTTTTCGAGTCCAATTTCTTTTGCAACATTAAGCGTATCCTCCATTATAGCTTCGAGTGTATCCTCTGGCAAAAAAGGGGGGAGAAATTCTTCACCTCCCTTTTTTCTTCCCCTTTCTGCATTCATGTCTGCTACTTCAAGGACTTTTAATGCATCATATTTCATGTTAAGTGAATAAAGTATTCTCGCGTATTCGAGTGCTACCCTCGGGTCAAGTGTGGTGACATGTAAACGACGTAGTATTCTTAGTGCTGAGTAATCTTTTCCCAGACCTCTGTAAACTCTGGCCAGGTCAATAGCTATATCCTCGTCATCCGGATTCAACTGTAGAGCATGTTCATAGAGTTTGGCCGCTTCCTCAAACTGACCATTTGCTGCATATAGACCTGCAAGTCCTTTCAGGACATCCACATTGTTTGGATCTATCTGGTATGCCTTTTTGTACAGAACAAATGCAGTATAAAATTTGTGTTTTTTCTTGTATTCCTCCGCCTTTTTAACAATTCTGTAAACCTCAACTTTTCTTATCTGGTCTTCAATTTCCTTTGTTTTATATTGCTTATATAGGTTGATCAGGTATGTCAGGGCCTCGTCTTCTTTATGTAATTTAATCAGTGCACCCACAAGTCCCTGCAATGCATCTCTATTGGTGGGATCAAGTACAAGAACCTGACTGTAGAGTTTTCGCGCCTCCTCGTATTTCCCGAGGTCAAAGTAAACTCCAGCAAGACCAAGCATAATGTTGATATCCGCAGGATTCTCTTCATAAAGTTTTTGATAAATTTCTGCAGCCTTTTCAAGTCTACCGCGGGATTTAAAATATTCAGCTTGTTTCAGCTTGTCCATGTACTTTATCTTGTTTATCTGAGCAAGAACAGTAGGAGATTTTGTAAGTCTATACAGCCTTTCGTATATTTTCATGGCTCTTTCAGTTTGACCACTGGAGTAAAGAGCATCTGCATAGGATCTGAGGAGTGTTGTATCATTTGGTGACTTTTGTAACAGAATTGCAAAGATAGAGGCAGCATCAGAGAATCTTTTCATCAACATGTAAATTCCAGCCATTCCCTTCAATATATCGAGATTCGATGGAGCAATTTTTCTTGCTGCGAGATAATACTTCAGGGCTTTTTCATAATGTCCCTGTTTTTTTTCCTTCTCTGCCTCCTTGATATAGTACTGAATTTGTGCCTGCTGGAGGATTTTCATTCCGTCAGGATCATGTATTAAATTGTGTTCCTGAATCAAATTTATAGCTTCCTGGTATTTACCAAGTCCCAGAAGTGCCCATCCTTTACCAATAATTGCATCCTTATCGTCAGGATTCATTTCGAGTATCCGGTCGTAATATTCAATCGCTTTTTCTTCCTGTCCGAGTTCGTGATAACACGTTGCAAGTCCGAGTAAGATCCTCTTACTATCTGGCGTCTGCTTCAAAAGTTCTTTATAGATAGTGATTGCTTTCGCGTAATTACCGATTTTCTTCAGTCTCTCAGCTCTCTCGACTCTCTCCTCACCCTCGATCTCTTTAATAGCTTTGAGAACTTCCGCAGTTGGCTTAATTTTATAGGCTCTTCGGTAGTACTTCAGGGCAGATTTCTTATCTCCAAGTGCAAGGTAGGCACCTCCGAGTCCAGAGAGTGCGTAGTAATTGTCCGGTTCTTTTCGCAGGACCTTTTTGTAATAAATTATAGCCTGATCATACTGTTTTTGGTTAATATAAATGCCACCTATTCCAAGATTTGCCCAGACATTGTTTGGATCAAGTCGCAGGGCAGATTTAAACCACGAGAGAGCAACATCTGGTTTCCCGGCGTTTTTGTAAGCTTCGGCAAGCTTCAATCTTAGATTAACATCGTTGGGAAAAGTTTTAAGAAGTTTTAAATAGATTGGTATCATGTCCGGTTTACCTTCCATACGGACTACAGCATCTCTCAAACCTTTTAAAGCTTTCTTCTGATTCGGGAATTTCTCGAGTATCTTCTCGTATATGCTTATTGCTTCTTCTCTTCTTTCTGGAATGTTTGAAAGAATATGAGCATATTCAAGCTGGTAATCAAGATTGTTTGGATTTTTTTCGATAAATTTTTTAACTTCTTGCAGGAGTTCTCTTGCTGTTTTTGGATTGGAGGATGCAACCTGGATATATTCGAATTTTAGATTCTCGTCATTTGGTCTGTATCGGAGTGCTTTTTTATAGTATTCAATGGCCTTTGATGTAAGGCCTTCTGCTGCATAAATTCTTGCTATTTCAACGATACTGTTTACATCGTTGGGATTTTGTGCGAGGATTCTTTTTAAATAACGTAGGGCCTGAGAGTAATTCCCCAATTTTTTTTCACACATGGCGAGTCCAAAAAGGACGTCTCTGCCACCGCCGGATTTTAGACTGAGGAAGATGCTTTTGGCCTTGCTGTATCTCCCCGCCTGTAGTAAAGAATAGGCGTATTCGAGACGGGATTTATAGGTAAAGAGAGATGGTTTAGTCCGTTCAATTTCCTCGAAATATTTGACCGCTTCTTTACCTTTTCCCTGCCAGTAAAGTACCCTCGCGAGATCCAGTCTGGCCTTGAGATTTTTGGGATTCAATTTGAGGGTAATTTTTAATTCTTTCTCCGCATTCCGTAAATCGGATTTATAGATATAAAGTTGCGATAGTAAATAGTGCGCATCCGCATCCCTGGGTTTGATTTTCAAGTATTTTTTTAGTAATCTGATAGCCTCGTTCCAGCCTGACTTTTTTGTACTCAGTATTTCTGCAAGTTCCTTCAGGCCATCAGGGTTGTTTGGATAATATTTGAGGAGATCCCGATAGGCCTTTTCAGCAGCGTCATATTTTCCCGCCTGTTTAAGAGATCTCGCTATTTTAAGCCTTACATCAAGTCCGTAGACATCACCCTTGGCCTTCTTTGGACTTGCCGAAAATAACATTCCAACCATTAATAATGAAGCAATTAATTGCATAGAAGCACCTCCAAAATTAAAATATAGACCATGATTCTCGTTAAGGCAATTGTTTTTTTTATTATGAGCTACTCATGTAATGCTAAAAGTATAAAGAAAATTTTAAATGAGAGCTGGCTAACATACAAAGAACAGTTTATCCAGAAGGATGGTCGTGTGATCGATAAGTTTAATGGTGATATCTCAACCTCAGAGGGACAGGCCTACGCCATGTTCCGCTCCGTGTTAATGAATGATAAGACAACTTTCTATCTTACTCTGGACTGGGCAATAAGAAATCTTCGGTATCCACGCGGTGATTGGCTTTTTGCCTGGAAATGGGGTAAGGATAAATCCGGAAATTGGGGGGTGCTTGACACAAATTCTGCAGGTGATGCAGACCAGCTGATAGCCTTCAGTCTCATCCTGGGCTATATAAAGTGGAAAGATGATTCCTTGAGAATTATGGCTAAGAGAATTCTTAACGATATCTGGACTAAAGAAGTTGTAAGAGTGGGGGATTGGTATTATGTCCTACCCGGTGAATGGGCCAAAGATTATAAGGATTACAAGATCAATCCGAGTTATTTTTTACCCTTTGCCTATCCTTATTTTAATGAAATAGACAGTACAAGACCCTGGGATACTCTTATCGTGTCAACGTACAGAGTGCTTGATAAAGCCTCAACCTGGGTCGGTTTGCCTGTCAACTGGGCTTTTGTAAACTCTGAAACTGGTGAGATTTATATCGTTGACGACGATCCGACAGATAATACTTCTGATTTTGGCTTTGATGCAATGAGAGTTTTTCAGAACGTTTTCCTCGACTATAAACTTTTCAAAAGAAATGCGGCTATTTCCTATTTACACTCTCAAAAGTGGCTCATTTCTTTCTGGAAAGCGAGGGAGATGATCCCGGCTGAAATTACTGTTTACGGCTTCCCGAGGAAAAATTATGAGGCACTATCCGTTTACGGAGGAATCCTCCCCGCTGTCTATGTAATTGATAGAAAAACCTTTGTTGATATCTGTAAAAGAAAAATATTAAAAAGCTACAAAAAAGGAATCTTCGGTAACCCCAAAGATTATTACGCCCAGAATATTGTATGGTTTTCTCTTGCCTTTATTTTTGCTCTTACTCCTCCTCTTCCATGAGCCTCTTTTTCTTGTAGGCATCTACAATGGTCTTTATAACTTTATAAAGGAGATAGAGCACTATGATAAGGATGAGGGATAGTAATAAGACATGTCTTGCTATGTAAAATTTCAATCTTTTAAGAAAACCTACATTTCCTATAATTCTTTTCTTCCCTACATCGATGGATTTTACTTCAAATGCTGAATTGACGGCAATAATATTGCCTTTTTTGAATTTTGTAAGAATCTTCGGCACAAGTAACGCTTCAAGTGGATACTGGATATTTTTTTCATTCCTTGCATAGGCAACAAGTACGGTCTTATTTTTGTTATACGGCGAGATAATTTGTTCAAGGTATCCTGCAGAATCAAAATCGTATGCTTTCAACACTTCTGTCCTAACCCCCTCTTCTCCTCCCCCAAATATTCTGTGCCACAAGCTTCTCTTCCTCGTTTTTATATAAGTTCTCAGAGTTTTGACACCTGCTTTTGTCACGTAGAGGTACTTTCGGTCGGAAAGCTCCCTTACAAAAGAATTATCACTCTCATTACCAATGGCAATAATGTGGTAATTTTTGAGGAATTCTGTCCCATTTAAGAGATCAGGAGTAACTACTCTAAACCTGATTGATTGAGGGAATGTATTTTTTCCAAAGTATGATACAAGAAGAAGCAGATTATGAATATCCTGCAGAGTGTACTTATCAGGTATAACAAATACGACATCTTTCATATTTGCCCAGAGAGTGTAAGGGAATCCCCCGTATTTTATAAGACTAACGTCAGGCATTTCTACAAAGTATTCTCTATCGAGCTTGATTTCTGTTTTTGCATGGACTGTCCCCCAAATTTGCTTGTCAGAAACCCTTCGACACGGGTCATAGTTTATTGGGAAAAGGTGAAAGACGACAAGCATGTGGTTTCTTGGGCCGAGTAACCAGGTGGGAAGGGGCACACTTAAAGTTGCGTAAGACTCACCTGCTTTGTTCCTCAAGAGTTTAGAAACTATGGATCTGTTATTAATAATTACCTCGATCATGGATAGTCTGCCATCAAGTCCTGCACTATAACTATAAACAAGATTCAATTTAGAGCCTTTTGGGAAGAATTGTGCATCTGGTTGTGTAAATAAATTGATGTTCACAGGCTTGGCGTAAAACCCCCTCACGGTTGTGTCAGACATGCCAAGTTCCGATAATTTGAAAGTCTTTTTGAGTGGTATGTATCCAACCTGTTCTCTTTCTCTGAGTGTGTCAACGGGATTTGCATCGTAAATTATTCCTCTTTGACCGGAGAGAATTTTACTGGCAAGAAATAACGCTTTGGCTGCTTTCTCAACTCCAGGTGGGTCCATGCCAGTAACGATCAGAACAGCTCTTTTAGTGTTTTTGGGATCGTTTTTGATAAGAAGTACACCCGTTCCCGGTGATATATTAGCTCCCCCTTTGGTAGGAAATAGCTCATCCATGGAAGCATACTTTAGGATTTCTGGATTCTCCTTTATTGTGCCGACAAGAATAACATCTTTATCCGTTTCAGAAGCTGATTTAAGAAGGTTAATCTTGACGTTTCGGAATGAGATGTAATTGGAAAGTATGAAATCAATATAAGACATTGCCTCTACGGTTGAAATAGTTGGTATTTTAGGTACTACAAAATTGATCTCCCTTGTACCGTAGTCCCTTTTATCAAAAAATGGATATGGAAATAGTCCGAGATTAACGATAGGCGAAAGTGGCCTGTATTTGAAGAGGATATATGACTTTTTGGATATTTTTGTCCAGAGAGCAGGTGAAAAAGGATCCTCACAATCTTCAGTATAATGCTGATCAACAAGGAAACTTAAAGTATTATAATCATCCAGTATATAGGGTGGAATTGGCATAATAACTTCTGTCGTCACGGAATTTTCTTTTGTAAGAGTTATGGATTTTAAAGTTATGTTATTAATGGCAATTGATAGATGAGAAAGACTCGGCAATAAAGCCTCGGAGTGGTTGAAGAACAGATGTAATTCAGTTCCTTCAAGAATATTCCATCTTCGAGGTTTCGTAAAGGTTAATCGCTCGGTGGCATGTAACCCCTTCATGTTGAGATCGTGCTTCAGGAAGAGATCTTTTTCAAAAGTTGCCCTATAAACAGAGACGCCACTCAATTTAGGGGCCGGCTTTATAGGAGACTTTTCCTGTTGCTTTGTGGTTTTTTTGACTTTTTTTACCGTTTTTGGTATAGGTTTCCTTCTTGTATATTTTCTATAAGTTGTTTTAACAACTGGTTTTCTATAAGTTTTCTTTCTGGTAGTTACAGCACTGAGAGTAGAGCCTGTTAAGACTAAAAAAGCCACCATAAAAGCCATCTTTCTCATCTTATCCTCCTTTTTGTATCACTTTTTAGATTTGACGGCATTTGATATAACTCTGTAAGGAGTCGAGATAACCCTACCAAGTGATTTGAGGGGGTTATCCTCCTCAGCCTCTGTATAAATCCACTTATCTGCGGGTGAATAAATAAGTTGAATAATGTCTTTTCTTGTTTGAATGTCGTCCTCCGACAAATTGAATTTTAGGCCAGCAATAGTTGAATTCTGGACTTTAACAGACCAGGCAACCTCCGCTCTCAGGAAAACTCGCTTTCCCTGTTTTCCAAATATGATTATGTCTATTTCTTTTGGTAAATCTATCGCCTTATTTATGGTAATTTTAGCTCCTCCCTCGGAAAGATCATTTACCCTGCCGATATAACCTTTACTCCTGATCCATACCTGGCAGGGAAGATCAACTTCCACACGATAATACCTTCGTCTCTGAGGTCTTTCATAGGCCACAAATACCGAGGCAAGTACAATGAAGAAGTTGAAAAGATTCCAGAACCCATTTATAAGCACAGCATCAAGCTCGTCAGGATGATTGTGCCACCTGATTGGCGTAAAGATTATACCGATGATAGTCAAAGCAAGTAAAATAAGTAGTGGCCGAACTGGTTGTATATCAAAATAATACTTATCCTCACTTGCAACCTTTGGTGTAACTACAAATTTCCCCGCCTTTGGATTTATAAGAGTGACCGTTGAAATTACAAGTGAGTAATAAGAACGTGCAGTCTCATAAATTTCTGTCCAGAAAGAATGTCTCACGTTTTTCGACATAAGTGATCCTGTCAAAACTGCACCAATCAAATGGGGAAATGCGTAAGCAACAACATCAATCGCAGTACCTACAAGTGGGTAAATTCCAAATAAGAGATAACTTAAAGGGGCAAGTATAAAAACAATTCTTGCATATCCTGAGAAAAAGTGAATCATGGAGTTTAAATAAGCAAGCTTTTGAGGAATGGTTAGTCCTTTTTTGAAAAGTGGATTATCCATTCTGAAAATCTGGATCATGCCTCTTGTCCATCTTCCCCTCTGGCTTACGTAGAATGAATACCTATCGGTAGCTATTCCAGCGGCCTGAGGAATTCCAAGATAGACAGAATTCCAACCATTTGCATGGAGTTTGATAGATGTATGGGCATCTTCAGTAACCGTTTCTTGGGCGATTCCACCGATTTCCTCAAGAGCCTTCCTTCTTAGAACTGCACAGGATCCACAGAAGTAAACGGCATTCCAGAGATCTTTACCCGGCTGGACAAGATGATAAAAATACTGTTGCTCTTCTGGTAAAATCTTTTCAAGGTAGAGATTCCTCTCATACACATCGGGATTATAAAAATGATGTGGTGTTTGCACGAGAGCTAATCTGGGATCTCGGATAAAAAATCCAACAGTCATTTGTAGGAAACTTCTTGTGGGTACGTGATCAGCATCAAATATTGCAATCAAATCACCGTTGGTCAATTTCAGGGCATGATTAATATTTCCCGCCTTAGCTCCTTTATTATCCTCGCGTGTTATATAGTGAGCTCCAAGCTCTTCAGCAAGTTTTTTTACTTCCGGTCTCCTGCCATCATCGAGTACATATACCTTTTTCTTTGGGTAGTCTATAGCCATTGCTGCTGCCACTGTTGGCCTTAATACCTCGAGGGGCTCGTCGTAAGTGGGGATGAAGATATCCACTGTAGGCCATTGGCTAATGTCATCAGGGAGAGGAACTGGTTTTCTATTTATAGGTTCTACGATTTCAAAGTATCCGAGAAGCAAAACGGCAAATCCATAAAGCTCAGCTACGAGAAGGATGACACTCACAATAAAACTTGCTGTATAAAAGGTATTAATAGTCTCAGTTGCTCTCCAATAAAAATATCTCAAGGAAAGTGCGAAGCTCAACGTTAGCATAAATATCTTTTCTTTGGGAAACCACTTATAAATGATTAGCATTAAGATCAGGATTGGTGTAGATACGATTAACTGCTCACGCCAGTAGAGTTTAAATGTGATAAAATAGAGACTAACAATAAAAGTCAAAATATAAATTGCGATCCTTGTCCATCCAAATTGTACCACATATTCCCCAACTATTCTGTCAACTCTTTTTACACCTCTTTGAGCACGTTTTACAAGTGCTGTCATTTCTTGACCACCTGCTCAAGGACAGTTTCCCTTGCCTTAATTTCTCTCGCAAGTAATCTAAATGCTCTTGCACCTGCTGAATCAGGTTCATGGAAAATTACAGGTTCCCCGTAAGCAAGAGCCTCGGCGATGTTCAAATCCTTGGGAATTTTTGTCTTAAAAGGAATATTTTTGTATCTTTCTTCAAGTACTTTTGCAGTCTGGACCATTAAATCTTCTCTTCCGTCATACATATTTATAATGATACCAAGTACCCGGAGAGAAGGTTTCAATTTTTCCTTAATATCTTTTAAGAAAACAAATACCGAAGGCAAAGTCCTGTATGCAAGTGGCTCTGACTGAACAGCAATCATGACAGCATCAGATGCAACTATTGCGCTCCCTGTAATGCTATTGAAGGTGGGTGGGGTATCAATAAAAATGTAGTCATAGCGATCTTTAACTCCTGTGTATTCAAACCAGTTCTTCAACCTGTCAAGATTTTTAGACACCGACGATATCTTCCACTCAAGATAGGGTGTGACAGCACCACTTGGAATTACATCAATATTCTCAAAAGGCGTATTCTTGATCACCTCCTCAGGTTTAACGTTCTTCAACAGGATGTCAAAGCTTCCTTTCTCTAATTTCTCGTTGTAGAGTCCGATACCAAGGTATAGAGAATTTTGCGGATCAACATCCACAAGTAACACCTTTTCATTATTCTCAGCAAAAGCTGCTCCAAGATTAATTACTACAGTTGTTTTTCCTACACCACCCTTTTTTGATAGAATAGCATAGATCTTTCCCATGTGACTCCCTTATTCGAAGGAAAAGAAATCCTTCGCTGTTTTCTGTCCTTTTTTCTCCTTCTCTACAGCCTTCTCCTCTTCTTTTTTCTCTTCCTCTTCTTCTATTAAGGAAGCAAAGAATTTCTTAGCTGTCTCTTTACCACCGAGTCGGACCTCCTCTATCTTTTCTTCCAGTTTTTCCCTTGAGATTTTCTCCTTAACTTCTGGTGGTAACTCTTTAAACACTTCCTCCAGGATCTTCTCTATTGGAGCGTTCTCTTTCAATAATGGGTATAAAATCTCCTCTTTTTCCTCTTCTTCTTTGAAGGTTTTATACTGAAAATCTTTGATTTTGTAACTTTCAGTGAGTTCCTTTATATCGAGATCCTCAGAAATCTCGACAGGGGGTGGCTCTTCTTTCCCAAGCTTTTTTAATTTCTTCTTTATAAGCATCAAACCTCCCCTTTAGTTTCTAATTTTATACCAAGTTTGTTCAGTAAAAGTTTATAATCTGGTTTTTCCTTCAAAATTTTTTCGATTTCAGCGATATTCTTTGCAGTGCTAACGAGGAAAATAAATTTCCCCTCTCCACCCTGAAAACTCGTGATTTCCAATGCCCTTATTCCTTTTCCTATAAGAGATGAAAAAACTCCGGTAAAAAATCCTGACAATAACATTGCAGTTGGTAATACTTCGAAATTCTTGCCATAAGCGAGTGGAGAAAAGACGGGTAGGATATAAAATTGTTTTTCCTTCCTGGCATTGGATAATTCTATCTCTGCCCATCTTTTCAAAAGTAAATAGTCATTTAACAACTTTAAGAAAAGCTCTACCTCGAGATCATTAATGGATTCACCGAAATTTGATGTGATATAACTATCCATTCTTCTATAAAACTTCTCACCCCATTTTGTACCAATTTCATGAAGAATTTGTAAACCTTCCTCATATTCAGACAACACACTGTTAATAGCCGTCAGAAAATCTTCTGTTACCATGATTTCCACAGGACTGTTAAAAAACTGAATTCGCCCGCTTTTTATTGCTTTTGGCAAAGCCTTTTCCTCTTTTACTTCTTCATTACTTTCAAGATCCCAGAAAGACTCCTTCATAACTCCTCTCCTTTTCCTTTAATTTAAATTGATAATCTCTATTAAGTCAAGCCTTATTCCAATGTTTTTCTGTACTTGTAATAAATTTTTGTGCGCATTTCACGCAACAACCATTTCCCATGAGCTACATCAAACGCGGTTAACAGGAGATTTCCTATTAACCCCGTAAGGGCGAGGGATATACTTGCGTTAATCTTCCTCTTTCTGTCACTGATATCCTCAGTTGGATTCGATACCTCTGAATATAGGGTTGCTATACCCCATATAGAGACTGCAGTCAGTAATGTCCTTGTTAACATTATACCTGTTGCTGTCCATTTATTTTCGAGCATAAAATGGATATATCCCGGTATAAAGGCAGAGAATAGAAAGTCATCATAACCAAGATGCCATGTGAGAATTTTGTATTCATTATATGTCAGTCCATCAGGCACATAAGGTAAAGTGAAGTGTTTCCCATAAAGCGAATTGGGTGACCCGGTTATGAAAATTAAAACGTACAAAAGTCCCATAATTGCTCAAAATTCTATAAATCCAAAATTGTAAAGTCAAGAGCAGATAATTCCTCTCCTGGAATTTGAACAGATCGACACAAAAATTATGAATAATCCTGACCTTTATTATAAAGTTAAAAAGCGTATAAATACACAGTACAACTGAATAAATTTTATTTACAGATTAACAGAACCGTATTGTTACAATCTAATAATCAGAAAATGTCACAAATTCCACATACAAATTTTGAAAAGGCGTTTTCTATTCCGTGCCTTTACTCCTATGCTCCAGTGTCTCAATTATAATGAAGAGGAAAACGGCCATTACGAATACTATTCCGATGATAATCCAGTGATTCACACCGAGGAGTTTATCAAGTGTTACACGTCCGATGTTACCTGCAAGATACAGCCCTTTCCAGATTTTGTATCCGAGACCAAACACCCACATACCAGCGACCATACCAAGCATAACAAAAATGGCATCCAGATTACCAGAGGCAGAAGATATCACACTCGTTCCTGGACAGTAGCCGGAGAGCATGAACCCGACTCCGAAAAGAAGACCGCCGAAAAGCTGTGAAATCCAGTATGTCTTCGGTATATAAACTTTTGAAAACACAATTGTTCCTATGTCGGAGAGGAAATACAAACCAATACTTGCAACCACAATCGCTGTGAACATGACTTTTAGAACGGCCATGTCATCAAAGTAAAAAACACCCGTTAGTTTTTTTGTTGACGTGAATCCTGAAAGTGTCAGTACAGAACCAAAAAAGATACCAGTAATGATCGAAAGGATAATATACCAGAAATAAGGGATATAATAAAGTTTGAATAGTGGACCCATTTTCTTACCTCCAGAGTTTTCTGATAAAGATTGCAACAATTGGGCCAGAAATAAAAAAGGCAATCATGAATATCCAGCTACCGAGAGCAAGTTCAGAACCACCTGTGAGAGCCTGACCACTTGTGCAACCACGGGCAAATCTTGTAGCAATAGCGAGAATCATGCCACCAATAAATGCCCAGAAATACCTCTGCTTATCGGAAATTCTGGGACCATGTTGTGTCTGTATTTTCCACTTTCCAAGCAATTTTGAAGTTGCTGCTCCACCTATGATTAAACCTATGGATAGATAGATCAGGAAGTTATCCAGTGGATGTCCACCAAAGGCATAATATTTATGCCAGTACGGATGGTGTTTAATCCAGTTTGGAGAAAAGATTGACAGAATGAAAGCAGCAAGTCTATCGAACGCCCCCGAGGCACCAAGGCCCCTCCCAAATATAAAGAATGTAACAAGTAAAACGAGGCCAAGAAGTATTCCTCCAATATAAGCATTGATATTTTTTTCTTCATCAAACATGGTGAAACCTCCACGCTGTATGGCGGCGGCCCACAGGGCCGCCGCCATTACACTTTTTATCCGGCCATATCACATGGCTTCCTGCTTACAGGTAGCCCTGCCTTCTTCCAGGCTTTGAAACCGCCTTTCAGATTGTATATCTTCTTGTAACCCATCTTCTCCAGTGCCTTCACCGCAAGTGTAGCTCTTCCTCCAGTCAAGCAATAAACAAGGATAGGTCTGTTGGGGTCCTTTGTTACATGTGTGATCCTGAACTCCAGAAGACCTCTCGGTATGTTGATTGCACCGGGGATGTGACCAAGTTGATATTCGCCACCCTGTCTCACGTCTATAACGATGAGGTTAGGTATGGTCTTCATCATTTTTGCTGCCTGCTGTGGAGTTACCCAGTTTATTGATACTTTTGCCTCTGCTACCAGCTGCTTGGGAGATTTTATCTGTGCCTTCAGACCTAATGTTGGCATGGCCAGGCTTAGTATTATGGTTACGATTAGGGCCTTTTTGTACATCCTCATACTTTACCTCCTTTTTAACATCCCTCCTCCTCTTCCTGTGGCTGTGGAGGAGGAGTCTGTGGGGTTACCCTCTTTCTGCCCTCGTTCTCCGGATGCTTCTTCTCCTTAACCTCAAACCTGTATATCTCAGATGATACCGGCCCTGTCTTAACCCATGCTTTATATCCGCCCTGCAACTGCCATGCATCAAATCCAGCACCTCTCAAAAGTGCAACAACATAAGGTGAGATAGATTCGTCCTCACAGTAAACAATAATTTTTTTGTCTTTTGGTATCTTGTTGATATATTCCGGCGAAAACAATTTGTCATAAGGTATATTTACTGCATCCTTTACATGCCCCTTCATGTAAGCGGAAGGAGATCTAAGGTCAATCACAATAAATCCACTGGCACCGGAATTTATCAAGGTTTTCAAGCCTATAGGCGTTATCTCATACTTAAAAGTTCCAATTGCACTCAGGAATAATGACGCATTCCTGTAGTAGTTTGAATACTCTGCCTTCAAGAATCCTGCGAAAAGAAGAATTATCAGCAGTTTTTTCATGCTCTGGCCTCCTCTGTGTACTTTTTCAACTCTTCTTCAATCTCTTCTTTATACTTTTTCAGCCAGTTTTCGCGTTCTTTGACCATTTCTCGCCACCACTTGTAGTGGTGTTCGTAAGCGTAGAGCTCATTTACGTAACCGGTAAACATGGAGAAAAAAGACTCTCTTTCTTCTGGCATGAAAGCAGCCATATAAATATGGACAAAGAGCCCCATGACTACCATGCCGACAGCCAGGAAATGTATAGCAATTGCCCATCTAACAGCCGTTACTCCACCAATGTGGGTTGCCATAACAATTCCTGAAATTGCGATAAGGACTGTACCAATTGCAACATCCCATGCATACAATTTTTGCCCGCCATTGTAAATTCCTTGAGGAGGTAGCTCGACCTTTTCGCCCAGAATCAGTTGACCACGCCTGATAACCCAGAGTATATCATCTTTCGCTAAAATCAGCATGTTTTTGATATATCCCCACAGGTAATTTTTGTATCCGAATATTGCATATAAAAGTAAAACGATTATCCAGGTAACACCTGTCATTATGTGGAATTTCAGCATGTTGGCACGGGTACCAAAAATCTCCATCCAGATTTTCTGCCAGAAGACAGGAGTAAACCTGTAATACTTTGAAATTATTAATGCCGACCCAGTGGTTAATTCGACAAACCAGACAAGCGCATTAAACCAGTGGAGGTAGATGGTTGCAATATCGTGTTTCTTGAGCTTCTTTTTCTTGAGCTCCTCCCTTTCTTCAAAGGTAAGAGGTAAAAATTTCTCGAGTAATTCTTTTCTCATTTATAAAACTCCTTTTTATTCAAATTTTTCCTCACCTTTGAACAACTGTACGAAGTATGCGACCGATGCACCGACAAATGAGCCAATCACTCCGAGTCCAATTAGAGGTTTCAGTACCTTTTCCCAGAGAGAAGCAGGAGTCGGTAATTTTGGTTTTCGCGGTGGGAATTTATTAATAATCAGATCGACTTTTTTATCATCACCCACATAGTAAACATTCGGGCCAAGATTAACTTCATCAGAGGTTATACCCCTCGCCCCTTCTTCAAAGACTAATTTGTATACTTCGCTTGTTGGATCATCGAGGTCGCCGAATACTTTTGCTCCCGTGATGCAGGTTTCAACGCATGCAGGTTGGAGCCCCTTTTCCAATCTGGGCGCACAAAAATCGCATTTATCGACCTTTTTCAGGGTTGGATGTACGTATCTCGCACCGTAAGGACAGGCTTCCACACAATATCCACAGCCTATGCATAGTTCGTGATCTACAACTACAATGCCATCCTCCCTTTTATAAGTCGCACCAGTTGGACAGGCCTCTACACATGTGGGATGTTCGCAATGGTTACACTGTCCAACGTAAAATGCTGCAACGAGCTCAAAGAGTCCACCACCCCTTTTTAGAGCGGTTGGATATGTAGGTTTAACCCAGGTTCTATGATCATTGTCAGGGACACCCCATTCGGCCCTACAGGCAACTTCACATGCGTGACAACCAACACACCTTTGAACATTAATGACCATTGCATATCTCGTCATTTTCTATTCCTCCTCAGCATCCTTCTTCCTCTTCTCCCTCCTGGGGAGCAGTTTGAATCTTCACTTTCACAGGTTTTTTCTCAATCTTAACTTTCGGTGCAGTATACGCAGCTTTTGCTCGTTTTATCCTCTCCTCATATCCAGCAGGTGTGTACTCAAGCAACTGGCCGTTCTTCTCTATCTTAATAAAATTCACACGCATCCCGGATGTCCCTGTTACCGGGTCCGGTTTGATCCTTGAAATGAGGAAATTATCAGAGATTCCCTTGTTGTAAGCTCTGCGAAGCATTGGATTCTTCTGACCAAATCCATGGACGAGAAATACACAGTCATCTCTAATCCCAGGAGTGACAAATACCTTTACAGGACCTTCCCTCACACCGTCCTGATTGACCACATACACCTCGTCTCCATCCTTTATACCCATTTTTCTCGCCGCCTCATCATTTAGCCATAGTCTATTCTCTGGCATAATTTCATTTAACCACTCGTTATTGATTGTTCTCGTAAATGTATGAACCGGTGACCTTCCATAAAGTAGCCTGAAGTATCCTTTGGGAGGATCTTCTACTGGCTCATAAATGGGAATTGGGGAGATGTTAACTGAAGCCAGCCTGGTAGAGTATAACTCAACTTTACCAGTTGGAGTGTAGAATTTGAAGTCGTCGATATTCTCGATGTAAGGCTTTCCAGGGAATGCAACTACTCCTGTTTTTGAAAGATCGTAGGTTGAGATTCCAAGTGGCTCCAACATGGTATCAATAACATCCTCAATCGAACCGCAGGGGAAACAATCCTTAAGCCCCATATATTTCAGAAATTCTTTAGCAATCCAGTAAGGTTCCCTTGCTTCAAAAAGTGGTCTTATAACCGGTTGTCTATATGCAACATAAGGAGTTTTCCAGTTTGAAATTACGAATGGTGCATCATGACGCTCAAGATACATCGCTTCCGGTAGTATTAAATCTGCATACAGGGCCGGGTCAGTTGGGAGTATATCTACAACCACAAGTAAATCGAGTTTTTCAATTGCTTTTAAAGTCTTCTGTGGCTCTGGAATAGCTTGAATAATATTCTGTCCATAAACGATCCATCCCTTAATTGGATAAGGCTTGCCTGTTAAGGTTGCCTCGATGACACACTGTGATGGGACTCCCTCCTCGGCAAAGGGGTAGATTTCCTTTTGCATAGCCTGACAAACGTTTTTTTCCTTTTTAGTCGGTGTACAGGGGCATTTTGCAGTTTTTAATCTCGTTGGCAAGAAGTATCCACCGGGTCTTCCCCATGCCCCCAATAGAGCGACAAGAATTGCAATTGCCCTTGATCTCTGTGTATCGTTCCCATACCAGGTAGTGTGTCTTCCAGGATGGACAACTACAGATGGTTTTCTCACTCCCATCTCAATAGCAGTTTCCCTGATTATTGAGGCTGGAATCTCGGTAATCTTTTCTGCCCATTCCGGGGTGTAATGAGAAACAACCTGTTTCAGTTGATCGAAACCATAACCATATTTTGCTATGAATTCTTTGTCATACAACCCCTTTTCTATCAATACGTTGATCCAGGCGAGGAGCAGAGCAGTGTCGGTACCTGGTTTTATTTGCAACCACCAGTGTGCTTTTGAGGCAGCTGTTGAGAATCTCGGATCCACTACTACAAGCTTTGCGCCACGTGCCACAGCCTCTGCAAACTGTTCAATCTGGCCTGTGTGGATATTTTCACCAAGGTGTGACCCGATGAGAACAATCATACTCGCATTCTCCAGGTCTATCCTCTCAGGTGAGCCTGGACTTGACCCAAAAGTCAGCTTGAAACCCACATCCCTTGGCCCACGGCAGTGATTAAAAGACGCAACAGCGAAGTTTGGTGACCCCCAGTGAAGCATAGCAGCTTTAAAGAACTTCGAAGATGAACCATGTGGGAACATAGCAACTGCTTTTGCACCATATTTTTCCTTAATCTCATTCATCTTTTCGGTCATGAATTTAAATGCCTCGTCCCAGGAAACTCTTCTCCACTTGCCCTCTCCTCTTTTACCAACTCTCATTAATGGATATTTGAGTCTGTCTGGATCGTAAACCTGTTTCACACCGGCATTTCCACGTGCACAGATTCGGCCCTTGTTATTGGGATGTAATGGATTACCCTTTATTCTCACGAGTCGACCATTTTTTACTTCACCTATAATACCACATCGCCAGAAACACATTTCACATGTGGATGGAATTTCATCAACCTTTTCGGTCCCATGCCAGGTCTGGGGTCGCCGCTCGCCCCGAGTGATACCCGGGACAAGCACTGTACTCCCCGCAGCAATAGCTGCACCTTTCAAGAATTGCCTTCTGGTTAATTTATGATGACTCATAAAAAACCTCCTATTCAGCCGGTAAATTCTTCTGATAGGAAGATACCTTTTCTTTTAATATTTCAATCAATGCTTCCCGCATCAATTCACAGACTCGCAGTAATTTCTTATTTCCGATGTAATAGTAGACCCTGTGTCCTATCCTGGTGGAATTCACAATACCAGTCTCCTTTAAAACTTTCATGTGCTGGGATATGTTCTGGACGGGTAAGTCGAGCATTCTGGCAATCTGAGTAACAGATTGCTCACCCTCTGCAAGAATGCGTATTATTGCTATCCTTACAGGATTCGTGAATGACTTGCAGAGGTCCGCCTGCAATATTGTCAAGTCGTCAAGATAAATTTTCCCATTCACAATGACTAATTTTAAACAAATAAGTATTTAATGTCAAATATTTTATAAAAAATAAGTTATCAATAGTCCTAAATTATAATGATACTAATTCTCATAAAGAATAGTGGAATTAATTACATTTACATGAAAGATAGATTTTGAGACAATGTCTCAATTTCATGAATCATCATTTATATAAAATTAAATTAATCCATGATATATGCTCATAAAGTCCTTTGTACTTGAGCAGAAAATTGAGAAAATGTCGAATATAAAATGTTACCTTCCCTTCCGAAACTATGGGACCTCACATAGACTTCGTCATGACCTCAATTCCAGAAAAAAATCTTTCCAAATTCCCATTTTTTTGTGAAATTTTCAGGAAAAATATGAGCAGGAAATAACGCAAGGAATTGTAAAACTGTTTGGTCTCCACCTTTAGAAGCTTATTGAAAGTATTCCAGCAGTTAATACCAGTATTTTGAAAATCTGGTTGATCCCCGTCAGTGTTAAAATCGGCAGACTCTCTTATTTAGTTGTGAACTAACTATCAATCAGATGATAGACGAGATATGAAGTGCAGACGATCCTTCTACAGTTTTTGTACCTCCTTGGTTGTTATGGTTTAAATGTCTTGAAGGAGAGAAACCTTATCCACAAAAAATTCTTTCGTAAATGGCTCAATTTAAGAATCTTTAATTTCTTAATAATCTACGTGGGATTTTTTGTGTATAAACTGGTGGATATTACGAATTATATACATAAAATGCTCCCCAATTTTTCGAGGTCCTCTGATATTGATGTGGAAAAATCCAGAATTTAAATCTCACCAAATCGGTTAAGTTCAAGTGATATAAGGTCTTCCATAATTTGATTAAATGCTGTTGCTTGTTTTATATTATTTTGCATTTATACCTTTAAATAAGATGATTTCTATTAAAATAGAAAATCTTGACATTATTTATAAATGTTACTAAAATTTTAATAGCCTAAAAGATGAAATATTTGAAAAGGAGGTTATGAAAAATGGCAAACAAACTCTGTATGACCGTTATGAGTGGTAGCATAGATAGGTTGACTGGTATGGCCATTTTGGCCAGTGGCGCTGTTGCGATGGATATGGAAGTTGAAATCTTTCTCCAGCTCTGGGGCGTTTATGCCTTCAAGAAAGACGTGATTAAGGAAAATATGAATCTCAGTGAGTTCCAGGAAAAAGGGGAAATGGTTGCAAAAAGGCTCCAGGAATTGAAGCTTCCTATGTGGTACGAGATTCTCAAAGAGGCAAAAGAAACCGGAAATGTAAAGATTTATGCCTGTTCCACAGCTTCCGCCATCTGGGATGTGAAGAAAGAGGATCTTGAGATGGTGGATGAGATTATTGGAGCTGGTGAATGGATTGATAAGTCCAAGGAAGCTGCGATTAGTTTATTCATTTAAAAGGAGGATGAGAAAATGGCAGAGCTCAGTGCTGAGGAACTCAAAAATCTCAAGGCAGATAAGGTTGTAGATGCCAGGGGTACTTCCTGTCCTGGTCCTCTCCTTGCTGCGAAGCGAGCAATAGCTGAGGTACCGGTTGGTGGAGTCATGGAGGTTCTTTCCTCCGATCCTGGTACCAAACGTGATCTGCCCCTCTGGGCCAGGAAAATGGGCCATGAGTATCTTGGAACCATAGAAGAGGCAGGATACTGGAGAATTTTTGTTAAAAGAGGGAAATGATGAATAAGGAAGTTAAGAGAGAAGACGAGGATTTTCGTCCGAAAATCCTCGTCTTCTCCACAGATTATATTTCTGATCTGGGAATTGATCTCGCAGGGAGTATGCACATGCATTATCCAGCTACCGTGAAAACCATCTCTCTCCCATGTTCCAGTTCGATTAAACCTGGATGGATCCTGTACGCTATCGAAAAAGGATTCGATGGAGTCTTTATCGCCGCTGATGGAACTGATTGCCCGTTTCTGAAGGACTGTACAGACAGAACTGCAAAAATTACGGAGAAGGCCCAACAACTATTAAAAGAGAATGGCTACAATCCTGTCCGCCTGAAGATGGCTGCTATCTGCTCAGTTTGTGCAGAGCCTTTCGTCAATCATATTCACAATTTTTATATGACTCTTAAGTCACTTGGTCCTCCTGAGAAAGGGGAGGTGACATCATGAACTACGATGCAATTGTCATTGGTGGTGGAATCGCCGGAATGGAGTCCGCAATTAATCTGGGTGATATGGGTTATAGAGTCCTGCTTGTTGAAAAGTCCGAGAGTATTGGTGGTAAAATGATTTTACTGTCCAAGGTGTTCCCTACCCTTGACTGTGCAAGTTGTATTGCAACACCCAAGATGGCAGCTACTGCACATCATCCGAATGTTGATCTCATGGTTTATAGTGAAGTAAAGGAAATAAAGAAGAATCCAGACGGAACATTTACAGTAAAAATATACAAGAAACCCACTTACGTGAACAATGATGCCTGTACCGGTTGTCAGCAATGTGAGTTTGCCTGTACTGTAGCCGTCCCGGACAGGTTTAATTTTAATATGGTTTCAAGTCGGGCAGCTCATATTGCCTTTCCTCAAGCTATTCCCAAAAAAGCTGTGATTGAAAGAGCCGGTTCTTCACCCTGTTCATACACCTGTCCTGCTGGAATCAAAGCACATGGATATGTTTCCCTCGCAAGAAGTGGTAAATTCGAGGAAGCTTTTAAATTGATTCTGGAAGATAATCCACTTGTTGGGTCCCTCGGTCGGGCCTGTTTTGCTCCCTGCGAGGAGGAATGTACGCGTGGATTACTTGAGGGGCCTGTTCCGATTCGCCAGATCAAAAGATTTCTCGCAGATTATTATTACGAAAGGCATCCTGAACCTGAAGTTGAGAAACCCGAGAAGAATGGAAAGAAGGTAGCAATTGTCGGTTCTGGTCCCGCAGGTCTTACAGCAGCTTACCATCTTGCTAAAAAAGGTTATGACATAACGATCTTTGAGGCTGATTCTGAGCCTGGTGGCTTGATGAAGACTGTAATCCCGGAGTTTCGCCTTCCAAAAGAAGTGGTAGACCGGGATATTAAAAATGTGACTGCACTCGGTGTGGAGATTAAGACAAATACTCCGATCAAATCAGTGAAGGAATTAAAGGATAAGGGATTCGATGCAGTTTTTATTGCTACTGGTGCGTCTACCCGAAGACTTTTGAATGTCGAGGGCGAAGATCTTGAAGGTGTATATCACTGTATAGATTTCCTCAAGCGTGCCAAGCTTGGTGACAATTTGAAAGTGAAAGGTAAGAGAGTACTTGTTGTTGGTGGCGGAAATGCGGCTATAGACCCTGCTCGTGTGGCACTCCGACTCGGTGCGGAGAAGGTAATTCTTCAGTATAGAAGGACAAGAAAAGAAATGCCCGCATATTTCATTGAAGTCGAAGAAGCCGAGGCAGAAGGAGTTGAATTTAAATTCCTATGTGTTCCGATCAAATTTATCGGTGAGAATGGGAAACTCAAGAAAGTTGTCTGTCAGAAAATGAGACTTGGTGAACCTGATGAGTCAGGAAGAAGAAGACCAATTCCCATACCAGGTTCCCAATTTGAGATGGAATTCGATATCGCTATTATTGCAATTGGAAATAATCCCTCCACAGGTTATTTCGCTGACGAGCTGGAGCTCAACAAAAATGGTACTATTAAGGTAGATCCTGTGACTCTTCAAACGTCACTACCTTATGTTTTTGCTGGAGGAGATGCAGTACTGGGTCCTTCAAATATTACCGAGGCCTGTGGTCTTGGTAAGAGAGCAGCGTTTTATATCGATAGATTTCTGAGAGGAGAGAATCTGGATGTAGAATTTGATAGAAGGTTACCAGTGGTAGATAAGGACGAGGTCCTTAAGCGCCAGAAAATATACACAACCAGACCAGTCGTAAAGAGAAAGGAGAGACCGATTGCTGAGCGAGTCCATGATTTTGAAGAGGTTGAGCTGCCCCTTTCAGAGGATGAGGTTCGATACAGTGCTTCAAGATGTCTCGATTGTGGAATATGTTCTGAATGCCACCAGTGTATCAATGTGTGTCCTGCAAATGCAATAGATTTCAATCAAAAAGGTAAGGAAATAGAGGTGAAGGTAAAAACAGTTATCACCTCGACGGGATTCGAGCTATTCCCAGCTGAATTGAAGCTCCAATATGGTTTCGGCAGATACAAAAACGTTATAACAGCGATGCAAATGGATCGTTTGCTTTCACCAACCCGGCCTTACAATACAGTTCTGAGACCTTCCGACGGTAAGATTCCAGATAACATAGCGTTTGTACTCTGCACAGGTTCAAGAGATCATACAGTGGAAAATCCACTCTGCTCGCGTGTCTGCTGTATGTATTCGTTGAAACAGGCACAGCTATTGATGGGGGCCCTTCCACTTGCGGATATCACTATCTATTACATTGATATTCGAGCTTTCGGTAAAGGATTTGAAGAATTTTATCAGCAGGCAAAAGGTATGGGGGTATATTTCACAAAGGGTAAAGTTGCAAAAATAGAAGAGCTGGAAAACGGCAATTTGCTCCTTCATGTGGAAGATATAGAGTCTGGAGAGATTAAGAAAGTTGAACATGATCTTGTTGTCCTCTCGGTGGGGTTGCTTCCAAATGTGCGGGTTAATGAGATTTTCCATGATAAACTTGAACTTGATGAATTCTTTTACATCAAGGAGGTTGACGAAGATCTGAACCCTGGAAAGACGTCTGTGGACGGAATTTATGTCACTGGGTGTGCTTCAGGTCCAATGGATATTCCGGATACAATTCTACATTCAGGTGCGGCAGTGGCGCAGGCAGCGGCCTACATTGAAAAGTTAAAAGGAGGCGCAAAATGAGTGGTCGGAGGATCGGTGTTTATATCTGCTACTGTGGTGGAAATATTTCAGACTATGTAGATGTGGAAAAGGTGAGAGATATAATTGCTAAAGAACCTGACGTGGTAGTGGCGAAAACAGTCATGTTCGCCTGCTCCGATGCCTCACAGCAGATGATGATAGAGGATATCAAAAAAGAGAAACTTGATGCCCTTGTTGTGGCTTCCTGCTCTCCAAAGCTCCATCTTTTCACGTTTAGAGGAGTGGCAAAAAGGGCAGGTTTAAATCCTTATCAGTATATTCAGGTAAATCTCAGAGAGCAGGATTCCTGGGCGCATACAGACGATTTCACGGGAGCAACTGAGAAGGCTGTTAGACTTGTCAGGGCAGGTATTGCAAAAGCACGCTATTCTGAGCCACTGGAACCATTGAGGATAGAAACAACTCCTTCGGTGCTCATTATCGGTGCTGGTATAGCAGGATTGAGAGCTGCACTTGGACTATCAGATATTGGCATATCAGTTTATATTGTCGAAAAAGCTGACACACCCGGTGGATGGGTCGCAAACTTTGGACGCATGTATCCTCACGAAAGTGAAGGGAAAGCCCTTATTGAAAAGTTGCTAAACGAGATCAAAAAGCGTTCTAACATTGTTATGTACACGAATGCCCAAGTGGTGGAAAAGAAAGGTTCTGTAGGTGATTTCCATGTTAAAATTAGAGTAAAGGATAGTGAGGCAATTCCTCTTCATGTGGGAGCAATAATTGTAGCAACCGGATTTGATTCATATAAACCTCAGAACGGTGAATTCGGATATGGCTCGGATGGCGTACTCACTCTGCCCGAATTTAAAAAATTAATAGACTCATCAAATGGAAAGCTCGTCTACAATGGAAAACCGGTGAAATCAATTGCATATATCTACTGTGTGGGATCGAGGGAAAAACCTGATAAGGAAAATGCGCATCAATATTGTTCAAGATTCTGCTGCAATGCCACAATCCACTCTTCACTACTCGTACATGAAAAATATCCTGAAATTGTGCAGTTCCATCTTTACAGGGACATGAGGACCTATGGCAAATATGAACTGATGTATGAAAAGGCTCGCAGAGATGGTTCCATCTTCATGAGATATTCTGAAGATTCTCCACCAGAAGTTTTATACAATGGTCAGGAGCTGAAAGTCCGTGTAAAAGATACTTTGACTGATAACGAGGAAGTTGAGATCACAGCAGATCTTGTCGTTCTTGTGACTGGTATGGTCCCAAGACCTAATGATAAACTTGTTGAAATTCTTAAGTTACCGGTGGGTAGGGATGGATTCTTTAATGAGATACATCCAAAATTGAGACCTGTGGAGACGGTTATGGATGGTGTGTTTATTTGTGGTGCTTCTCAGGGGCCTAAAAATTCGGTGGAAGCTGTAGCGTCTGCACTCGCAGCTGTCACAAAATCTGCCGGATTGCTTAAAAAGGGGTATGTTGAGCTTGAGCCCACTGTTGCCCACGTTAACGAAGAACTCTGCGAATGGTGTGGTGAGTGTGAAAAGGCGTGTCCGTATGAGGCAGTTGAAAAAGTTTCCAGAAATGGAAAAGAGATTGCAAAAATTAATCCGGCTCTTTGTAAAGGATGTGGCGCATGTGTACCGGTTTGCGAGAAAGATGCCCTTGATGTGAAAGGATACACAGATGTGCAGATTAGAGCAATGATAGATGGACTCGTAAAGGAGGTGGCATTGAAATGAGAGACGTCCGTGAGATTATCCGTGATGAGATGGTTATGAGATCCAGAATTCTAAAAATCCTGGAAAATGGCGCAAAAACTGTTCCCGAGGTAGCTGAGGAACTTGGAGAACCTTCTGAAGAAGTGATGTTCTGGATGATGGGAATGCGGAAGTACGGTTATATCGAAGAAACCGGTGAGATCACCGATGAAGGCTTTTACAAGTACGAATTAACAGAGAAGGGGAGGAGTGAAAATGGCGATTAAGGCTGCTCCAGAATTTATAAAGAATTTCGCAGAATTTGAAGAATTTGACGCCTCAGCATGCATGAGTTGTGGTTGTTGCACTGCTATCTGTCCCATGGAGACGGGCATTCTCGCGAGAAAACTCTTCCGCTACGTGATGCTCGGGATGAAAGACAAAATTGTTGAGAACAGAGAGGTCATATTCTCCTGCCTGCTATGCAAACTGTGTGAGGAAGGTTGCCCCGCTGATGTGAACATTGCTGAAAATGTCAGAATACTCAGAAACTATCTCAATAAACACTATTTTAAGCTCTGAGGAGGCGAGAAAATGGCATTCCCGATTGATGTTTCAATTGGTATAATGAAAGATAACCTCGAGAAGAGAAAATCCGTTCTGCCGATTTCTCGTAAGGATGCACAGAGATGGACGAAAGGATTAGACCTTCCTCATGGCGGTGAAACTGTTCTTTATACAGGTTGTATGTATCAACTGATCCCGTATATTTCTGCAACCGTTAAATATGCTGAAAAATATGGAGATTCAGGACTCAAGAATCTTGCCAAACTTGGTAGAACTCTGAATAAGGTTGTAAGTTTAACCGGATTTATGGCACTCTTCTCAAAAACTCAGGAGGAAGAGTACCACGAAATTCTGAAGTCAATTGTTAAACTTCTTCAAAAGGCAGGAATAAAATTCGGCTATCTCTACGATGATGACTACTACTCAGGTGCTCTACTTTACGATCTTGGAGTCGATGAGTCTGTCAAAAAACATGCAGAATTTGTTTATAAAAATTTAAAAAAACATGGTGTAAAAAGGATCATCACAGTGGATCCCCATACTACGAACCTGATGAGACAGGTTTATCCGAGGATTCTCCCGGAGTTTGACATTGAAGTGAAGAGCTATCTCGAGGTCCTTGCCGAGAATATCGACAAGCTTGAGCCCATTAAAGAGGTCAATAAAACCGTGGTAATTCATGATTCCTGTGTCTATGCTCGTTACGAGGGTATAATAGATGAACCAAGAAAATTGCTCGAAAAGGCAGGGTATAGGGTCGTAGAGCCTGACAATGCAGGTAAGTTGACATTCTGTTGTGGTGGTCCGGTTGAATCTCTCTTTCCTGAAAAAGCCTTGGGTATAGCGAAGAGAAGAGTTGATGAGCTCGAGAAATTCGGTAAAAATGTCGTGACCATGTGTCCAATTTGCCTTGCCAATTTGTCACGAGCCACCAGGGTATTGGTATTTAAAGACATTGCCCTTTACCTGAAAGACGCATTTATAGAGTAGAACAACAATTAATTGGGATTTATGAACTGTTAAAAGGAGTTAGCTTAAAAGGAAAGTAAAATTCATACAAAAGCTAACAAACTTTGATTAGAGAGATCAGAGCTCAGGTGGTTTATGATACTATTGGAAATTTTTAACACCTTAGTAATGGCTCTGCATTTTTCTTAATTGGTTGTTGGATACAGTTTCAAAAGTTGAGTCATGTGATCAGGAGTCATATAAAGGCTTCTACTGAACTTCCGGATTGTTTTTTATGCATTCATTTTATCTGTGACGTGGCAAAAGATTTAGATTTAATGGTCTTCTGAGTTTAGGAAGACTTCCACAATACTTCATCAAGATTTCTCTGAATGGTACATCATCAACCTTACGAAGAATTTAACTTTATAATAAAATCCAAACTTCTCTGGAGGTTTGTTGTGATGAAAAGACTGTGGGCACCATGGAGAATGAGATATATACTCGAAAACGACCTGGATAAGGTGGGATGTATCTTCTGCGTTAAACCGGCTCAGAACAAGGATGAAGAAAATATGATCCTCTTCAGAGGAAAACATGTTTTTGTGATTATGAACATTTTCCCGTACAACTCAGGTCACCTTATGATTGCACCGTATTCACACGTGGGGGCTCTCGAACTTTTGAAGGAAGAGGAAATTACAGAAATGTTTACACTTGCCCAGGAAGTGGTAAAAATTTTGAAAAAGGTTATGAAACCCGAGGGATTTAACATTGGTATGAATATTGGCAGAGTAGCCGGTGCAGGCTTTGACCAGCATGTACATCTTCACATTGTCCCACGCTGGAATGGTGATACAAACTACATGCCTGTACTTGCCGACATAAAAGTTATACCTGAGGCTCTCGAAGATACCTTTTATCGACTTAAGCCCTATTTTGACGAACTTAAAAAGAAATGGAGAAAGTAAAGGTTAAGGGAAAATATTTCCTGGGTCACCCCTGGATTTACTCAAAAAAAGTTGTGGAGACGGGAAACGCCAGACCAGGCGACTCGGTCCTCGTTTATACCACTAAAGGGAGATTCATTGGCTCTGCAATATTCAACCCGAATTCTACACTCGCTTTAAGAGTATATTCACGTGGCCATGTGGAATTTGACTACCCCTTCATTAAGGAGCGGATCTATAAAGCACTTGAATATAGGAAGAAAATATATCCTGATGCAGATTCCTTTCGGGTCGTTTTTGGTGAGTCAGACTATTTACCAGGATTAATCGTTGATAAGTATAATAAAGGATTTGTCTTCCAGATCCTTTCCCTGGGAGTGGAGAGAAAGAAGAGGGAAATAATAAACGCGCTTGTGGACGTTTTTGATCCAGAATTTATTTATGAAAAAAATGATTCCCTGAAAAGGAAGGATGAAGGACTTGAGCCTGTAAAAAGGGTTGTTTATGGTGAGCTTTCTGGTCCAATAGAGATTCAGGAAAATGGCCTGAAATTTCTCGTTGACATAGAAAATGGGCAGAAAACAGGATTTTTCCTTGATCAACGAGAAAATCGTGCAATTGTCAGAAAATATGCGAGAGATGTTGAAAATGCCCTTGATCTCTTCAGTTATACAGGAGGATTTACGCTTAACCTGTTAAAAGCAGGAGTCAAAAGGGTCTTTGCAGTTGATAGATCCTCTACCGCTATAAAAATACTTGAAGAGAATGTCAGACTCAACGGTTTTGATTCAACCCGGGTAATAACATTCAAGAAGGAAGTGGATGACTTTTTAAACGAGATGCTATTTGCGGGAGAAAAATTTGATCTCGTCATAGTCGACCCTCCCGCTTTTACACATAAGAGACGCTCAAAAGAAAATGCCAGGAAAGGGTATATTGCACTTCATGATGGTGTACTAAATGTTTTAAAGCCGGGCGGAATGGTCTTTACGTTTTCCTGCTCTCAGTATATTGGAGAAGATGATCTGCTGGACAGCTTTTATCAGGCAGCAAGAAAGTATGGCCGTGAGTTTTATGTCCTTGAAAAACTGATCCAGGCAAAGGATCATCCCATCTTGCTTGGATTCCCCGAAAGTTTTTATTTGAAAGGATTTGTCCTTAAAGAAGTTAATTGATGGAGGAAAATGATGAAAAAAGCATTTATGTTTCCCGGCCAGGGATCTCAGTACGTTGGAATGGGTAAAAAAATGTACGAGGAGTACTCTCCAGCAAAGGAGTTGATGAATAAAGCCAGCGATATTCTCGGATTTGATATCCTGAAATTGATGTTTGAGGGACCCGAAAAGGAACTTACGGAAACCAGAAATGCACAGCCGGCACTATTTATCGCAGGAGCAACTGCCTTTGAATTCTTGAAAAAAGAGGCAGGAATAGAACCTGATGTCGTGCTTGGTCATAGCCTTGGTGAGTTTACAGCTCTGTATGCTTCAGGTGTCTTCGATTTTGAAACTGGTCTCATTGTGGTGAGAAAAAGAGGAGAGTTGATGTCAGAGGCTGGTAGGAAATATCCGGGAACAATGGCAGCCGTAATAAGCAAGATGTCTGTTGAAGAAATTGAAAATATATTGGAGGAAGTTGAGGGAACTGTGGTGGTCGCCAATATAAATTCTCCTGAACAGATTGTAATTTCAGGAGAAATCGAGTCTGTAAAATTGGCGATGAAAGCTCTGAAAGAGAAAGGGGCGAAAAGAGTGGTTCCTCTCCGTGTGTCTGCAGCTTTTCATAGTCCCTTAATGAAGGAACCTGCTCAAGAATTCGCCAGATTCCTTGATGAGATAGAATTTAAAAAACCCAATGTTCCCATTATCCCCAACTATACTGCCCACGCAACTGTAGATGTTGGTGAAATAAAAGATGCGTTGAAAAAACAGCTCACGGGAAGCGTTAAATGGGTCGAGTCTATAAAGGAGGCCTCGCGTATCGGAGTTAGCAAATTTATTGAAGTAGGACCCGGTAAAGTCCTGAAAGGACTCGTTTCGAGAATTCTAAAAGGGGTCGAAATCAAAAATTTTGAGGCCCCGGGAGATTTATAATGGACTCTTTTATTATCCATGAATGGCTTTTACTTGTCCCTGTAAGCGTGAATGGACAAAAAGGATGGGCAAATCTTGATACAGGGGCTACAACGTCATCCATCATTGACGAAATGACCCGTGATTTAAAAGTATGGCGGGAGACTACAGTGAGAGGAGCAATCAGAGAGCAATCGAGAGAAATTGTGAAACTTAGAGAGGTTGAACTCTTCGGTGAGAAATTCGGAAATTTAGATGTGACAATTGATAAAGATTTCTTGAAACAATTGCCCGTTGACGCACTTATGACTTGCGGGACTGATGTTCTCTATTCCCATCCCCTTATTCTGGATTTTAAAGAATTAAAAGTGGGATTTGCTGAGAAAAACAGGGTATCAGATGATGGCATGGAGATTACAAAAATAAAGGGCCTTGTAACTTTTCAAATGAATCTCGGAGATTCTAAAGTAACTGCCCTTTTTGATACAGGAGCAGGATTTTCTGTGGTAAATGGCAATCACCTCGGTGATTATGCCTATGAAATAACACCTCTTTATTCAATAGAGGTCAAAGATCCAATGGGAGGTGTAGACATCGTCGATGTTTTTAGCGGAGATCTCCATATTGGAGAACTTGAGCTCAAAGATGAGGAATTTCTGATGATGGACTTATCTGGTATTGAGGATGCACTTCAAACACGAATAGATTTTATTCTTGGAGCAAGTACCCTGTTAAGGAGTAATGCAATCTGGGTAGTTGGAGAGCAAAAAATTTCTGTAACGAAGGTACCCGGCTAAAACACTGAAGTACAGTTGGTGACCGGGTTTACAATATGGAAAAGCTTGAGAATATGCCAATAAGAAGTCATGGAATTCATTTCGTTGAATTTCACCTAATGGAATTTTTAAGAGGTCAAATGGTATTATGCTGAAACCCGATCAAATTCACTAAAAAACCTTTTTAAGCAGACATGACTCCAATCCTTTATTTAAGATATTTTCTGAAAACCTCTCCAGTTTTCTCTTCCGATTTCAATTCTATGTATCTGGCACGAAGTGCAGAAGCAATTTTTCGCGGAGTATCCAGAGGACTTGGGTTTGGATTAATAAATATACGCAGGTCAGCAAGCTCTTGAAGTTTTCTTGCATATTTCAAAGAATCTGCAACAGCATCTCCGGAGTCTGAAATATTTGGGTTTCCATCTGATATTAAAACAAATACCGTATGCTTGTACTCATTTTTTATTTTTCTTATAAAATCGATGGATTTACGCAATCCTATGGATAGAGGGGTTGAACCTTTTACACGTATGCTTCTCAGTTTCTCATCTGCATAAATGGCATTTCGTGTTGGCTTTATTGCAATTTTTGCATTCTTTCCCTGAAAATAAATAAGCGCAATTTCGTCACGGGTTACATAACCTGATTTCAGGATGTTTATTACTGCCTCTCGTGTTGAATTTATAACTTTCTCCATGGAGTCACTTGCATCAAGGAGGATGAGAATTAACCGCTTTTTTGGCTCTTGATACCTCGCGGCCCTCAGCTCTTCAACCTGTTCCCTTCCCATTTTTAACATTCTGAGCATGGTAAAGAAAATATCGACACGCTCCCCCCTTTGGTAAAATTTGTCAGCCACACGTTTTCCTCTGTTTGAAGATATGAATCTTTTACCTTTTCCAGGTTTTATTCCCTCATTTACTTTCCCAAAATCGAGCTCTACGAATTGCCTCTTGTAATCTTTACCGAGGAAAATTTCCTTACCCTTGATACCAAGTTCAGAGATTAATGGCTTGGTCCCCGTTCTTTGTTTTTCAATCTGTGCTAACTTTTTTTTTTCGCCCCAATCACCCTTTATTTTTTGTACAAAGAAATCGATGATCCCCTTCGCATTTCTCTTCACGTTTTCATCTTGTGGAACTTCAATTTTATTTTCTATTTTTTCCGCGAGTATCTTTTTGACTTCTTCAACTTTATCCCCGGGAATTCTATGGAAAATAGCAAACTTGACGACTCTTTCAATATCCTGCCAGGTAACTATGGTACGTCCTTCAAGCGCTGCAACTGCACTCGCCGCACGAAATGTTGTGATCTCGGCTCGATTGGATTTTACTCCAAGTTCTATCAGCAGTTCGGAAGTCCGTAACATAATTTCGTCCGGAATCTCTACGTCTTTCAGTATTTCTCTCGCGTTAATTACCCTCTCCTTCAGGCTTTGCTGGTCCTGTTCGTATCTTTTTCTGAACCTTTCGGGGTCTCTGTCATAATCTTCTCTTCTTCTATAGACCTCAACCCGTAGATAGGGATCCTTGAGTGGTTTGACCTCTATACTGAGACCAAAACGATCAAGCAATTGAGGCCTCAAATCCCCTTCCTCCGGATTCATGCTGCCTATAAGAATAAATTCTGCTGGATGTGAATAGGAAATCCCTTCCCTCTCAACGGTATTCCAGCCTGTTGCAGCAGCATCAAGAATTACATCAACAAGATAATCGGGGAGAAGATTCACTTCATCAATGTATAAAATATTCCTGTTGGCTTTCCCGAGTATCCCCATTTCAAATGATATAGTTTTTTCTCTCACGGCCTTCTCAATGTTTATCGTTCCCAGAACCATCTCTTCAGTAGCGCCAAGAGGAAGCTCAACTATTCTCATAGGGATTTTCTCTATTTCTATGTTTTCCCTTCTTCTACATTCTGGACATTGTTTAGAACGGTCGTAGGGATCACAATGGAAGGGGCACCCCTTTACAGCCTCGATCTCTGGGAGGATTTCTGCAAGGGAACGAACCAGAGTGGTTTTCCCGGTTCCCTTCTCACCGGTAAGAAGTACACCCCCAACCCTGGGATTTACTATTGCTATTAATAATCCGAGCTTCAGATCTTCCTGGTCAACAAAAGCAGTAAATGGAAACATTTGTAAAATTTTAAACCTTTCATATACAATTAATAAAGAGTTTGATGTTCTGTTTCTGAAAGACGATTTTTTACGGCTAAGTGCATAGAATTTCCTATCCAGAGGTCAAAGTTTGTGAGAGAAATCTATTATGTTGAATGGATGGGGTAAAAATTTTTTACGAACGTAAAAAATTTTTACCCCATCCCCGTGGAAAGATTCTCGACCTGATCCTCAAATTTTCCTGTGGAAACGGGAATTTCTGTCACGACTCGTTTACGGAAGAAAAATTGCATATTACATTAATAGCTTCCTGGGGCAGAGAGGCAGCACGGAGGGGGTGGAGAATTTACTTTCCTATCATTTAACCCTCTGTAAAGCATAGACTAAAGAGTGTAAAAAGACTCGCAGTGAACTCTCCTTCACGAAAATTAATTAGTAGAGTCCCAGGACACAGGATCCATTGGATGTATGCAAAAGTATTTTTGCTTCCCTCTCTCAATGTTAAATGAAAGATGACCGGATATGTGGTCATTTATTGTCTTGTGTATGACTTATTTCCTCCGTGGGTCTTGAATATTTTTGCTCAATAATGCAGTTGAAAAGCAGACTACTGATTTGCACGAAATTTTTGTCTGTTTGCAACCCGGAACATTATAACGGATGTCTTAATTCCGGATACATTCTGAATAAAAAGGCGTGTAGGAAAAATCCTTCCCGAAAAAGCGTTAACTCAATAGACCTTAGAATTGAATCGTAAAAAATTTTGTCAGACTGAGGATACGATTACATCCAGATTTTTCGGTGTGAGTTCACATATTCCATAGATTAATTCTCTATATGTAGACATTCTAAAACTTTATAACCTTCCTTAAAGATAAACTTATAGACGCATTCAGGTTTCCGTCATAAATGACCCCGGGTATTAAGATCATGTTGAATCCAGTTATATCTTTTTTGTATCCCATAGAAATCCTGAAAAATTTCTTCACATCACCGCTCAGAAGAACTTTTTTGGATAAGTGACCAAGCTCAAAAGGTTCACCAGCTTTCCCTTCTCCCTGAAATAATATTTCAACGTATCCCGATAGAGAGTTGGAATGTTCGAGAAACATACTCAATTTGATAAAATCAGTACCTGTTAATGTCCCGAGCGGGAAATTGTCAAAAAACCAGCTGAGATAGAGTCTACCTGGATAATAAGAGTAAGTGTACCTTGTCACAAATGAAACCTCCAGAATAGAAAGCCAATCTGCCTTTTCTATTTTGTAACCAATGAGGCCTCCAACGCGCGGATTTTCATCAGCAGCCCTCTTATAAGGTGTATCATCAATCAAAAAGTCTCCATAAATCAAGGAAGAAAGTGATGTCACCCAGTTAAAACTAAACATCCATGCGGCATTTATGTCAGACTTCCCATAATTGGCCTGCCTCGGATACCACAGAGCGAAAGGATCGAGAAGGTACCAGTCAACTGTATTATCTCCAAAACTTTTGAAGAGTGCAGCCTCACTGAAGCGAATTTCCAGGTTATTTTTGAATCTGTAGCCAACACTATGAAATGAAAAATACTTGGTGGAAGGTTCTGGCCAGAATGGAGAAGTTTTGAGCTCCTTCATCTGTCCGGTCAAAAAATTAAACGAAAAATTCTTTGTCTTATAAGAAAATTTGACCTGGCTGAACCCAGGTTCCTCTCCACTAAAAAATAGAGTCGTAAAATACCCTTGAGATAATTTAGGGGCATCGATACCAAAGCCAGCGGAGAAATTTCCATGGTTGTACAGGAGAAGAGCTTTCTGATAGTCCATGGCTCCTATGTCATGCCAGATATAAAATGGGTAAGTACTGTCGTTTCCACGTTTAAATCGAATCCTCATATCAACACTCATGTCCCCTGAAATTTGCAGGATTGCGCCATAGTCCATGAAAAACCATGATGACGTGTCTCTTTCATAGTTGAAGCTTACAAATGCACCTGTGAAGTGAGTGGAGTCAAATTGACTTTTGTTATATCGAAGCACAGGATTCATTTGCATAAAGATTGCAAGTAAAATAATCATTTCGCACCTCCTCGTCTAAATCTAATTATAAGTTATAACATCACGATATGACTAAATGATAGATTTTCTCTCAATGGGCAAATGTTTTTTGTTCGACATAACTTCTCAGAGGGTGTTCGAAAAAATTGCTTTAAAAGAAAACAGGAATGCAATTTTTAATGTCCTTCCCCCACGCCTCGAAGAGGCGTGGGGGAAGGATTAAGGAGGGGGCACCCTCCCCTTAATCCTGGCATTACCCATGCTTTTTAGAGTGATGTATAAATATTCAATTGTATATTTCTACACGTTGAATAGAGTGAACAAAATAACCTCCTCCCCCGCAATGCAGAGCATTGCGGGGGAGGATCAAGGAGGGGGCAAAAAGGCAAACTTGATGGGTAAAAGCGAGTAATGATGTTTCTGCCCTCCCCTTAATCCCCTCCCGCTTTGCGGGAGGGGAGAGAATGGGTGGATTTTCTCGCAAGCAGGAGGGAGAGATAAAGAGGGTTTTTCCGCAAAGTGGAAGGGGAAATGATCACTGGAAAAATATTTTTCGAACACCTTTTTCGTACCACTTGACATTATTTATCTTCTTGAACAATGTAAAAATATGAACAAGAACAAGATTATTGCGGAAATGTTTGAGAAAATTGCAGATGGATTGGAGTTTCTGGGAGAAAATCCCTTTAGGGTTAATGCTTATAGAAAAGCAGCCCGTGTACTTGAAGATTATCCTGATGATGTTGAAGAAATCTACAAAACGAAAGGTCCCAAGGGACTCGATGCGATTCCGGGAATTGGTAAGGGTATGGTTGAGAAAATAATAGAATTTCTGGAAACCGGAAAAATATCGCGATACGACGAGGTGATGTCAAAAGTTCCTCAGGATCTCCTGAAGTTAATGGATGTTCAGGGAATAGGGCCAAGGACTCTGAAACTTGCTTATGATAAACTTGGTGTGCGGACAGTTGAGGATTTCAAGAGGGTGCTTGAGGATGGGAGTCTTGAAAAGTTGCCAGGTATGGGGCCAAAGAAGATCGAAAATATAAAGAAAGGTCTTGAACTATTCAAAAAGATGTCTGAAAGGATCCCACTTGGTCTTGCTATCCCTCTTGTAGAGGAGATTATCGAGAGAATGAAGGAATTGAAAGAAGTGAAAAGAATCTCACCAGCCGGTTCATTCAGGAGAATGAAGGAAACAGTGGGTGACCTTGATATTCTCACAACAGGCGAGAATGGACGAAAAATTATTGATTATTTTACAAAACTGCCTGGTGTTACACGGATACTTGCCCATGGGGATACCAAAGGCTCATGCATCTTCAATGATCGGTATCAGGTGGATTTGAGAGTTGTCCCCGAAGAATCCTATGGTGCTGCGTTGCAGTACTTTACGGGCTCGAAGGAACACAATATTCATCTGAGAAGTATTGCAAAATCATTAAATATGAAAATATCAGAGTACGGCGTTTTTCGCGGCGATGAGAAAATTGCTGGTGTAACAGAGGAAGAAGTTTATAAATCACTTGGATTAATCTGGATACCTCCTGAGTTGAGGGAAGATCGGGGAGAAATTGAGGCTGCACAGAAAGGAAAATTGCCCGATCTCGTTGAGTTAAAAGATATTAAAGGGGATCTCCATGTTCACAGTAAATATTCGGATGGGACAGCTACACTCGAGGAAATAGCTGAGTGTGCGAGGAAAATGGGCTACGAATATATAGCTGTTTGCGACCATTCAAGAAGTGCAAAGTATGCTCACGGCCTTGAAATAGATAAACTTCTTGAGAAGACTGAGACAATAAGAGAGTTAAACAAAAAACTCGATGGAGTGAAGCTGATTGCCGGCACCGAAGTAGACATTTTGCAGGATGGAACACTGGACTATCCAGATGACGTTTTGAAAGAACTCGATTTTGTAGTAGCAGCTATTCATATATGGTCAAAAACCGAGGATGTTACTAAAAGAATTATAAAAGCCATGGAGAATCCCTATGTACATGCAATTGCCCATCCAACCGGGAGGATTATTTCTCAAAGGGAAGGTTACAATGTTGATATAGAAGAGGTGATCAGAGTCGCGGCTGAAACCGGAACTCTGCTGGAAATTAACGCATATTATGATAGACTCGATCTTAATGATGTCAATGTGATGCGCGCACGTGAGAAGGGTGTGAAGTTTACCATCGGAACAGATACACACAATATAGGCCAGCTCTGGAGCATGAGACTGGGTGTCGGCGTCGCCCGTAGAGGCTGGCTTGAAAAGAAGGATGTGATAAATACCATGAGTTATCATGAGCTCTTAAAATTTCTGAAAGAGCTGAGAATGAGAAAAGGGGGATAAATTGGGAGGATATATTCTAAGTTTATATTCCTCTCCTTTTCATTAATCTGAGAGAGTGTGTTTGTAAGGCCTTTATTTCAGACTTTGTTTTTCGCTTTTTTGTGTAAAAATTCAACAGCGATTCATTTTTGTTCTGGATGAAGTGCTACCCATTTCATCTCACCAAATTCGTAGTAGTAGGAGGGAACGTATGGGACTGAATAGCCGATAAGAGTAGTAAAAACAATGTTAAAGGAGAAATTTTTCATCTTCTAATGAGACTTTTCAAAAGGAAATGCTTCTGGAGTAAAGGTGGAATGTAATTTCTTTAATTTCCCCATCGATATGCAATAGTGTCTTGGGGTCTCGTAAATCCTGATATTGCCCATGTTTTTCAAGATAATGTGTAAATATTCAGAATTTTTGTATATTCCGCACTTTGAATAAAATGGACAAAATAACCTCACCCCAGCAATGCAAAGCATTGCGGGGAAGGATTAAGGAGGGGGCACCCTCCCCTTAATCCTGACATTACCCATGTTTTTTAGAGTGATGTATAAATATTCAAAATATTTGTATATTTCTGCACTTTGAATGGAGTGAACAAAATAACCTCCTCCCCCGCAGTGCGATAGCACTGTGGGGGAGGATTAAGGAGGGGGCACCCTCCCCTTAATCCCCTCCCGCAAAGCGGGAGGGGAATGTATAAGCGAAGCTCCCACATGTGGTAAGGGAGGTTGGGATGGATATTCCTGCAAGGAGGAGGGGAAATATAAGAGAATTTTCCCACAAAGTTAAGGAAGTGATTACTGGTAAAATATTTTTTTCGAACACCATCTCCTATAATTGACAATATACGATTTCTGGTTTTTACTTCAATCTTATTCCAATAGGAGGTTGTGGTATGCAGTTAGTCATTTTATTTATGCTTTTAAACTTTTATGGCAGTTCAGCTTTCCCCTTTAGGAGTGAAGGAGTGTTTCAAAATCCAGCCTCTATTGGTTTAACTCCTGGATTTGAAGCTATTGCAGACTTCCCTGATACTCAGGATGCACCTATAAATTTTGGTGTGATGCTCGGATTTTACGGTTTTGGATTTTCAAAACTGGATACAAACTACACTTACTACTATTCAACAGGATTCAAGATCGGAAACGGAACATTTCTTGGATTTGGCATTTCTAAGAGTGACAATTTTTCCTATCGTTTTGGTTTCATAAAGCGGGTGAAAAGATTTCTAACTGTTAATGGATATGGCAATTTTTCAAAAGATATGTACAGGCTTAACGGGGCAATCGGTGTTAGATTGTTCGATGATGTGGTTAGATTTTACGGGCGGATAAGTTATTCGGATTCCGTTGAAGGATATGGAGGAGGCTTGATTTTCCAACCCATTAAAGGCTTAACTTTTACCTTTGATGCGGATAAGGAAGGAGATCTTGGCGTTGGAATAATGCTAAATTCTGGAAATTTAGGGTTGGGATTCAGAGGACGGAAAGATTCAATCTACAGCACAATCCTTATCTCCAAAGAGCAATACGAATCCGCATTGAAATTCAGGAGAAATAAGAAAGTGGAAATTATTTTAACGGGAAAATATCCAGAGGTTAGAAGATTCAAATTGTTTTCACACTCAAACTCATTTTTTGACCTTGTAGAGAGATTCAATAGTATTGCAGAAGATAACGGGATTAAAGAAGTTTTGATCAAACTCAGAAATCCTCACCTGACACTGAATCAGGCAGAAGAACTGAGAAATATTGTTGAAAGGATGAAGTTTAAAGGCAAGAAAGTCTATTTTTACTCGAGTGTGTACAATCCAATCACATATTATCTCGCTTCAGCAGGCAGTAAAGTTTACATCCAGACTGTTGGAGATGTAATAATTCCGGGTTTTGTTGCCACTAAATTTTATTTTCTTGATTTGATGAAGAAATTGGGAATTGAGGCAGAGCTGTATCACATAAAGGAGTACAAAAGCGCTGTTGAGCCTTTCACGAGGTCCAGTATTTCAAAGTATGATAGCCTCCAGACAATGGAACTTTTAAAAGATTTCATGAAAGTGTTTGTTAGAGAGGTCTCATCTTCTCGTGGAATGAGTCAAGATAGCCTCGAAATGCTGATGGATTCAATAGGTTACTTCAACTCTGATGAAGCTCTGAAATACGGACTTGTGGATGAAATAGTGCATGAAACCGATATTGACGAAGGGAAAAAAGGAAAGAGTTTTTCATTGTATAGACCTATTAGGAGAGTTGATGAAGGGTGGGAAACCCCCGTTATTGCAGTGATTACTGCCGAAGGTTCGATTGTCAACGGTGAAAGTTCAAATGGACTTTTTGGTAGCTCTATAGGATCAGAAACTATGGTCGATCTTGTAAGGAAACTTCGGAAAGATAAAAATGTGAAGGCAGTTGTTTTGAGGATTAATTCTGGAGGGGGCGATGCAATTGCTTCCGAGATTATGTGGCAGGAACTGATGAAACTGAGGGAGGAGAAGCCTCTTGTTGTCTCAATGGGGTGGCTTGCGGCTTCCGGCGGATACTACATTTCAGCTCCCGGAACGAAAATTTTTGCTGATAATACCACTATCACAGGATCTATTGGAATTCTTGGAGGAAAGGTGGTGTTTAAGGACTTTATCTCAAAAATCGGAGTAAATACGAAGATTTTGAAGACGGGCAAGATGGCCGACGGCTATTCTCCATTTAAGAAGTATACGAATGAGGAGTGGAATATTCTTGCAAAAGAGTTAGAGTGGGGATATGAGAAATTTATTACTCGTGTTTCCGAGTGCCGTGGAATAAGTAAGGATTCGGTGAATGCAATAGGACGGGGAAGAGTATGGAGTGGAATGCGTGCAAAAGAAATTAGACTTGTTGATGAAATAGGTGGTTTGAATGACGCGATCAAAGAGGCCGCCTCGCTTGCAGGAATTACAGGAAAGTACCAAATCAAAATCTTTCCGGGTAAGAAGAGGCCCTGGATGGCACCGTCGTCCGGAGTTAAATCCTATTCCCAATTGTTGAATTCGCCGTATCTTTACATGATCCCATATTGGATAGATATCAGGTGAACACCGGAAGCATATTGATAGATGGTTTATAAATCAAAGTAAATACAATGCATTTAACACACACTTTACAGTTCAGGTAGTATTATGATATAATGAGCCAAGCTCTCAAAAATGCAGGGGGGAGCTTAGAAATGGGACTTCTGATAAATCCCCTCTGCCTTTTGGAAAATTAAAAATGGTTGGATAAGAACTACATCCTTATGAGGCCGGAGGCTGCTTTTTTGTTTGCTTGTTCCAAAGTTTCAGGCACTTTCATGAGTCCAATCCTTGCTGAAAGATGACGCGGAAATCTTCTCCTTTAGATTTATTTAATGCCATCCGTTTCCCTTGTATGAGGGGAATTAATAAGGTGGGGGGAAAGACTGATTTCATTGTTATGACTCAAGTGGTTCCAACAGATTAGTCTAAATTTTACAAATGAAATTTCATATCTTAAAAACTCTCTGTAGTTCTTATATTTCGTTGACATCGGCAACTATACACATCTTCCCTTTCTTAAGGAAAGAAAATCACCATTCACAGCTCCCCTTCTTTGACAAAAGATATTAC
>CAYNMM010000058.1:0-14668 GCA_964398355.1 uncultured bacterium
AAGGACCAAATAATATCGCGAGTAATGTTCCACCAACGAGGTGTCCACTTGTTCCACCAGCCACCGGAAAATTGATCATCTGGGCGGCAAAAATAAAGGCGGCGAGGACTCCCATTGTCGGTACAGCTTTTTCACCGGCTTCATCTCTCACCTTTTTTATGGAGTAACCCACCCACGCGCCAGAGATGGCATAAGTGGAAGCAGCAACAGGCATTGAAAGAAATCCATCAGGTATATGCATAGTCCAATTGTACTATATCTTAAAAACAATGTCAATAGTTAAATATCGACCGAAATGTATTTAAGCAAAGAAACTTATTAGTCACAAAATTTTATCAACTTTAAGTAATTTTAAACACTTCAGGGGGTAATTCGTGGAGAGTGTCTATTGTCGAAAACATACATTTTACGAAAAAAGATTCGATGTTGCTTGTCAGGATGTCACGAGATTGCATAAATATGCAATAGTATATTTGAGGCAGATTGAGATAAGTTCTCAAATTAATCGAGGATTCGCATTATAAATGGCCCTTACAAGAATTAAATATATGCAATTTTATTTATAAATTAATCCAATTGGTTTGATTTATTAAAATTTTAATTGAAATCAAAATATTTAAAACTTGACATTTTGGCATACATGGTTATACTCTGGTTGTGGAGATTATGCGCATAGAAAAATAGAAAGGAGGAAACCATGAGTAGATATGGCTATCTGCCCGGCATTTCTGAGGGTATAAGCAGGAGGGAGTTCATTAAGCTCCTCACCATAGCTGCGGCTACAATGGGTCTTCCTGTTGGCTTTGTTAAAAAACTCGAAGCTGCCGTTAAATCCCCTATGAGACCCCCTGTTATATGGCTCCATTTTCAAGAATGTACTGGATGCACTGAATCACTTTTAAGAGCTTCTAATCCTGCTCTCGCAAAGCTCATTCTGGATATTATTTCACTCGACTACCATGAAACACTTATGGCTGCCGCTGGTAAACAGGCAGAAGATGTACTTTATCACATGATAAACAAATATGAAGGTAAATTTATATGTGTAGTCGAGGGTTCAATCCCCACAAAAGACAATGGAATTTACTGCCAGATCGGTGGTAAAAAAGCAATTGATATTCTTAATGAGGTTGGAAACAAAGCCAGTGCTATCGTAGCAATTGGAAACTGTGCATCTTTTGGAGGAGTACAGTCAGTTGATCCTAATCCCACTGGTGCTTCAGGTGTTCTTCAGATAATGAAAGATAAACCTGTCATCAATGTTCCGGGATGTCCACCGAACCCATACAATATTCTTGCAACATTACTCTATGTTTTAACGTTCAAGAAAATTCCGGAATTGGACAAGTACAATAGACCTAAATTTGCCTACGGTAGAAGGATTCACGATCATTGTCCGAGAAGAGCACATTTTGATGCTGGAAGATTTGCTAAAGAATTCGGAGACGAAGGACATCGTCAGGGATGGTGTCTCTATCAATTGGGATGCAAGGGCCCGGTAACCTATGCAAATTGTCCCACCACCCAATTTAATGACGTAGGGGTATGGCCTATTGGAATTGGACATCCATGCATAGGATGTACCCAGCCGAAAGTCGGATTCTTCCTTCCCGTAAAGTTTAAGGTAAAGCCTCAGGAAGCTGTGCCACCGGAGCAGTATCCTCCAATAACAGTGAAACAGGGTAAAGTTACTGTTGCAGGGGTGGCAGCTGCTTCTGCTGCTATTGGAGCTGCACTTGGAGCCGCAGGAGTGATAGCGACTAAGCTCCCGGACAAACGGGAGGTGGATCATGAAGGAAAAACCAAAGAATCCTGACAGGAGGAAATTCCTAAAAAAAGGCGCTGCCATAGCAGCTGGCGCTGCATTATTCCCAAAATCCCTCGGAGCGTCTTACAAAGGACCCTCTGATGAGTGGTACGCAATGCTTTACGATGCAACGAAATGTATAGGCTGTAAATCCTGTACAGTCGCCTGTAAAAGGGTGAATCATCTACCACCTGAGCTTGAGCGTGATGGAATTCATGATATGGCCGTTGATCTTTCTGCAAAAACCAAGACTATAATCAAACTTTACAAATCTAAGGACGGGACAAAAACTTCATTTGTTAAAAGACAGTGCATGCACTGTGTTCATCCTGCCTGTGTATCTGCCTGTCCTGTGAGTGCTATGCAAAAAGATAAGAAAACTGGCATTGTTTTCTGGGACGGCAACAGGTGTATCGGGTGCAGATACTGCATGGTATCCTGTCCGTTCGAAGTTCCTAAATTTGAATGGCATAAGGCTATTCCTCATATAGTCAAGTGTGACATGTGCAAGGATACCTACTTAAAGGAAAAAGGTACAACTGCATGCGCTGATGTTTGTCCTACAGGTGCGATTGTTTTCGGTAAAAGATACGAATTACTCTATGAAGCGAAAAAACGGATAAAGGACCATCCTGAACGATATTATCCGAGGGTTTATGGAGAAAGAGATGCAGGAGGTACATCTGTATTTTATCTTGCCCCTAAGGGTATAAGTTTCCAGGATCTTGGATTTCCTAAGCTTAAAGAATCTCCTGCGAGGATATCTGAAACTATACAGCATGGAATATATGAGATTGTGGTCCCGCCATTTTTAACAGTAGGTGCACTTTACCTTGTTCTAAAACGCTCCGAAAAGGAGGAGGGATCATGATACAGGAAACCAAGTTTGAGGTTATGAAAGGAAAAATTGTGACAAAGACTTTCCTTTTCTTCTCATTTTTTGTCGTCTTAATGGTAATTTTTCTCGTTATCAGATTCACAGAAGGTCTGGGAGCAGTAACGAATCTATCCAATGGTTATCCGTGGGGAATCTGGATTGCCTATGATGTCGTTGTCGGGTCCGCTCTTGGATGTGGTGGATATGCCCTTGCCATCCTGATTTATATATTAAACAAAAGGGAATTTTCGCCATTGATGAGAAGTGCTCTTTTAACAAGTGCCCTTGGATACACGATGGCTGGTTTTTCTGTGATAATTGATCTTGGTCGGTACTGGAACACTTATGGATTTTTTATTCCCGCAAGGTGGAATACATCCTCAGTGCTATTTGAAGTAGCAGTTTGTATTATGGCCTATACATTGGTACTCTGGGTCGAACTTACTCCTGTAGTCGCAGAGCGGACAGGATGGGACCGCGAAAAGATTGAGAAAATTGTCATGGTAGCTGCTGTCCTCGGTCTGATATTGCCTACTTTACATCAGTCTTCACTCGGATCGATTCATTTGATCTCTCTTGGAAAATTACACCCACTCTGGCATTCCGGATTTCTACCACTTTATTTCCTCTCTTCGGTAATTCTCATGGGATATGCAGTCACTGCGGCGGAATCACTTATTTCTTCTTACTATTTCAGGAGACCTTACGAAACCCGACTTCTCAGGAAACTTTCAATCTATATGGTTTATATAGGTATTGGCTGGGTGATAATGAGATTCCTCGAATTGCTTCTATGGGGTAAGATAAAACTTGTTTTCACGAGTGGATTTCTCTCTCTTATGTTCTGGATTGAGATATTTCTTTTTGTGTTCCCATCCGTTTTGTTATGGCAAAAGAGACATGAGTTAACACCAAGAAAAATATTTGTCTACTCTATCATGTATCTTTTTGCGGGTGCTTTATACAGATTTAACGTGTATCTAATAGCATGGAATCCGGGAAATAACTGGGTTTACTTCCCATCTTTTATGGAGACCATGATAACGATTGGGATTGTTTCTTTTGAATTCATGATTTACCTTGTTTTTGTTAAAACTTTCCCTGTTTTTCCTGCAAAGGAGGTTTAAAGAATGGCAACAAAAATTAGAATAGACCCCGTTACAAGAATTGAGGGTCATTTAAGAATTGAAGTTGAAGTAGAGAATGGCCGTGTAAAAAATGCATGGTCATCCACTCAGATGTGGCGCGGGATCGAGTTAATTTTGAGGAAGAGAGAGCCGGAGGACGCCTGGGTTATAACCCAGAGAATTTGTGGTGTTTGTACAACAGTTCATGCTATAGCTTCAGTCAGGGCTATTGAAAATGCCCTAAAACTCGAGGTTCCGTTAAATGCGCAGTATATAAGAAACATAATAATTGGTACACATGCGATTCACGACCACATGGTGCATTTTTATCATCTCTCTGCTCTGGATTGGGTAGATGTTGTTTCAGCTTTGAATGGTGATCCTAAGAAGGCAGCACGTATAGCCCAGAGTCTATCAAACTGGCCGTATAATGGAGTATCAGATTTTAAGGCCGTTAAAGAGAAGTTAATAAAATTTGTCTCAAGTGGACAGCTCGGACCATTTGCCAATGGGTATTGGGGACATCCTGCAATGAAACTGCCACCGGAAGTCAATCTTATTGCTGTAACACATTATTTACAAGCACTTGAGTACCAAAGGTATGCTGATTCTGCGTGTGCTTTGCTTGGAGGTAAAAATCCACATATTCAGAATCTCGCCATTGGAGGAGTCGCGAATCCTATTAATCTTGACAATCAGGCGACACTTAATATGGAGAAGTTGATGAAGCTAAAATTCCTTATGGAAAAAGCGGTGAAATTTGTGAAGGAGGTCTACCTTCCTGATGCTATTGCGTTAATGTCCTTTTACCCTGAATGGTTCCGGTATGGAAAAGGAGTGGATAATTATCTCGCTGTGCCGGACTTCCCACTTGATACAAGAGGTGAAGAATTTGACCTTCCGGGAGGCACGATATTTAATGGTGATCTCCAAAATGTAATTCCGATCAAGGGGTTCAACGATCCTTATTTCCGTGATAACGTGCGAGAGAGTGTATTCCACTCGTGGTATGAAGGTGGATGGATGAAACATCCATGGGACGAAGATACAATCCCAAATTACACCGGTTACGACGTAAAATCCAAATACTCATGGACAAAGGCTCCAAGATTCATCTATAACGAAAAAGTTTATCCAATGCAAGTTGGCCCACTTGCTCAAATCCTTGTTGGCTATGCACTTGATCATGATCTGATAAAAAAATATACGAAGTTTGCACTCTCAAAAGCAAGTGAAATTTCTGGTAAAAAATTAACAATAAATCATCTGAAATCCACGGCAGGTAGACATCTTGCAAGGGCAATTAGAACTGCTGTCATTGCTGATATTGTCCAGAAACACTGGCAACTCCTTGTGGATAACATCTCTAAGGGAGATATAACAACCTGGAATAAATATGAGTATCCACAGGGGGAGATTAGAGGGGTTGGATTCCATGAAGCACCGAGAGGTACACTTTCACACTGGGTTGTTATAGAAAATGGTAGAATCAAAAATTATCAAGCTGTTGTTCCATCTACGTGGAATTCCAGTCCGAGAGATCAGAAAGAGAGGAGAGGACCGTATGAAGAATCCCTGATTGGAAATCCCATAGCTGATATTAAAAAGCCACTTGAAGTTCTGAGGACAGTTCACTCATTCGATCCCTGTATTGCGTGTGCAGTGCATGTTTTCGACAGTGAGAGGAAAAATTCTGTAGAGGTTAAAGTACTTTGATCGGTATTGTGGGTGTTGGGAATCTTCTTCTCAGGGACGATGGAGTAGGAATACATGTCATTAATAGGCTTAGGAAACTCCCACTACCTCTTGGAGATGTTGAATTGGTGGATGGTGGGACGGCGAGTTTTTCATTACCTGTGCATAAATATGAAAAGCTTATCATTATCGATGCTGTAAAATCCACCCACCATCCACCAGCCACTATTTTGCTCTTCAATAAATCTCAGATTATGAATGGGAACATTGAGGGTGTCTTCTCTTCTCATGATATAACACTTTTTGATTATCTCACACTCCTTGAAATGAAAGGAGAAGCACCTGAAGAAATTCTGCTAATCGGTGTAGTTCCAGAAGATTTTGAAACTCCAGACACAAGTCTTACTCCTAAAATTGAGGGTATACTTGATAAAGTAGTGGAAATTATTATTCAGAGACTTAAAACCTGGTTAAATTCAGGTGTAGCTTAAATCTAAATTTTTTGCACCAAGCAACTAAGATTTTGTTGATACCTTATTGCATACGTCTTACACGGACCATGTGAACGCTACAACTTATGCATGGATCATAAGCACGCATAATCATTTCAAGTGGTAATTCGAGATTCTCTTCCTTCATTTTGAGCAAATTTTCTGCTGCAACCTTCATGTATTTCTCCATGTCGTCGAGATTTTGGGTGGTTGGTATGATATAATCTGCAAAATCTACCTTGCCGTTCAACAATTTATTGTAGTGTATCAAAAGTCCACGTGGAGCTTCCACTATTCCAACCCCGCTTCCGGTCTTCCTTTCAGGACCCGTTGTTTTGTCATCAGCTTTTCTTATTTCATCGACAAGTGATGGAATTTTTTCAAGGCAGTAAAGAATCTCAATGGCCTGAGCAATATTATTGAATAAAGGATTTTTAAGCCATCTTGAGTTATAGAGCTGATGAAAGTAATCTTTTGCAAGTCCATCAAGCTTATCGCCAGAATTTATAATTCTTGCAAGAGCGCCAACTGAATACGGTTTACCCTTGTACCTGCATCTCTTAGAAAAAGAATGTTTGACGACTCTTTCCTTGATAATTTCAGAATACTCCTCGGCTTGAAAAACCTCTCCAGTAGAGATTTTTACTCTGTCGCCGATAAAAGCGTATTCATTGTCGCTATCAACGGACATGAAGATGGTTTCCTCCTCAAGGTAGTCGGGAACATTTACCTTATTCCAGAGTTTTATTCCGCTTTCAACAACCGGTATAAGCTCGTATGCTTTAGCTTTGATCCATTCGAGCTCTTTCTCATCCGGATATTTGCCGAACCCACCAATTCGCATGTTTTCACCGTGAATTCTCCGTCCTGCCACGATTTCCATTATTTTGTTACCGTACTTTTTTAGCTCCAGTGCCCCGGCAATTTCTTCGTGTTTTTCCAGCATCCGTATCGCATCAGGATATCCAAAGTAATCTGGCAGTGCAAGAAGGTAGTAATGAAGGGAGTGGCTCTCAATCATCTCACCGTAGTGGGCAAGCTTACGAAGTAGTTGAGTTTTTCTACCTGGCTTAATGCCCATTGCCTTCTCTTGAGAAATTATCTCAGATAGTCTGTGAGAGACAAAGCATATCGCACAAATTCTCGAGCAGATGGAAACAGCTTCGTCAGGAGATTTCCCTATAACAAGCTTTTCAATGAGTCTCGGACCTTCAAAAATGTCAACCTTTATTTCCTTAACTTTGTCCTTTTCAATCAAAACTTCAATACCGCCATGTCCTTCAACTCTTGCCACTGGCTCTATAAGAATCTTTTTGTTCATTTGAGCTCCTCCAGTAGACTCTCAAGTTTTTGAGCCCGTTCCTTACCACCAAAAATGGAGAATCTTTTGATAATCTCTTTGCTATCGAACCCTTTTTCGATAAGAAGTAAAGCCTCTGATTTGAAGTTTTCTTCACGGATTGGTCCCCAGCATCCAATGCACGGGATATTAAGGGAAGGGCAGATTGCTCCACAACCAGAATTTGTAAGAGGGCCAAGGCACATTTGTCCTTTTAGCAGGAGACATTCATTCTCTTTCCATTTGCATTCCGTGCACACGGGATAGTCAGGAATTTTTGGTACAACTCCCATTTTTAATTGTGAAACGAGTTTTAAAAATGGCTCCTTCTCAATGGGGCATCCCGGCAGAATGGCGTCAACTTTTACATATCTCGCAATTGGTTCGGGCTTGAGGGGTTTCGTCAATGTGACAGCATCGGCTGAGCCATAAACTTCTTCGAATCTTTTTCCCCAGGGGATAATGCAATACATAGCCTGAACCCCTCCGAATACGGCACAATGGCCTATTGCTATTAAAATCTTTGTATTTCTACGAATAAATTTTAAATGTTCCAGGTCTTTCTCCGTTGAAACAGATCCTTCAACAAAAGCAATGTCCAAAGGCTCAGAAAGATCCTCATAACTTGATGCCATTATGAACGATTTAATATCAAAAATTTCAAAGAATTTGAGTAGTTCATCTTCACAGTTAAGAATTTGCAATTGGTCTCCTGCGCAGCCTGTAAGTCCGAAAATTCCAATTTTTGGTTTCATTTTTGACCTCCTAAATAAGTCCCTTGATGTTTTTCACATCCCAGAGAGTGAACACAGGACCGTCAACGCATGTGTATTTGTGACCAACCACACACTGACCGCATTTTCCCATTCCACATTTCATCCTTCTTTCGAGAGTCATAAAAATTTGGTCATCTGGTATTCCCAGTTTAAGAAATTCAGCAACAACGTATTTGTACATTACTGGAGGGCCGCAAACAATAGCAACAGTGTTTTGGGCATCAACGTGGACATATTTAAAAAGATCGGTTACCACACCCTTGTCAAAAGGCCAGATATTATTTGGATCACTGTCGACTGTTAAATAACACTCAAAGTCGTCCCTTTCCTTGAGTCTAAAAAACTCCTCTCTGAAGAGCATGTCCTCCGGTGTTCTTGCACCAAAGAGGTAAAAGATTTTTCCGAATTGATCCCTGTAGTCGAGGGCATAGAGAAGTACAGATCTCAAAGGTGCAACTCCGAGACCTCCTGCGACAAATAGGAGGTTTTTCCCAACCATTTTTTCAACCGGAAATCCGTTTCCAAACGGCCCTCTGAGCCAGACAAAGGAGTTTTCCTTCAACTCAAATAGTTTGGATGTCAATCTCCCCACTTTTCGGATACAAAATTCAAAAAGTCCTGGTCTTGAAGGAGTTGATGTTATGGAGAAAGGGGCTTCGCCAACACTTGGTATGGAAATCATCATGAATTGCCCTGGTTTATATTCTGAAGTGAGTTTAAAAACCTTTGATTTATCACAAATTCTCACCTGAAAAAATCTCACGTCTTTTGTAAGGTCATATTTTCTCACAATTCTTGCTCTCTCGGGCAAATATGGATTTTCTATATTTTGGGCTGTACTAAGCATTGCTTGGTACCTCCATTTTTTGCCAGAAGGCATCAACCTTTTCCTTTCTCAGGGATTTAACAACGGTGAGCACGTTTATTCCCACTGGACAACTTTCGATACATCTTCCACATCCAACGCACGCTGGACTCCCATATTCGCTCATAAAGCCAACGAGTTTATGAGTATACCAGAGTTTGAGTCTCTCCGAGCGTGCTTCTCTGAAGTTGTGTCCACCGGCTACCATCGAATATTCTCTAAAAACACAGGAGTACCAGTATCTTTTACGGTGAATGTCTCCGGATTCGAGATCAAATTCATCCTGAATGTCAAAACACGTACAGGTTGGACAAACCATTGTGCAGGTCCCACAGCTTAAACAGGCCTCTCCCATCTGTTCCCATATTGGGGAGTCGTAGGAAAAGCTCACAATTTCTGGCATACCATCAAGATCCAGATACAATTTAAAGGCATTATCACGTTTCTTCCGCCATGCGATATAATCGTCAATATCCTTTTCATCCACATCCTCGAGAAGATTCCTGCTGGCCATGACAATTTCGTCTCCTCTTGGTGATCCTATCCAGACGAGCATTCGATCACCGAGGTCGGTCAAAAATAGATCGAATCCCTCATTTACAGTTGACGTATTCGTACTGTGGCATAAACAATGCTCGTCAGGGATACATGACAATCCAACAATAATTGTTGCCTCCTTGTTTCTCAGATAATAGGGATCTGGATAGAGTCTCGTATAAAATTTGTGATAAATGTTCAACGAATGAATTTCACAAGGATGTAAACCGAAGATCACCCTCTTACGGACCTCATAGTTTGGGAACCAGTTTGCTTCTTTGTAGCGAAGGATTGTCGACTTTTTAGGAATGAAAAACTTCTTTGCAGGAATTATAGTCCGGTTTGCATTAAGCTCTATTTCTTCTGGATGAGCCTGTGCGTACACATATTTATCACCCTTTTTTATCGGCCCCCAGAGTTCACCGAATTTTTGTAAATCTCTAAGGAAGGGCTGAAGGTTATTTTTGTTTAATTTAAAAACCCTCATATTTCCTCCTTGTCAAGTATTGAGTATCTGCATTCATGCAAAATTGTAATAATACTTTTTTGAAAAATCAAGATATTTGGAATAAATCATCAAAAGACAATGACTTGTGTAAGTCTCTGTCTTTTACAATCGAAGTTTAAAGAAACACGAAATTAAAAAATGATGCAATGTCCTCGACAAGTTTTATAAAATCTCCGCTTTGGAATGACTTTTTAGCTTTGATTGTTTTTGATGAGCTGTGTCTTTTTCTTGCCAGAAAATGTGTTCCGTGAGTTTCAGAAATCTTCCATAGTTTAGAAATGTTATAGATTTTTTCTGGGCAATATATTAACCGGTGTAACCAAAGATCTGTAATCGGAGAACAGAAGAAAATGACAGATTAAATACCAGGTTCCTCAATGTTTTCTATCTTATTTGCTATCAATTCTGTGAGTTTTGAAACGGCTAATTTTACCTCTTCACTCATATCTGCCCCAAATTCTACATTTTTGACCTGAATACCCCATATTTCGATCTTTTTAACACATTTCTTTATAAATTTCAAAAAGAGGGATATTGGAAAATGGTGAGTGGATAGACTCAAGTTATCTACGGAATTAATATCTACATGAATAATTTTGCCCGGCTTTTCTCCCGCATTGATGGCATCTATAATGATCAGTCGTTCAGGCTTATTTTGGCATATCTCTTCAATATAATCGAGAGGATCGGTTTCACAGAGTACGGTTTTTACCCTTGTTCTAAGCCTCCTGGCAACGAGCAGGCCTGCTGCATCGTCTCCCCTAAAAGGATTCCCTATCCCCATTATTAAATTCATCGAAGTCTATAATAATTTATTTTACGGGTTATTTCCAACGATATTTTTACCTCATCCGTAATTTTTCAAGATTCTAACACTATGTCTATGAAAATCTATATATATTGGTTTCTATGCAACTTGAATCATTAATGTATAAGCATCATAATTTAATTGTATGCATGAACTTTCAGTGACTCAGGAAATTGTAAGAATACTCGTTGACGAGGCTGAAAAACACAGGGTGAGAAGTATTAGTTCAGTGAAACTTGCCCTTGGCGCTTTTTCTACATTTCAACCTTACGCTGTGAATTTCTATTTTGACATTTTGAAGAAGGACTATCCTGTGCTAAAGGATGCTCAACTGGACATTGAGATCCAGCCAGGAGAATGTATCTGTCGTGAGTGTGGAAAAAAATTTCTCTCTGAGAAATTAATTGAATCTCTTCCTGTCTGCCCGGATTGTGGCAGTATTTTTGTTGAGATTTTGAGTGGTACAGATTTTAAAATCCTATACATGGAGGTAAATGATGAAGATAAAAATCCTGAAAAGTGTTCTTGAAAAAAATGAGAATCAGGCTCAAATGAATAGAGAAAAATTTAAACAGTTTGGAACACTTGGTGTTAATATCATGGGTTCTCCTGGTTGTGGAAAGACAACATTGATAGAAGAAATTGTAAAGACTTTAAAAAACAGATACAGAGTTGGAGTTATTGAAGGTGATTATGCTGGGACAGTTGACGCTGAAAAGCTCTCATCATACGGTATTCCCGTGGTGCAGCTTGATGTAAGCTCATGTCATCTCAACGCTGATTTCGTCGGCTCTGCTCTAAATCATTTACCACTCGAGGAACTTGACATTGTACTTATAGAGAATGTGGGTAATCTCATCTGTCCGGCTGAATTTGACATTGGTGATCTTTTAAAGCTTGTTCTCTACTCCGTCCCTGAGGGTGATGATAAGCCTATCAAATATCCGCTAATGTTTTCTCAGGCTGATGCTGTGGTTTTAACAAAGGTTGACTTACTCCCACATTTTGAATTTAGTACAAAAAAGGTGAAAGAGTCTATATCAAGATTGAACAAAAAGTTTGAGTTCTTTGAATTTTCTAAGAAGGATGAAGCAAGTGTGAGACCCATAGCAGGTTATCTTGAATCAAATTTTAGAAGATTAGTGAGAAGCTATGGGGATTTATGAAGAGGTACAGATTGAAAATTACCGGAATAGTACAGGGCGTGGGTTTTAGACCGTTTGTGTATCGGGTAGCTATTGAGGAAGGATTAAGAGGGTTTGTTAAGAATAATTCGAGTTGTGTAATAGCGGAAGTGGAGGGAGATGAGAAAAAATTGGATAGGTTCCTGCAGAAATTGAGGGTAAAAAATCCACCTGCCTCTCGTATAGATTCCATAGAGATTCAGGAATTGGGGCCCGTTTTGTACAGAGACTTCAGGATAATCCACTCAGGATCAGATAGTAGAAGAGATATAGTGATACCTCCAGATATTGCAATATGTGAGGATTGTAAAAGGGAGGTGCTGGATCCGAGTGATAGGAGGTACTATTATCCGTTTATAAACTGTACAAATTGCGGTCCGAGATACACAATTATCAAAGATCTCCCGTATGACAGAGTATCCACTACAATGAATGAATTCGAGATGTGTGATATATGCAGGAGAGAGTATGAGGATCCGATGAATCGAAGGTTTCATGCTCAGCCCAACGCCTGTCCCGAGTGTGGTCCAGAGATATGGATAGAGGATGGAAAAGTGCTACGACATGATGTGGGTGGGGCCGCCAGAGGCGGCCCCACCCACATCATACAAAATATTGCTCGTCTTCTTAAACAGGGAAAAATTGTGGCAATCAAAGGTCTCGGGGGCTTTCACCTCGCATGTGACGCCAATAACGATACGGCAGTAAATCGATTGAGGAAGATAAAAAATAGACCCTCCAAACCATTCGCCATCATGGTTCCTGATATAGAGTGGGCACGTAAAATTGCTGAAATTGGGCCTGATGAAGAAGAGCTTCTCCTTTCCTGGCAGGCGCCCATTGTGCTTCTAAAGTTAAAAAAAAATGCTCCCATTTCACCCCTGATTTCTCCTGGCCTTGATACTGTTGGAATCATGCTCCCATACACGCCTTTACATCTTTTGATTCTGAAAGAATTTGACGGCCCGCTTGTTATGACCAGCGGGAATGTGTCAGATTCTCCAATCATTTACAAAAATGAGGATATTCTTGAAACATTCAGTGGAAAGGTTGACGACTTTGTGCTGCATAACAGGGAAATTTACATGCCCATAGATGACTCCATTGCGAGAGTTTCAGGTAGAAGAGTTCAGATTTTAAGACGTGCTCGTGGCTTTGTCCCACTTGCGATCGAAACTAATATTAACTTAGATCAAACTATCCTCGCCTTTGGTGGACTTCTGAAAGGAACCTTCACGTATCTGAAGGATGGAAAGGCCTACATGGGCCAGTACATAGGGGACCTTGATAACTATGACAACCAGCTCTATTACAAACGAGTACTGAGCCATTTTGAAAAATTGTTTGGTCTCAATCCGGACATAGTGGCGTGTGATTTACATCCACAGTATCCGACAACCTATTGGGCTGAAGAATCGGATTTACCCGTTAAGAAGGTTCAACACCATGTGGCCCATGTTTACAGCGTTATTGGCGAGCATGGCCTTTATGAGAGAAAATTCCTTGCATTTTCGTTTGATGGCACAGGTTGGGGCGAGGACGGGAAGGTCTGGGGAGGAGAGATTTTCATCGGGAAAGGAAGAGAAGTCAGACGCGTGGGACATTTTTCCTATTTCCCACTTCCAACCGGTGATGCCGCGATTAAAAACCCCTGGAGAGTTGCGGCAGGGCTTTTTTATCAATTATTCGGCAGGATTGAAGTAGCGCCGTGGTTTGATAAACTGGGTGATTTGAGGGAGGAGGCTATTGCTTTTGAGAAAATCATTCGTTCGAATACCTTATACACAAGCAGTGCAGGAAGATTGCTTGATGCATTTTCTTCTCTTATTGGAGTGAGACACCGGGTAGATTTTGAGGCCCAGGCACCGATGGAGCTCGAAGCCTTGATGGATTCTCAAGAAAATGTGGCCTATGATGTGAAAACTTTTGAGGAAAATGGTGAGTTGATCCTTGATTCAGAGGATTTCTTTCATCATGTTTATGAAGATCTTATAAGAGGAATCAACATTCCACGAATTTCTGCAAGGATTCATAACACTTTTATCAGGTTAATCAAAGCTGTTGTATCCCATTTTGAAGGTAATTTTGACGTTGTGATCGTGACTGGTGGAGTTTTTCAGAATAGATTTTTAACTGAAAAGATCGTTGAGCTTCTTGGAGATAGAGTGTACATTAACCAGCAGGTTCCACCGAACGATGGTGGAATTTCTTTTGGTCAGGCAATTTTTACAGCACTTAATCTGGAGGATTAATTATGTGTCTTGGTGTTCCTATGAAAATAGTTGATTTAAATTCTGAGCTTGGTACAGCCCAGGCTGAAATTTCGGGTTTCAGACAGCAAATCAGAATTGATCTCCTTGAAGATGTGAAAGTGGGAGATTACGTAATTGTTCATGCCGGTTTTGCCATTCAGAAAATTAGTAAGAAAGATGCAGAGGAAACTTTGAGAGTTATAGAGGATATATTTTTCGATGATGAAGTACCTTGATGAGTTCAGAGATCAAAAAAGAGTCAAAAAACTCGTAAAGGAAATTGAAGAGATAGATCTGCCTGATAGAGTAAACATTATGGAGGTTTGCGGTACTCACACAATGTCAATCCGCAGGTTTGGGATTCACAAACTGGTTGAGAGTAAAGTAAGTTTGATCTCTGGT
>CAYNMM010000059.1:0-54683 GCA_964398355.1 uncultured bacterium
TTAACCAGGCCTACGTCTACAGTTTACATGACAGCTCGGTTAAACTCACAAGGAAGGGTGGGATATATACCAGTGATAGGAAGGAAATGACTGTGTCTAAAAATGTAATCTTGTTAGATAACGGAATCTCCGTGGAGTATCACGTGAATGGAAATTCCAATGGCAGTGTGTTTGCCATTGAATTCAACTTCTCCATGCCGTCTGCTGACAGTCCTGATTCAAAAGTGTTAATAGATGGAAGAGTTGTGGGTAACTTCAGGGATCAGATACAGGGTAGTGGAAATGAACTTGTACTTGACGATGTTATCTTCAATACCGGGATCAAACTTGTTTCAGAACAGAATGCTGTTTTTAATGTATTTCCGGTTTATACTGTATCACAGTCAGAGAGCGGTATTGATCTAACTTATCAGGGAACGTGTATATTTATGATTTTTTCTGAGATTAATAACGTTTTTGAAAACAATCTTAAAATTTTGATACTTGGAGGAAAAAATGCCGGAACTCAGGTTTGACCCGATCAGACAGAGGTGGACAATAATTTCAATCGAGAGGGGTAGAAGGCCACACGAATATATAACACCCAAGGAAGAGGTTAAGGTGGACTCGTGTCCATTCTGTTACGGGAATGAGAAGAAAACACCACCTGAAATTTTTGTAATCGCTGATGGTCCGAGGGATCCCAACTCACCAGGCTGGAAAGTAAGGGTTGTTCCGAACAAGTATCCTGCACTCAGGATTGAAGGTGATCTAAAGAGAGAAGGAGTTGGACTCTTTGATGTTGTTTCTGGAATTGGTGCACACGAGGTCATTATAGAAACTCCGGATCATCATAAAGAATTGAGCGACAGACCCCCTGAGGAGATAGCTCTTGTTCTTAAGGCGTACAAAGAGAGATTACTTGATCTGAGAAAAGATACAAGATTCAGGTATATTCTTGTTTTCAAAAATCACGGGAAAGATGCTGGTGCCTCACTCTCTCATCCTCATTCACAGCTTATAGCTACCCCAATTTTCCCTCCTATTGTAAAAAGTGAGCTTGTAAGTGCCAGGGAACACTATTCGCGTAAAGAGAGATGTATTTTCTGCGATATAATCAAGCAGGAGCTTATTCTCAGGGACCGAATTGTATGGGAAAGTGACAAGTACGTACTGTGGGAGCCTTTTGCCGCATCATTTCCGTTCGAAACCTGGCTTTTCCCAAAGTACCACTCACACGATTTTGCCCTACTTCCTGACGAGGAACTTTATGATCTTGCAGTTGCTTTGAAAGAAATGCTCGTACGCATAAAGGTTTTACTAAAAGATCCGCCCTACAACATGGTTCTACATACTGCTCCTCCACCACATCCAAGGCCGGGACACGCCGACTATTGGGAAACACTCGAATTCGATTTTCACTGGCACATCGAGCTGATTCCAAGAATCACAAAGATCGCTGGCTTTGAATGGGGGTCTGGTTTGCATATTAATCCAACTCCTCCGGAGGAGGCAGCAAAATATTTAAGAGAGGTAGAAATTTAGAGGTCTTTTTTAAACGTTCTTTGAAAAATTAAATATTATTAAAAGAGGAGGTTTTTATGTTAGGAGATCTAATATCCGGCCTTGAGAAGGAGGAGCATAAAATATTGCGGGAAACGGTCTCCCGCTTCGCAAAGGATAAGATTGCTCCTGTTGCAGCAAAGATTGATGAGGAAGATTACTTCCCGGAGGAGATCTTCAAAGAAATGGGACAGCTTGGATTCACTGGAATCATGATACCTGAAGAGTACGGTGGATTCGGGATTGACCCACTTGCTGCCGTAATTGTACTCGAAGAGGTAGCAAGGCAGAGTGCATCTGTAGCTCTCTCTCTTATGGTAACTTCTGTCCTATTTGGACATAACCTGGCCTACTGGGGAAAGGATGAGGAATTAAAGAAAAAGTATTTACCAGGCATCGCATCAGGCGAAATTATCGGGGCCTATGCACTGACCGAGCCAGATGCGGGCTCTGATTCTGTCAGTATAAAAACACGCGCAGTTAGAGATGGGGACCATTTCATCGTCAACGGGCAAAAGATGTTTATAACTAATGCCCCTGTGGCTGATGTTTTCTATGTCTTTGTTTACACCGATCCATCAAAGAAAAAGGAAGGAATGAGTGTACTCCTTATCGATAGGGAAATGGAGGGTGTAACAATTGCCAAAAAACTTGAAAAAATGGGAATGAGAGGATCACCCACAGGACTCATTTTCTTCGAAGATGTAAAGGTTCCCACAAAAAATATTGTCGGGACAGAAGGTATGGGTTATCCTCAAATGTTGAAAAGTCTTGAGATTGAGAGGATGGTTATATCTGCAATTTCAACAGGTGTTTCACTTGCTGCCCTTGATTGGATGATACGCTACGCCAATGAGAGGAAACAATTTGGGAAACCAATTGGACAGTTTGAAATGATAATGAAAAAGATTGCGGACGCCGGAGCCGCACTGGATATCGTAAGGACCTATCTCTATACGTATGCGGCAACCTACAACGAGGACAAAGATAACAGATTTGAATCTGCATCGGTTAAATTTATGGCCTCAGAAACAGCTGTAAAAATTACACTTGACGCCATCCAGGTACTCGGAGGATACGGATATACTAAAGAGTACCCTGTGGAAAGATTCATGAGAGATGCAAAATTGCTGGATATTGGCTCAGGAACATCAGAAATTATGAGGTTTGTCGCAGCAAAATCCTTACTCAAAGCGGGGAAAATCTGAATTATGTAATTTTTTGCAACATCAATTTAAATCTTTTGTGAATTAGTTTATAATCCACAAAAACAGGAGGTGTATGATGTTTACCTTATTAGTCAGTTTGATGGTAATGTTTGCCGGCCAGGCAAAATTGGCCAGCTGGCAATGGAATTCCATAGGACCAGATGGGGGAATTGTCTTTTATATTGCTCCCAATGCAGATGGGTCTTCTGTTCTCGCCGTGACACCTTCAAGTGTCTGGAAATACAATGGAACTACATGGAACATGGTCCTCAACAATGTTTCTCTGGGACCAATTTATAACACGGGGCAGGATACCTTCTGCTTTGTCTCAACGTACTATGATTCAACCATCGTTTATATATCAACAGATGGAGGGAATACTTGGAACAGAATGCACACATTTATCACAGGATTGAACGGATACTCAAATATTAATGGCAGGTACATCTATCTCGCTTCGGATCTGTATCTCTACCTTTCCTCTGATGGGGGAATGACCTGGTCCGCTTTAACTCCACCATACCCGGAATTCGCTGGAGCAGATGTATTTCTAACCTACTCCCCGTCAAATCCATCAACTGTTTTCATGTTAACATACTATGACAGTGCCAATACACGTGTGGCCTATTTATACAAATCCACAGATATGGGGCACAACTGGACAATGGTCTCTGATACATCTATCCTCTATGGGGCAACCTCAATTGCAGTAGATCCTGACGATACGACAAAGCTTGCCATAGATGTAGGTATCACAGGTGGAGACAAACAATCTTTCCCCGGTATTTACATATCTGGAGACGGTGGACAGTCCTGGAATTACCTCCTTTCCTCACTTTCGAGTGGGATAATTATGGCTTCTGATCTACAATTTCATAATGGTAACCTCTATGTTGCCTCCCAGATAACTCCTGGTATTTTCAAGGGGTATGAAGTTTCCGGAATATGGTTTTTTACGAAACTTGACTCTATTCATATAGTGAATGACATCGCATCGAGTGGTGGGACCATGTTTTGCGGATACAGTGGAGGCGTCCTCGAATCAGGTGACTGGCAATCATTTTCTGATATTACTGATGGTTTGAAAGCCGTTGGAGTTCCCCTTCAAGACGGCTACTTTGGAATTTATCATTCCCACGTTGTAAATAACACACTCTACATGATAGATAATTGCTTTGAGGTTGAACATGACGGCCCCATCTTTTCAAATGTGATTTACATCACAAGAGACGGCGGTAATACCTGGGAAAAGGAGTTTTTCTCCGATTTACTCATGCCTGTTGGTATACAAACACCAATAAATTCCGATTCGATAGTATACCTTTCAGGAATAGGGTATGAATTCGACGCAACAGGAAATTTCAGATTACACTATATCTACAGGAGTAATGATGGTGCACAAACCTTTTCGGCATCTGATCAAGGGGTTTCTCTTGATAGTCTTTTTGGAGTCTATGACGTAGAATGGATTTCTCCTTCTGATCCAAATAAAATATTGGCTAAATTCACATCATTTGATAAAAATACTTTCAAAATTTCGACAAAGAGTGTTGTGGGGCTCTTAATATCCACCAATGGTGGACAAAACTTCGATGCTATATTACCAAATGTATTCCCGATGAGATTGTCCGGAGGTGACACAGTCGTTCTCTCTGGCTTTGAAAATTGGACCGTTCCTCTCATGGAGGTTAGTTTTGATGGAGGATCCACATGGTCAGACTCAGTAATCCCTGTTCAACCATCCAATTTTATATCAGACGTCCTGTTTCATGCCAACAAATTATATTTCACGTCCAGCGATTACGTCTCGAACAACCTTTATACATTCTGTTATGACTTCACATCAGGAAATCTGGACACCCTGTGGAGTGCCAACTGTCAGAACGTAATTGACGCGAGACTGGCTTATGGCAACGGGAAGGTTTTCACAGATGCCATAACAAGTGACTCGCTTGGACAGACTCATAGTTCCATAGTTTTTTCTTACCGCAATGATACATTGATTGCTGACACCGTTAATTTCCTTTTCACCGCCATAGACACACTTGGTGAACAGTTAATAGGTTTCACCAGAAACAATAGCGTCTACGCCAGTACAGAGGGCTACGTGGGAATTGGTGAAAACCCAGTTACTTCAGGTTATGGCCGGATAAGTATCATTTACAATGCGGATGGACCGGAATTTAATGTAAATTTATCCGGGACATACTCCCTAACAATTTTTGATATCACAGGGAGAAAAGTACTTTCAGGGAAATTTGAAGCCAGAAAATTGAGTCTGGGTGGAAATCTCAAACCCGGAGTTTATTTCTATAAAATTGAAAAAGGCGCTTATCAAACGGTAGGAAAATTCGTAATCTTCAGATAATCTGTGATTTCAGGAGGGGGTAATCATAAAACTTTGAGTATCAATCAGGTAGAAGTGAATCTCATTGAATAATTGCATTAAGGAACGCATTTTGCAAATTTGAATGTTTTAGTTGGTTGCACTAAAATACAAGCCGATGTTTGGCGTATTAATGGCAATCATTCTCTCATTAAACGTTCAGGTCTTTGATACTCCCAATGATGATGGGACGAGTATTACTATTAAACTCCCGTGGCAAACGGGGAGATATAAAAGTTTCTCAATTTATCGTGGAACGAGTCCAGACAATCTAAAGCTTGTCCAGAATTTTGTTGTCGGTGAGACTTACAAAGACCGCGGACTCAAGCCAGGAGCTGAATACTATTATAAAATTGTGGCTCATACAAAAGATGGTAAAACGGAAGAAACGGATGTTATAGGGCCGGTAAAAACTGTAGCAACCTGGTTCAACAAGAACCGATTTGGAATTCTTGTATCAATCATTATACTTGGTGGACTTTTTGTTTATTTTATCGAAAAAGCCAGAAGTGGAGCGGAACTCTTTATAAGAAAAATATCGGGTCTTGAGGCAATAGACGATGCTGTTGGGAGGGCTGCTGAGCTGGGGAAACCTATAGTCTACATTCCGGGACTTCTGGGTATTAACTCAATTCCCACCATTGCGAGTCTCAGTATTTTGCGAAAAGTTGCAAAAAAGGCAGCAGAGTACGAAGTTGATCTAATTATGCCAAATGCAGACCCTATGGTTATGACAACTGCTCAGGAGGTCGTTAAAGAAGCGTACCTTGATGCGGGACGACCAGACATCTACAACCCTAATAACATCTATTATCTGACAAGTGACCAGTTTGGATACACTGCAGGCGTGGATGGGATATTGATAAGGGAAAAACCTGGTGCTGTTTTCCTTCAGGGTTATTTCTACGCCGAATCACTGATTCTTGCAGAAACTGCACATTCAATAGGGGCTATCCAGATAGCAGGCACAACATCAACAACTCAGTTACCATTCTTTGTGGCAGCGTGTGATTACACTTTGATCGGGGAAGAAATGCTTGCAGCTTCAGCATATCTCTCGAAAGACCCTGTTACGCTCGGATCTCTCAAAGCTGAAGACTACGCGAAGGCTTTGATCATAATTTTTCTGATCGTTGCTATACTTTCGAAAGTAATTGGATTCTTTGATTTCACAAGGCTTTTGATAGCGAAATGAGAAAAGAGATACCATTTTTAATATCAGCCCTTACGGCTATGTTCGCTGTGCTGGCGTTTTTTATCCCCCACAAACCTTTTGGGGGACTTCAGCAAAAGATGCTTGTGTGGTATTCAGTTGTAACCGGTGTCGCCATGCTGATCGGTGTCGAAAGTCTCCTGAATAACCATTATAAGAGAATAAGAAGACGTGAAAATATCCTTTATAGTTCATTCCTTATTTTTGGTTTTCTGATAACATTTGTACTTGGTGTTTATTCAATAAGAAAGTACGGTGATGCTTTTGCACCCAACTCACCGTTTATGTTTATCTTTAACTATGCGGAGGTACCTCTTCAATCAACAATGTTTGCTCTGCTTGCATTTTTCATTGCCTCAGCAGCATACAGGGCAATGAAAATAAGAACTGTGGAGGCATCGTTGTTGCTTGCAGCCGCTGTCATTGTGATGCTTGGCAGAGTTCCGGCTGGTGCCCAGCTGTGGTCCGGCATGCCCAAATTTGCCGAATGGATTATGGAGATTCCGAATCTTGCAGCACAGAGAGGTATATTGATCGGTGTGGCACTTGGTTCAGTTGGCATGTCTCTTAGAATAATTCTTGGAATCGAAAAGCCTTATTTAAGATGAATAAACTGGGAAAAATTTTATCGAATATAAATCGACAGGTCATTTACCTTCTCGTATTCCTTGTTGTGGCTTTGCCAATGATCCTGGGTATTAAGGCAAAGGTTACTGTCACAGAACCTGTGAGAAAGGCCTATGAGTTTATAGATTCACTCCCTCCAGGTTCTTTCATTCTAATTGGAATAGACTATGGCCCAAGTACATTCCCTGAAATGAATCCAATGCTTTACGCCCTGTTGAGACATGCATTTAAGAAAAATTTGAAGGTAGGGATATTGGCACTTCAGAATGCAGTTAATATCCCGATCGGCTCTCAGGTGCTGAGAGCTGTTGCCAAAGAATATGGGAAGAAGTATGGAATTGATTATGTTAATCTTGGTTATAAACCTGGCTGGGATGCGGTGATAGTCTCAATCGGACGTGAAATTCGTGATGTATTTCCAGAAGACGCTTTTGGAACTCCCCTCGATTCCCTTCCTATAACCAGGAATATCCACAACTACGATGACATTGCTCTCGTAATAGACCTTGCCTCAGGTGGAACGTGGGCATCGTGGATACAATTTGCCCAGGCACGTTTTGGTGTTCCGGTCATCATTGGTGTGACTGCTGTCATGGGACCTGAGAGTTATCCTTATCTACAGTCTGGACAGATTAAGGGACTTATAGCTGGCCTGAAAGGAGCGGCCGAATACGAAACTCTCATACACCACCCGTATCTTGGTGTTAGGGGAATGCCGGCACAGTCCGGTGTTCACATTCTAATTATTCTGTTAATCTTTGTCGGCAATATTGGTTATCTTTTACAAAAGAGGTCAAAGACATGACAAGTGTAATTGGGACGTGGCTCGCAGCATTTTTTACTCTGGCAATTTTCAGCTTTCTTTACAAAGATAACCCTTTTTACAAAGTTGCTGAGCACCTTTATGTAGGAATCTCGGCTGCATTCTGGTTGATTTACGTATGGAGTTTTACCGTTTATCCGCTCCTTGTCAAACCTATGATAAAAAACGGTTTACAGGGGGAGAATTTACTTCTTCTCATTCCGTTCATATTTAGTATAATGATGCTTTTCCGACTGATCCCCAATTACGGTTGGATATCACGCTGGCCAATGGCTTTCACTGTAGGTCTTGGTGCTGGACTCGGACTCACAGGAGCCATACAGGGTATTCTGTTTCCACAAATGAGAGCTACGGTCCTCGATCTCTGGTTGAAGAATAATCCTCTCGGTACATTAAATAACTGGCTTTTAATCGTTGGAGTAATAACGACTATTTTTTACTTTTTCTTTTCACAGGAGCACAAAGGAGCATTTGGAAAAATTGCACGTGTGGGAATTGCATTTATCATGATTTCCTTTGGTGCATCCTTTGGATTTACAGTGATGGCAAGAGTCTCCATTCTCATTGGACGTGTTGGCTTTCTCCTTGGAGACTGGCTGCATCTGATTAAATAAACAAAGAGAGGTCGATATGGCAAGGAATCCTGTATTTGATGAGATAAAAAATCTTCTAACTGAGCAAAGAAATCCGGCATCAAAAGATATTGATATTCTGCCGGTCGAGGATGTTTTAAAAATCATCAACAATGAGGATAAAAAAGTCGCAGAAATAGTCGGGAAAGAAATCCCGTACATTGCAAAAGCTGTTGAAATCTATGTTGAAACGATTAAAAAAGGAGGACGAATTTTTTACATAGGAGCTGGTACATCTGGTAGATTGGGAATACTTGATGCTGTCGAGCTTGTCCCAACTTACGGCACTCCTCATTACCTCGTTCAGGGACTCATTGCAGGTGGATATGGCGCACTTATTAGAGCAGTAGAGGGTGCTGAAGATCTGCGTGAAGACGGCAAAAAAGATCTCATGGAGCGTGGAGTAAATGAAAAAGATTTCGTCATTGGACTTGCCGCCTCAAAGAGAACTCCTTACGTCCTCGGTGCTCTTGAATACGCAAGAAGCCTGGGAGCTAAAACTGGCTTTATCACTGCAATTCCAAGAGAAGAAGTGGATGTCAATGTCGATGTCCTGATCTGTCCCGCAACAGGACCTGAAGTCGTAATGGGCTCCACGAGAATGAAAGCAGGAACTGCGGAAAAATTAGTTCTGAACATGATCTCAACCGCTGCTATGATACGACTCGGAAAAGTCTATGAAAATATGATGGTGGACTTATGGGCAACTTCTCAAAAACTTGTTGAACGCTCGAAAAGAGTGATAATGATTGCAACCGGTGTAGATTACGACACAGCGGTTGAATACCTCGAGAAAGCAAAAGGCAGTGTAAAAATAGCCATTGTCATGATACTCGGCAATGTAGATTATGACACCGCTGTCAAATACCTAAATGAGTCGGATGGCTTTGTCCGTCTGGCACTGCAAAAAATTCAAAAAGAAAGATCAGGAACTTAGTAGCATCAATTTAGACCAAAAATTCCGGCCTATTTTACCATTATGACAGCCTTTTCCCTTCTTTCATCCGTAGCACAATAAAGAATGTAAAGTCCCTTTGTAACTATGTCACCCCACCTGTTCCTACCATCCCAGGACGCTATATAAACTCCCCTCTCGCCGTCGATAAGTTTCCTCACCAATCTTCCCCTGAGATCAAAAATGTAAAGAATCACCCTGTCTGACGGTTTAACATTTAACTTTATCACAAAATTTCCCTGGGAAGGTCTCAAAATTTTCGATGGAAGCTGCATCATTTTTGATCGCACTTTAAACCGTGACAACGAATTGGGCGCACCAGGAGTACCACCCGTAGGTGAACGAGAACTACCCCAATTTTCCTTCAAATTTGTCGCTATAAGTGGAGAAACTCTCTCAAGGGAAACTCTCTCACCTCCTCCCCACTTCGATGAGTAGTGAAGCGAATCCACTACTTCACCACCAGCATCGTAAAGTATCACATCATCATAATTGTTATTCAAAGTCGGAAAGTTAGCCACCTGGATAAAATTCCTGACATCAGGGAATCTTGCTTTCAGTAGTGTAGAATCACCTGTAATTACAAGATAACCATGAGCGTCTAAGATTGCGTATGGGAAGAAGTCAGAAAAATGGGTGGATGCATCTTTCAACCTGAAACTTTCAAGATTGAGGCTATTTTCCGTGTTGTTGTAAATTTCAACCCATTCCACTGTATCCTTATACATCACCTCATTAATGACAACAGGCGGCAAATTCACCGGAATGAGAGCCATAACCGTATCATTGGCCGGGTCTTCATCTCTCTCTAAACTTACAAATACCTTCATCACAACAAATTGCCCGGTAATTTCAGGTGTAACAAAATTCATATCCACTGTGTCTCTCCATTCGAAATGATGGAAAACAGTGAAAGTTGTATCGAAAAAATTTGAAATTACGCCAAGTGTGAATGAATCAACTGAATATATTCCAAAATTTTCTATGCATAAGGAGACAGACATGGACTCTCCAATGCCTCCTTCACCATGATTAAAAGAGATTATCCCAATATCAAACCAGCGGGTCAAAGAATTTTGCCTTCCAGGGGTAGAACCACCTGGGTCTCGGGAAAGTCCCCAGTTGTCGGCTCTATCCGGCTCTAAAGGATTTATTCTCTCCACTGAGATTCCGTCCGGTGGGACTACAGGGATGGAATCCACAGGATTTGCAGGTGTACCATAGGTATCAACAGTATCCCAATCAAAACTTATAAGATAGATTGGGTCATTGTTGGAAAGACCATTCCCGATATCGTTATCATTCGTTGTGAAGATGACAGCTCCATCAGGGAAATTGTACGGCTGCGATACATCACTCGAATCGAGGTACTCCCTATCTATGACTATACCATAGCAACCAGATGGAATACTATCCTGGTTTATAAAAACTCCAGGATACAAATAGAGAATCGAAGAATCCGCGAAAGGAACAATTGTATCAATCTCATCGCCATCAGAAAGCATAAAATTGCTTAGATTTAGCGGAATAGAATCTGGATTGTATATTTCTACAAACTCATTTTTATCACCTGAGCTTAGCTCACGACCACGAGGATTTGCCATAACTTCATTAATTATGGGATGAGAAACAAAAAACAAAATTAACAAAACCTCCTGCATTTTCGAATTTTAAAAATTATATCCGCCAATGTCAAATATTTTCGAAAATGGTGTCCGAAAAATATTCTACCACCAATAATTTCCCCTCTCACTTTGCGGAAAACTCTCTTCATTTCACCCTCCTACCTGCGAAAAGATCCACCTACAGTCTCATCTTCCACTTCGCGGAAGGATTAATACAACCTTCCCTCCCCCTTGCGAGAGGGGATTGAAGGGAGGGCAAAAAACCACTCATTGCTCCCCATGTCAAATCCGTCTTCCCACACAAAGCAAAACTTTATGAGGGAGGATGATTGAAAAGAATCCTCTTCCACAGTGTTGAACGCACTGCGGAGGAGGTTAAAAAATTCTTTTACTCCTTTTTCCTAAAACATTTTTTCCGAACAGCCTCAATAATTTTGAAGTGTATCAAAAAACTTCCGGCTCAGGCAAGAAAGTGAAATACATTAGGGTTAGGTTAAAAACCATTATTGACCCTTTCATGCCTTGACAAAGTGTTGTATAAGACTACAAATACATCTTGCCCAAAGAGTGATCACCGGGAGATAGGAATATTTTCCATTTTGAGTGTGAGTATACATGGTGGATCTAACTGGTAACACTTCCATACCTCGAATAGACGTGAAAGAATTATGGAGGAGACCTCGCTCTCAATTTCCCGAAAAGCGAGAGATGTAACAAAGATTACATTTACAAATGAGAATAATTGTCGGAGAAATCCAGCCTGTCTCTGTATTTTAAAAAATATCGAAGGGATATAAATCTCACTTAATCCACGTTAAGGAGGAAGTTGAAGCTGAATCGACAAAGATCTCTAACTTCCATGCTGGAGCTGAGAATCATCCATTTACTCCAGAGATAGCAGAAAAGTTTAATTTATTTGGGTGAGTTCCCCCGGTCAAGCTCCGGGCAGTGGTGGGGAAAAATATAGAAGGTTCACTCCTTTCAGACCAATATGTGAGCAGAGCATCATGTTTTTAAGATGTAACCCATATCATTCTATCCAGACACTTCTTTCAGGGGATACACTGAGGGGTGGATCCTTTCTACTATGGATCTGACAGCGAATCTTGCTGCATTTATAGAAGTATATCCCGGGATGTTGTAAAGAAACGCCGCACGCCTGATTTTAACTGAGTCAAGATACGCGGTTTTCCCCGCAGGGATATTAATCACCATCACCACTTCACCTGTTTTCATTCTGCCAACTATACCCTCACTCCCTTCACTCAGCTTTCCCACACTTTCTACTTTGATACCATGTTTTTCCAGGTACTTAGCAGTCCCTTCGGTGGCAATGATCTCGAGACCAGCTTTTACAAGCATCTCCGCAATATCGAGTATCCTCGGTTTTGCAGAGTCTTTTACACTGATAAACACCTTACCAGCTCTATCTGGGAGTTCAAAGCCTGCAGCTATCTGAGATTTGAAAAAGGCCTCTGCTGGCGTCTTACCTATCCCCATCACCTCTCCTGTGGATCTCATCTCGGGACCGAGAATTGGGTCAACTCCGGGAAATTTGTTGAACGAGAATACAGCTTCCTTGACCGCATAAAATCCATGATTCCTGCTCGAAAGACCAAACTCTTTTAATTTTCTCCCAAGCATCACCTTTGTTGCAATCTTCGCAAGAGGCACCCCTGTGGCCTTCGAAATAAAAGGAACTGTCCGGGATGCCCGGGGATTAACCTCTATCACATAAACTTCTCCTTCCCTCACGGCATATTGAACATTCATGATACCCTTGATGGCAAGTTCTTTTGCGATCTCTACTGTGATGTCCCTGATTCGTTTTATGACCCCATCTGGCAACATGTAAGGGGGCAAAATCATAGCCGAATCTCCAGAGTGAATTCCTGCCTCGTGGACATGTTCCAGAATTCCACCTATGTAAACATCTTCTCCGTCAGAAACTGCATCTACATCAACTTCGTAAGCATCAAGTAAAAACTCATCAACAAGTAAGGGCCAGCCAATTGTCTCATTTTCAAGGTAAAACTCAAGCTCTTTCCTGTCGTGAATAACCCCCATAGCCCTCCCACCAAGTACGTATGAAGGTCTCACAAGTACTGGATACCCAATAAAATCTGCCACCTCAATCGCTTCAATAGGGGTCCTCGCTATGCCACTTCTCGGTCTCTTGAGCCCAAGTTTATCAAGGAAATCCTTAAATCTTTCCCTGTCCTCTGCCCTGTCGATTGAGTCAAATTCTGTACCGAGTATCTTCACTCCGTATTTGGCAAGTCTTCGGGCCATATTCAGAGGAGACTGACCGCCAAACTGAACAATAACACCTGCAGGATGCTCCTTCTCAATAATATTCATCACATATTCAAAAACCACAGGCTCAAAGTACAATCTGTCGGATGTATCATAATCAGTAGAAACAGTCTCAGGATTTGAATTGATCATTATTCCCTTTAATCCCTCTTCTTTAATTGCCATAATGCTATGAACACAGGCATAATCAAATTCAATCCCCTGCCCTATCCTATTGGGACCACTACCGAGCACAATGACGCTCTTTACACCGGTTTTCACGAGGAGAGAAGGCTCTTCATCTTCCTCTTCATAGGTTGAATAAAAATACGGCGTGTAGGCCTCAAATTCAGCTGCACATGTATCAACTACCTTGAAAACCGGGCTGATACCAAATTTCTTCCTTAATTTTCTGATAAAATCCTCACCAGTATCTGTAAGTTCGGCGAGAAGTCTATCTGAAAATCCCCATTCTTTCGCTTTTTTTATAAGTTCCGGTGTCAAACCACCTACACCGGCTCCACGAATAGAATTTTCAAGCTCCACGATCTCCTCAATTTGATAAAGGAAAAATGGATCTATTCCCGTTAATTCATTTACTATTTTAACATCAAAACCAAATCGAAATGCATCTCCAATGGCAAAAATTCTCTCGGAATTTGGATTTTTCAATTTCTCGACAATGTATTTCCTGACACCATCCTGTATATCCTCACCAAAGAACCCCTTGTTGATTAAAGGTTGAACAATAGATTTCAACCCACTTGCATTGATTTCGAGTGATGATATGGCTTTGAGCAGTGCTTCTCTGAAATTTCGCCCTATCGCCATAACTTCTCCCACTGACTTCATCTGCGTAGTCAAAGTCGGATCAACCTCGGGAAACTTTTCGAAGGCAAAGCGAGGAATTTTGACGACAACGTAATCAAGCGCTGGCTCAAACGATGCCGGCGTCTCACGAGTTATATCGTTAGGCAACTCATCAAGTGTATAACCAATTGCAAGCTTTGCTGCAATCTTCGCAATTGGGAAACCAGTGGCCTTGGATGCAAGGGCTGACGAACGCGAGACACGGGGATTCATTTCAATAACATACATCTCACCGTCCTCTGGATTTACCGCAAACTGAATATTGGACCCTCCCGTATCGACACCGATCTCCCGTATAATCGAAATCGCAGCGTCCCTCATTACCTGATATTCCTTATCTGTTAGAGTCTGCTGTGGAGCAACAGTTATAGAATCCCCTGTATGCACCCCCATCGGATCGACGTTCTCTATAGAACAGACGATCACCACGTTGTCGTTCTTGTCCCTCATCACCTCAAGCTCATACTCTTTCCATCCAGCAACAGATTTTTCTATGAGAACCTTACTTACGGGACTCATCCTGAGTGCAAGTTCAACCAGTGATTTGAAATCCTCTTCACTTGTCGCGATATTTCCACCAGTTCCACCGAGGGTAAAAGATGGACGAATCACAACAGGGAATCCCAGCTTCCGAGCAATACTAAATGCCTCATCAACACTGCCAGCGTATCCAGATTCGGGTACTTTGAGTCCAATTCTATTCATGGCCTCTATAAAAAGCTCCCTGTCTTCAGCTTTTTTTATTGCATCAATCGATGCACCAATAAGCTCAACCCCATATTTCTTTAGAATCCCTTTCTCATGAAGAGCCACTGCAAGATTTAAACCCGTTTGACCACCAAGAGTGGGAAGAAGTGCATCCGGCCTCTCTTTCTCAATAACTTTTGCCACAAAATCTACTGTAAGAGGCTCTATATACACAGCATCCGCCATATCCGGGTCCGTCATTATAGTTGCCGGATTGGAATTGATAAGAATTACCCGTATCCCCTCCTCTTTGAGACTTTTAACTGCCTGAGATCCAGAGTAATCAAATTCCGAGGCCTGGCCAATAATAATAGGGCCAGACCCAATTATTAAAACAGATTTTATATCCTCTCTCTTTGGCACAGTTGCATAATTATAAGGGAAAACTGTGAAAATATAGAGAAAATACAGTTAGGAGGTTCGAAAAGAATCCTCTCCACAGTGCTAAACGTATTACATGGAGAAGGCTGAAAAATTACATTCCTCTTTTTTCTCAAGGTATTTTTCTCGAATAGCCTCAGAAAATACATATAGAATAAATCTCTGTACCTGCAAGTATTTTTTACAATGAAAAATCACTAAAATTTTCTCCACTCTCCGGCATCTGATAAAGTACCCTGTAAATCAAGCCGTGCCTATTTAATCACTCATCCGAATCAGAATCAGATATGACCCTCAATACAAGAAAACTGAAAATTATTAACAGGCGTTACAATCGATTGATAATTGAACGCAACCCATAAACTCTGGGGAGAACTTTTTAATGAAAAAACAGGTAATAACAGGGCTCGACAAATTCCACATGAGATTTTATCCCCTTGACAATTCTTCATGTATAAAGGAATATTTAAATAGATGAACATTTAGAGATTCTTTAAAAAGGAGGTTGAATCATGTGGCAAGATTGGATTAATACCCTGTTGGGTATATGGCTTATAATCGCTGGATTTATCCCATCTATCACAACAAATAGGGGAGCCTCTTTCTGGAACTATATCATAGTTGGCATAATCGTCCTCATCCTCGCTGTCTGGGTCGCAAAGTCACGCTGGCCAGAATGGATCAACGCTATACTCGGCATCTGGCTAATAATTTCCGCATTTATCCCCTCCCTCGTGGGAAGCTAATCTGGAAATATGTGGAATGACATTGTTGTCGGTATCCTTATTGTCATTTTCGGAGTGTGGGCAGCACTGATGAAAGGTTAACACAAATAAAAAGTGGTGTTATAATTTTGGGGCATTGCGAAGCAAACGCTTCGCAATGCCCCTTCTATTATCATGAATGGCATGATTTATTCTGAACATCATAAACGCATTGAACTCTATACTAAAGCCCTCGGTCATATTACACGCCTAAAAATCCTCAAATTTATTTCAAAAGAATTTAAGTCTGTTAACGAAATCGCAGAAGAAATGGGACTCTCTCACTCGGTCTGCTCATCCCACCTCGGAATCCTCTGGAGAGCTGGCCTCGTGGATAAAAAAAGGGTCAAAAACTTCTCCTATTACAAATTAAATCCGGAAAAGTTCCACAAAATACAGGAAGAAGTCAGAAACTTCATCCTCGGAGAATAATAAGCTTCACCGGGACCACCAAAAAGCTCACACAAAAATAACGGCCTGCACGTATCTTCCATTACCCCTGAAACACAAAACTAATCCAGATTTTATCAGAAACGCACTAAATTTCATAAAATTAGTTGTTGAAACTCCAGACTGACACCCCATCTCTAATGTGTAAGCCGTGCTGTAACACGGAATTTTCATACAAAGAAAAAATGCTACAACTCCTTTCTGAAAAAATCACCGATTTGTAATCTACTCCATGATTTGTAAAAATTATCTAACTATGTAAAAACATCCTCTCTGATTACTCCACGCCTTATGAAGTGATCAATTTTTATCCTTCTCACGAGGTGTTCCATTATCAGTATACCCGCGAATGAAGTAACTGCTGCATACGATGAAAAACCAATATTTGCTCCTACCAGCTGTTACGGGAACCAATCATCTTTCCTGTATGGGGAACAATTCCATATTCTTATCAGCTGTTAATTTGGACAAATAGGTTTTTCCGGGTGTAATGGAGGTGATTTAAAGGGGTGTGGCGGCCGCCTCAGGCGGCCGCCACACCCCAGAATTGTTATTTAAAATTAAAGTCTCTCATCTCAAGATTATCAGTTTCCTGACACTCTTATGGCTCCCGGCATCAATGCGTACGAAATAGATCCCATTAGATAGTCCAGAAATACTAAAAGGCACACTATGAACACCAGCAAGCAGATGTTTGTTGAGAATTTCCTCAACCAATTGGCCTGTAACGTTGTACATCCTGATTTTTACATTGGCTGATACAGGCAAGCTAAATTCAATTTTCCCATTCCTGACCATCGGATTTGGTGAAATTGAGAATCTAAATCTCAATGGCTTCAGTCCTGATTCTGCAACGTCAAGGGGCTGGTTGGTCGTAAATTTAATTGCTTTTCCGCCGTGAATGCCTGTTGTATATCTATTTACACGGCCATCGTAATAAATTTGAAGTCCGTCTGTCTCACTCGCATTCTCAATCCCTGTTGTAAAATCATCCTGAGCGGGATCAGTCAAATACTGGAAAATTATAGTACCATCTCCTGTAATAGAGGGATAGTATGCAGGATCGAAAAGAATCACTTCAAAGGTCTCAAGATCCCCTGTTTCACCGTAGTGCGGTACCTGATGCCATTCGATTATGAACCTGTGATTTAAGGAATCAAAATAGTATGCTACCTGTCCACCCCTTGAAGGGTTGAGATCATCCCAGAGGGGAGCGATCATATTTTCCGGGCCATCACTGTCAGGTATTCCGGAATTAGAAAAATCTCTTACATTAGTCGACCCCATTGCCATCAGTCCATTGGAGCCAATTGTAACATTGGTAAAGACATTTCCATAGTAAGAAAAGGAGAATGGTAGTGAAACAACCTCATCATCATCGTCACCAAGGCTTAAAGTCGTTCCATGACCCCCTGCTTCTGGGGCAATCTCTATCCAGCTGAAAGAAGGTGATGAAGAGTAGCTTGAATCATTGTTTTCATACGCATAATAGCCATAATTATCTGGACCTGATGGGTCATTAACCGTCTTCATTCCAATCACTATATTCAGCTGAAAGCTTTTTGTATATCCACTACTATCTGCGACATTCATTATAAGAAGCGCATGATGTTCCCTCGGTGTTTCTGGCAGAGCCGAAATCTGGAATGCAGTATCGGCGACAACGCCACCATTTGCATATATAGTCCCAAAATTAGCAGTAGAATCATTTATAACAATGTACTGATCAGAAGTTGAGAGGGTGGCTGTTACGTTGTTTGCAGTTTCATTCCCAAAGTTTTTCAGTGAAATATATAATCTCGCGTTTTCTCCGGGGTCTATTATTCCATTTCCGCCCTGATCAAGTATCTCATAATTGTTTAAGCTCAATACAATTCCTTCAAGTGGAACATCTTTTTCAACACTTACATCGTCAATATACCATCCGTCTCTGGTGACAGAGGCATCAGATGTGAGAAGGAATCTTATAAAAACTCGAGAGGAGCCGACAAAGCTGGATAAATTAACAGTAACCTCTTCCCAGCTGGACTGAGATCCGGTCACTGTAGAAAGATCAACCCAATTAGCTGTAGAAGAGGTATCTGTAGATGCCTGAACGTGTCCGTAGTCGTATCCAGATTCAAGTTCGTATTTTTGCCAGAAATGCAACCTTGCGAAGTATGCATCACTCAGATCGAATGGTGTTTTTATGAGGGCGTAGTAATTTGCATTATTGGAATATTCACCATCTGGTGAGTCAGTCAGGCTGTTGTTACCACTATGAGCACTTAGAGAAGTCGTTCCCCAGGTCCCTGTAAGTATCCATTTTGACAGGCCTCCTTCAAAATCGTCCAAAAACCAGGAATAATAAGCAGGCTCACCGATAATTACAGTAACAGTATCCACCCTTGTATAAGGTGTGCCGGAGGTATCCTGGCCTGAAATAGTTATCACAAAATTTGCAGGAAGACCAGGTCTTCTCAGAGAATCGGCATAAAAGGAAAAACCATCTCCATTCACTACCGAATCTCTATAAATCGTACCATAGAGAGAGTTATTATCAAGAATGGTGACGGTTGAGTCTGTTGTCTCTATAGTTGCAGTAACATTTATAACATCCAGGCCAAGATTCCTTAACGGGATTGTCATCTCAACTGTTTCTCCCGGGTCGGGTCTTCCGTTATTATTTCCTGAGGCATCATTAAAAGATGGGGCAAGTACCCTGAGATAAGGTTCATTCAATGTCGGTGTATTTTCAATAGCAAGGAGTGCATCCAACCTACCCCACCCATAGTCATTATTGGGATAGGTATTTCCTGCAGGATGGTCTACACCATAGTTTGTGAGAATATCATAAACGGTCTCATAATCAAGTGATGGATTCATCTCAAGCATTAAAGCGATGACACCTGTCACATGTGGTGTGGCCATTGAAGTTCCATCCCAGCTTTCATAATTGCCCCCTGGTACACTTGAACGTATGTTTTCACCAGGAGCTGAAATATCCGGTTTTACATAGTTCCAATCAGGTCGTGACCATAGTGTAGTATCGGACCATGGATACTGATCAGGAGCAGGGCCCCTGGAGCTAAAGTTCGCAACCTGGTCATTGATATTCGTAGCTCCAACACCAATGACATTCGGAAAGTTCCCCGGTGTACCGGCCGATCCAGAGGATGGTCCTGAGTTTCCATTCGCAAAAACTGGAATTATGTCGAATTCTCTCCACGCTCTGACATAGGGTAAAAATGTTGTATCGGTTTGGTCTGTACTTCCCCAGGAATTAGATACAACTTTTATGTTTACTCCAGAATCGACTTTTAGGGAAACGAACCACTGGAAGCAGGCAATAATATCGTCGTCTTCTCCAGTACCACCGGCATCAAATGCCTTTGCAGATGCGATCTGTGCATTATAGGCTATGCCAATATCGTTCTGAAACGGTCCAGGGCCATCACCTCCTGCTATAATCCCGGCTACATGTGTTCCATGACCATGGTCGTCGTATGGTGTTGTTCTTCCATTTACTGCATCAAAGAAGTGTCCTGAAAAATTGCCTGCAAGTGCTGGGTGGTCGGGATCAATTCCTGTGTCCATCGTTCCAACTATCACTCCGTCACCAGATAGTCCGTACTGAGCCCATACAGAATCAGCCCTGATTTTATCAATGTTCCATTCTACAGTTTTTCCGTTCTTTGGATAAGGCTTAAGGGATTTCTTTGGCTGAATAATGTGCCTTTTTCTTACAATATCTACCAGAGCAACATCTGATCTCTTTGCAATATTGACTATTACTTCTGGGGTTGCCTTAATGTACATCATGTTTACGAGCCAGAAACTCTTGTACTCTTCCACCCCTTTCGCCTGCAAAAATTGGATCAAATCCATCTGGGAAGTTCTTGCAGTTTCTTTTAAAAGATTCTCTCTGGCCTTATAACCCCTGACATTCTCCAGGTTCGCCTGATGTTTCATCCAGACAAGTGCCTTTATTGGCTGGTCAGGAGAAGCTTCCTGCAACTTTTTCATCATTGCATCTGACAGAGTACCACCTGAAAGGGCTGCTGCCAGTACGAGAGCAATTAGATACCTCATCTTTACCTCCTTTCACTTTATTGCAGAAAGTATTATTACGATCCCGATTAAGATAAAAATTATTCCCGAGACATAATTAATAACTTTCCGCGGTATAACGTTACCAATAAATGTTCCTACTATGATAGAAACAAGCGTTGCAGCAACGAATGCAAGTGTTGCTGCTCCCAGAATGGTCATCTTGTTAATTTCCTTTCGTGTGGAGAAAAGAAGTGCAGCTATATTTGTTTTATCACCTATTTCTGCCAAAAATATTGTTATGAAAACAACAAAGAAAGCCCTAAAATTCAACTAATAATCTTCCCCCACATTAAAAGCCTCTTTCTCCCTTTCAATAAAATCTGCGAGAAAATCAGCAACAAACCTGTAAAATTTCAATCTGCTCTCCCCTCTTAAATCCTCTATAAAATCTGGAACCCACTGGATAATGTGTTCCTCAAAAAATTCTTTTGCAAGACTCTCGTCACCCTCTTCAAGAAGGAATCTCATGAAATCAAGCTCATAGGAGATATGGTCCGGCAAATCTTCAGGAATCTCAAGGTTATAAAGTGAGTAGTACCTTGACACCTCTTCGGTGTAATCACCCATCAGAAGCATTTCCCTGTAGGCTGATTCATAAGGTGGACACGGCAAGGTTGGAAAACTATTTATAAAAAGTCTCGTATGCTCAGCCTGCAATTCCTGGGGAGGCAGCTTACGGAGTTCATCAATCGCCTCTGTAAACTGTTTCACAAACTCCTCTGACCCGTAGTTGCGTCTTAAAATATCTACAACTGTATCTTCTATGTCGGATAATTTATCGAAGAAGTCATCCTCAGGGTAAAAAAAGAGTTGACTTAATATTCTGTAAATTTCAGCCCGTTCTTTTAAATTCATGACAGATTATTTTAATGCCTGAAGTCAAAAACTCAACCGGCACTAAACGTCAAAGATTGCGACAAGGAATGTATGATCTGAAGGTTTTTCCCAGGATCGCGGCTCTCTGTCAACATAGGAATCAAGAGATTTATCGGCGAGTGGTTTTGTCGCAAGTATATGATCAATTCTCCATCCAATATTTCTCTCAAGGGCCTTTGGGACTCTGTAGTCCCAATATGTAAACTCACCGGGATCTGGCCTGTGTTTACGGAATACATCGATAAATCCCCATTCAAGTGTCTTTTGAAATTCACGCCTCACCTCAATGTGGAAATCCACATGCTTCAACTTGGTCTTTGGATTGGTAACATCGATCTCCGTAGGAGCAACATTTATATCACCCATCCATAATAAAGGCTCATCAGGTGAAAAATGCCTTGAAAAATACTCTCTCAATCTCCTGAACCAACGAAGCTTATATTGATAATCCGGATGATCTATCTTTTTCCCCTGTGGAACGTAGGTGTTTACAATTGGGATTCCTTTAATCACAGCTTTAATCAGCCTCGCCTCATCTCTGGGCTCATCATCAAAACCATATTGCACATTCTCAATGGGCCACTTACTCGCAATGGCAACTCCACTATAAGCCTTCTGCCCACGAAAGACAACATTATACCCGATCCTGTCAAACTCTTCTTTCGGGAAAAGCTCATCTACAACCTTGGTCTCCTGAATTGCAAGGACATCAGGAGCCTCTTTTTCTATCCATCTTTTTATAATGTGCATCCTGCTACGTATTGAATTTGCATTGAAGGTCGCAACTTTAAACATGATAGAAAATTTTAATCCATTTCGACAAGGAATAACAGGATCCATGCACGGCGTGGGACTGGAGAGAATCTAAAGAACATAAAAACCTGGGGGCTAACTGTGTTTGAGCAGAGTAGGATTGGTGGGGGCGCTCGGCTTCGCCGAGCGCCCCCACCAATCCTACTCTAAATGATAATCCTCAAGCTTAGAAACAGTCCTCGTACTGTCCTCAACGTCCTCGATCTGGATTACACCGATATTGTCAGCAAAGTAAAAATAACTGTAAGAGGTGTCTGAATATGTTGTGCCCCCATAAGTGTAGCTCCATATAAACTGCTGCTCCACTTCTGCTGCACTTGAAAAACTCCCTACAGGTACACTCACATTGGCACTTCCTATCACTCTTGCTATCACCGTAATAGAATAAGTACTGTCAGAAATACTATAAACTGTCCACGAATCTCCGGTTGAAAATGGAACTTTGACGAAATTCGTCGTCACCATACTGTCACCAATAACTCGTTCTATCGTATGGATAAACTCCCCGTCTCTGTAGACGTAAGTCGTATCAATATTCCCCTCATCATCTCTCATAACAATTACATACGTATTGTGACCATTAACAATATCAGTACCAATAATCCTGATAGTATCCCTTGTGGTGTCACTTTTTCCCGTTTCCTGAATATTCAGGTATCCCCACCAGTTTCCTACTGCGAGGGGAAGAGGATTGTTAACGGTCACCTCGCCTCCACCTCCCGGTCCTGTCGTGGTATCACTACAACTTGAAATCACAATTGTAGCCATTACCAGTGTAACTACTAATAGTTTTCTCATGATTCTCCTCCTGAGAAGTTTGATGGGGGTGAGTATACAGGATTAAAAATTCTCCGTCTATGCTAACATGAAAAATCGGGCAAGAATCGTCTATATCAATTCTTTCACAAGTTTATGAAATTTCACCCTGAATAGCAGGATTGGAGCCGGATCTCTCCCAAAATATACCCTGTTTGTCAACAGGGAAATCACAAGTTTACTGTCCGGATCAATATACAATGATGTTCCAGTGAATCCAGTATGGCCAAATGTCCGTCTTCCAAGCGCACGTGCCGGAGACGAAGGAGACCACAGGGCCCATCCAATTCCTCTCCGCGAGTTTTGAAACTTAACTTGTAGGGAAACCGCTTCCTGAACGATCTTACGGGGTACTCCAAGACTATCCAGACCCATTAGGCTCCTCAGCCAGGTGACACCAAGTTTCGCTACATCAAGAACTGTGGAAAAGAGACCAGCATGGCCGGCTATTCCACCGAGAGCGTATGCATTCTCATCATGTACTTCACCGCAAATTCTTCTCTTCCTCCACACACAGTACTCAGTAGCTACACTTCTCCCACACTTGAAAGGCCCAAAACCTGTATTCTCTAATTTGAAAGGAGTAAACACCTCCTTATTCATGATGACATCAAGGGAGCCCCCCGCAATTCTCTCCAGAGCCCATCCAAGTATCATAAAACCAAGATCAGAATAAAGTACCTTCTCACCGGGAATATAAACGAGTTTTTCTGAAAGAACGGCCGCCCTGATTTCTTCCCCTCTATATTTTTTGTAGTATGGAACCCATGAGGGTAATCCTGAAGAGTGAGTCAGTAGATGTCTAAAAGTCACCTTTCTCCTTATTTCTCTCTCTTCACCTTCAGCATTTTTTAGGAACTCTGGTAGAATCGAACTCACAGGAATATCGATTGAAATACCATTGGAATAAAAAACTCTCAAAAGTGCGGTACTCGTAAAAATTTTTGTTATTGAGGCAAGATCAAAAAGTGAATTTGTATCCGCATCGACATCCTTTAAATTTCTGGGCTCAGGCTTCCCAACAACCTCATGAAAAACCAGCTCTTTGTCAAAAAATATGGCCGATCCCGCAGCAGTAAAAATTTTTCCAACGCCAGATTTAAGTAACTCTAAAAGGGCATCAATCATCAATCCCTCCCGTCCAGCAAAATTATTTTAATGAGCACGTCTTTTAGATTATAAGTATATTGATTTACACACTCGAATTTTAAGCATTGCGTTCTAACCTATCACAAAAAGACTAAATTTATTTGAAATACACTGTAGATCTTACGTTACAGCGAGCAATATCAATTAACACGAGTAATGGTACAAATATTCCTGCAACATTTTAATATGATGGTGAGGAAAATCCTTTTGCAGATAGATCTCCCGGTTTTCCATTCTCGCCGGGAGATCAAACCTTAAATTATTATCGCCCGGGGAATTAGAGAGAATTCAAAGTCCTTGCCTTGAATATAATTTTCGACATGAATATAATTTTAGCGTGGGAAAAACGTTGAAAATTCTAATGGTTTCAGATGTTTATTATCCCTTTCCTGGTGGGATAACAGAACATGTACATCACCTGTCCTCATATCTCATGAAACGAGGACATGACGTTACAATTCTAACAGGTAATCAGGGAAATGATCACAATTTCGGCTTAAACAGTGTGAAAGTTGTGAGAATTGGACGGAGTATTCTCGTGCCAATAAATCGCTCGTTTTATTCACTCCCGATCTCCCTCAACCTGCCATCACGGGTCAGAGAAATATTATTTGGAGAAAACTGGGACATTGTTCACGTACATGGCACCTTATCCCCCTCACTACCATTGTTTACCCTTCTGCAGTCACCGTACGTTAATTTCATGACATTTCATCCCACTCACGGTTTCTCCATTGGATTTGAAATATTCAAGCCCATTCTCAGCAGGGCGTTCGAAAATATTGATGGTAGGATAGCTGTATCCAGATCAGCATTAAGGTCAATAAGGAGGCACTTTGAAGGAGAATACAGGGTCATTCCCAACGGTGTGGATATTCAAAGGTTCGGTCCACACGTCCCACCGTCCGATGAGCTGAAAGGGAAAAATGAAAGAATCATTCTGTTCGTTGGACGAATTGAACCAAGAAAGGGACTCTCAACATTGATAAGGGCGTTCGAAGAAGTTATAAAGAGAATTCCCGAAGCGAGACTCGTGATCGTTGGAGATACTCCGCTAAAGAAAATTTACGAATATAAAGCCAAAAAACTAAGAGGCATGATCTTTTTCCCTGGCAAAGTTCCAGCAAGAATGATTCCCACCGTTTACAGAAGTGCCGACGTTTTCGTGGCTCCTGCAAGCGGAAAGGAGAGTTTTGGAATCGTGTTGATTGAAGCTATGGCTTCTCAAATTCCTGTGATAGCCTCGGACATCGAGGGGTACAGAGAAGTGGTAGTGAATGGTTATAATGGATTACTATTTTCTGCCGGAGACCACAAAGATCTTGCCAGAAAAATTGAAAGAGTCCTTCTGGATAAAAATCTCGCCCACAAACTTGGAAAAAATGGGCGTAAATACGTTGAAAATAATTTTTCCTGGGAAATTATTGCTAAGAAAATTGAGAATTTCTACTTTGAGGTCCTGAAAAATGCCAAAAAAGTTTTACGTTGACGGATATAATGTCATTTTCTCAACCTTTCTACGAGATTTTGAGCTTGAGAAGGCCAGGGATTACCTGATACAATTTTCAAGGGTATATGTACCTGATATTGTCATAATTGTCTTTGATGGAAAGGAGGGAGTCCCTTCGGCTATTTCACCATCGAATTTTGTTAGATTTACACGTGGAGAAAGCGCTGATGATTATATAAAAAGGATGGTCGAAAAGGAAAAAGACAGATCCAGAATTTTTGTGGTTACCAACGATAAAAGTATCATTGGATATGTCCGTTACCTTGGTGCACACGTGATCTCTCCAGATATCTTCATGGGAGGCCCAAAACACAGGGGAAAGATTTCTAACGATAAAGAGTCTTTATCAGAAATCGAAAAGAAAAAAATTAATGAAGAACTTCTCAAACTATGGGATAAAAATCCCAAAGGGAGGTAAAAATGACAGATTTAAAAGCCATTGGTGGAGGAATTCAGGATTTTCATGGCGACTTAATTGTTGTCAATCTCTTTGAGGGCGTTAAAAAACCTGGAGGTGCTACAGGAGCTGTTGATCAGGCTCTGGGGGGTATGATAACGAGAGTCCTGGAAACTGGAGACTTTAAAGGTGAGAGAAATTCAACTCTCCTCCTTTACACTGTTGGTCGTATACCAGCTCATCGTGTATTGATTGTGGGTCTTGGCAAAAAGGAGGATCTGGATATTCAGGTAATAAGAGAAGTTTCAGCCACTGCAGCAAGAAAGGCTCGAGAACTTGGAGTAAACAACTTTGCCACAATTGTGCATGGTGGCGGCGCAGGGGGAATAAATTATGAAAATGCTGCTCTCGCTACAGCCGAAGGGATTCTGCTGGGACTTTACAGGTATAGAGCCGAAAAAGTTGAAAGAGAGGGGGGAAAGGAACCAGAAAATGCTTTCATCGTTGAGTTCAATAAAGCTAACCTCTCCTATCTCGAAACTGCCGTTAAAAAGGCAAAGGCCATAGCTGAAGGTGTATATCTGACGAGAGACCTTGTTAATATGCCCGCAAATCTTTCCTCTCCTTCTCATCTTGCTGAAATAGCTGAAAAGCTTGCAAAAGAATACAAAAATCTGAAGACCACAGTGTACGAGAGGAAAGACATAGAAAAATTTGGAATGGGGGCATTCCTCGCCGTAGCTCAGGGCTCCGCAATTCCTCCAAAATTTATCGTTTTAGAATACAATGGCAGTAAAAAAACCAGGCCAATAGTTATAGCTGGGAAAGGAATAACTTTTGATTCAGGGGGTATATCGCTCAAACCAGCCCAGGATATGTGGAAAATGAAGTTCGACATGGCCGGCGCCGCCGTCGTACTCGGCACCATAAAAGCCGCAGCAGAGATGAAATTACCATTGAAAATAGTTGGACTAATCGGTGCTACATACAACATGCCCGATGGAAACGCATACAGACCCGGTGATGTAGTCAAGGCAATGAATGGAAAAACTATAGAGATAATCAGTACAGACGCCGAAGGCAGGTTGGTACTCGCTGATCTCCTTTCTTTTGCATCTTTAAAGCTCAAACCCAAACTAATCATTGACTTTGCTACTCTAACCGGTGCATGCATCGTTGCACTTGGAATGAAGATTGCAGGACTGTTCACCAATGATGAAAAATTAGAAAAACAAATCCTAAAGGCCTCAAATTACACGGGTGAACCTGTCTGGAAACTCCCCCTCTACAAGGATTATTTGAACCTGCTAAAAACTGATTTTGCAGATATCAAAAATAGCGGCGGCAGATGGGCAGGAGCAATAACAGCAGCACTTTTCTTGCAGGAATTCGTCGGAAACAATAGCTGGGCACATATCGATATAGCAGGACCTACATGGACTGATGAAGATGAAAATCCTCTGATTGCAAAAGGTGCAACAGGCTTCGGCGTTAGACTTATGCTCAAATTCCTGGAAGATATAAAGGGATAATCTATACCCCAAATGAAGTAAAAACGTGATATCCACATCCTTCGTTGTGAATAATTAAAGAAATCTGAAATTTAGAACAGGTTTCACTGCACAAATCAATTTGTTGGAGAGGCAGTTCGAAAAAATACTATGGAGAAAAGCAGAAATGTAATTTTTTAACCTCCTCTCCCGCAAGTACATTTAACACCGTGGGAGAGAATATAGGGGATAGAAAAGGCAGATTTGACAGGAGGAACAATGAGTGGATTTTTGCCCTCCCTTTAATCCTGACATTACCCATGTTTTTCAGAATGATGTATAAATATTCAAATCTTGTATATTTTCGTACTTTGAATAAAATAAACAAAATAATCTCTTCCCCCAATGCTTCGCATTGTGGGGAGAGGATAAAGGAGGAGGCAAACCTTCACTTTCCTTTTATCCCTCCTCATTTCGTGAGGGGAGCCTGCAGCTGAATTTTCCCACAATCAGTGGTGGAAAATAAAGGGAGTTTTTCTACTAAGTGAAAGGGGAAGTGATTACTGGCAAAACATTTCCCGAATATCCTCATTTGTTGCATAAAAAGACAATTACACTTTTCAAATGACTTGTCATCTGATACTACATGTAGTATAATGTAGTCGGAGTTAAATGTGGGAGGAAAAGATTTAAAAAGGATACAGAAACTATTAAGGAGACCACCTGAATATGATTATCAGGATCTTGAAAAAGTCCTTAACTTCTTTGGATTCTATAAAGAGAATACAAAGGGAAGTCACAATATTTTTGTGCTCAAACATAATAGGCAAAACATGGAATTTGAAGTAGACCAGATAACAGTTCCAACAGTCAAAGGAAGGAAAGTCAAAAAAGTTTATTTAAAAAAATAATAAAAATCTTGCAGATAGAGGAATGGTATGAAAAAAACAAAAAATGAGATAAAGAAAAAGGTAGAAGAATATTTGAGTAAACCTTACAGGATAGAATTAGAGCCTGATCCAGATGGTGGGTATGCGGTATGGGTTAGAGAACTCCCTGGCTGTGTTTCCTATGGAGAAACTGTGGATGAGGCATTGAAAATGATAAAAGAAGCGATGGAACTATGGATAGAAACTGCCTTAAAAAGGGGTCTAAAAATACCGGAACCTCTGGCAGAAAAAAGATACACAGGGAAATTTCTTGTAAGACTTCCCTCGTCACTACATGAAAAACTCGTGGAAACGGCAAAAGATGAAGGGGTAAGCCTCAATTCCCTCGTAATCTCATTACTTTCGGAAGCTCTGTCATCCAGAACTCAACGGCAAGAAATCAAAACCATTAAAAACAAAATTGAAAAAATTGAAGAAAGTTTTCTACTATGGAATTTTTCTGAGAAGAAAAGGGTCTTTGAAGAAATCCAAATACTTGACGGAAAACATAAGGAACATGATAAACATGGGAAAAGTGCCTGAATTGAAGGACCACAAAAAAAATTTTGACCACAAATCATTTTCTGAATTTGTAAAACAAACGAAATTGAAAGAGATTTACCTGACAGATCTCGTTGTTGAATTAAAAAAACGAAATTTCTTAAATCCAAAAGTTGCAGTACAACTGCGATACAAAACACACCTTGAGGGAAAAACCTTCATCGTTTCTTATATCCTTGATTTGAAAGTTCGGGATGGAAAAACCGTACCTCTAAAAATAAAAGTTACCTACCAGCTCGAATATGATACTACTTTTACAGATCCACCAGAAGAATTTCTGGAAAAATATTCAGATGTTAGTTCAAAAATGCAAGTGTGGCCATATTTCAGGGAAATTGTTTCAAATCTTATTTCAAGAATGGGGTTACCCCCGATGACACTTCCTGTCATCTCATTTATCCCTGAATGAGTGTTTTACTCGTGTGTGGATATCCGGTAAAATAACATCAAGAAATGATGGTCCATAGTGGGCGAGCCAATCTCCTGGAGTTACAATGAGTTTCGTGGTTTCTCCCAGTATACCACGTTCTCTCAACTTTCTTGCTACTTCCTCGTAGGATGTTCTTTTGTGTGGTTTTGGATCGTACAGAACTATTTCTGGTTTAAGAGACCTTATTTCATCATCCTTCGGTGTAAAATAAGCCTCATCACGGCTACTGAAAATATTATTAAGCCCCATCCAGTTTATCCCTGCACTTATATAACTTGGTCCTCCCACAGTAATTGGGTCACCGAGGTCGATTTCAACATAGGTTCTAATATTTTCAAACATAGCCTTTAGAGAAATAAACTTTTTCTCAATCTCATAGACAAGCTCTCGCGCTCTATTTTGTACACTGAGAATAACACCCAGAAGGTGAACACCGGAAAGAATCTCCCAGGGATCAGCAGGAAGTGGAAGGGAAAAAACCGGATATCCTCTTTTAAACAACTCCTTTGCAATTTTCGTTTCAACCCCACCCGTAGTGAGAATCAGGTCAGGATTGAGGGAGTCGAGCCTTTTGTAATTCACATATAGGTAAGAACCTACTTTGGGGTAATTTTTAGTTTCAGGTGGTCTATGGCAGAATCCTGAGAGTCCAACAACACGCTCCTGAACTCCCAGTCTAAAAAGGATATCAGTGATACTTGGGGCAAGACTAACTATTTTTGAAGGGTGGTCGGGGAGTTCTACGAACTCCCCGACCACCCGATTAAATGCCCTCACCTTAAAGCTTTGGTAAATACGTCTTTATCTCGTAATCCGTAACCTGTGTCCTGTAGGCTTCCCATTCAGCTTTTTTATTCTTTATGTATTTCTCAAAGACAACCTCTCCAAGCGCTTCCCTTACAACCTCACTCTTCTCCATTTCCTGTATGGCAGCATAAAGGTTACCGGGAAGAGAATCTATTCCAAGCTTTTCCTTCTCCTCTTGAGATAGGTGGAAAATGTCTTGCTCAATTGGATCAGGCAATGGGTATTGTTTCTCCACTCCGTCCAACCCAGCTTCAAGCATGACCGAGAATGCAAAATACGGATTGGTTGCAGGATCAGGGGAGCGGTATTCAAGCCTACACGACTTATGTTTCTGAGGTTTAAAAGCTGGGACCCTAACAAGAGCAGATCTATTCTTTCTCCCCCAAGAAATGTAAACTGGGGCCTCATAACCAACAACAAGTCTCTTGTACGAATTCACCCACTGATTAGTCACAGCTGTTATCTCCTTCGAATGCTTGAGAAGTCCAGCGAGGAATCCTCTACCAACATCTGAAAGATTGTAAGGATCGTCTGGAGAGTAAAAAGCGTTATCTCCATCTTTAAACAGCGATTGATGAACATGGAGACCGCTACCATTCATCCCGAAGATAGGCTTTGGCATAAATGTTGCATAAAGACCGTGTCTCCTTGCAACCTCTTTTACAATAGCCTTCGTAATAATCAACTGGTCTGCCATTTTGAGGGCGTCTTTATATCTGAAATCAATCTCGTGCTGTGAATTTGCAACTTCATGATGAATGGCTTCAAGCTCTATCCCAATACTTTTGAGTACAAGGAAAGTCTCCTCTCGTGCATAAGACGCCTCATCAAAAGGGAAAACATCAAAATATCCCTCTTTATCAAGAGGGATTGGCTCCTTGTCAGATGGGAAATAGAAATATTCAAGCTCCGGACCAACATAATATGTGAATCCTTCCTGAGATGCTTTTTCAAGATTTTTCTTTAACACATAGCGAGGATCAGATTCAAATGGGGTTCCATCTGGATAATAAATATCACAGAGCATCACACCTGTCTTTACTCCACCTACCTCCCAGGGAAGGACAAAGAATGTATCAAGGTCAGGCTTCGCAATCAAATCAGATTCCTCTATTCTAACAAAGCCCTCGACGGATGAACCATCAAATCCAATACCTTCCTCAAGTGCCCTGTCGAGTTCCGATACTGAGATGGAGAATCCTTTGATCTGACCGAGTATGTCCACGAACCAAAGCCTCACGGCTTCAACATTCTGCTCCTTTATTATGGCCCTAATTTCTGATTCAACCATTTCAAACACTCCTCCGATGGTTTTTAAATTTCTATTCTTAGAATGGAGTTTATGGCAATTCTGGATCCCCTCTTGGATATTTATTCACAAAGAGCTGATAAATATGATAATGCCCCTGTCCCAGAGTTTCAAATATCAAAAAACTCCTCTCCCAGGCCTATAAGATTCTATATCAATTAAAAATCGCAAAACTTAATCTCATAGACCAAAATCCGAGATTTGAATTGAATAGAGAGAAACATCAAAATTCTCGTTTTCCCTTACTCTATACTCCCTTTGAGATCAGCTGGTTTTCATAATTATTCCATAATGCATACAATTTCCAGAATGGGATTTCAAAAGTAAGTTCCAAATTTAAAAAGTCAGGATGTGAGAAACTTCGCGTAAGAACCCATTATAGAAGCAGCATTTACAACTCTGAGTACCTCTGCTGGAGAGGAAGCTCTGTATATCAGACGACGACCATCTATTCTCTCAAACCCCGGCATTACCTCTATCAAATCAGCCTTTAGCGTATCAGATAGGGTCAGCTCAACCATGAATTTACCCATGTCCAGCGGCCTTTTAAATATTTCAAGAGAGTTAACGTTCTTAACAACCTTATATGCAGATGCTTTAATTTCCTCTCTTACGCGTGATACCGGGAACAATCTGGCGGAGAATCTTGAGATTCCCTCTTTTGTAACTACAAATCTCACTGAAGATGGGAATTTCTCATGGGAAAATTCGAACAGTGCTCTGTCACCAGTGATCAATCCAACCGGGACACCAAGCTGGCCCGCATAGAGAGCATTTAGTTCTGCCTCTCCAAAAATCTCGCCATTAACCTTTACCTCAAACAGCGAATATGATGAATAGGTATGATCCATCTGGCCATGAATGTAGCCAGCCGGTGCGTGATAGCCGATGAAGAAAACAACATCATAATCTGGAGTCAGGCCTTCCATCATGTAATATTTCCTTGGAAACCCTCTTACAAGAGTTACGTTATCAGGTAAAATATCAGGGGAAACGTTCATACCCAAAGAGTGTGAGTCTGCGACAAGGATTTCTTCTGCACCAGCTTCCATAGCCCCATTAATGGCCGCTAAAAGATCAGCCTCCATTTCCTTCGACATCCTCTCTCGTGGCTCCCTCCAGTTAACAAGTCCTGATATACCTTCCATGTCAATAGAAATAAATACTCTCATCGCTTTTTAGTATATGACGGAAGTCTCGATTTTCAAACAATTTTTTAACTACATTTTCCTGTGTTCTCGGAAATTTTCTGGAGCTTTAAAATATGAATATGAGACTCACTTCTGTACTTGTATCGTTATTTTTCATCTTATCTGGATGCTCCAGAATTCTGGACAACGAAAATGCTATTGATAGCTGGGCCTACCAGCTACAAAATGCGGATCCACATGAAATAGCTGCAACAAATTTTGACATTGTGGTGATAGACTACTCCAGAGATGGTACAGATTCTGAGGCTTACACGAGTAATGAGATAAATCTTATAAAAGAGGCGGGGAAAATCCCAATCGCTTATTTGAGCATCGGGGAGGCAGAGAATTATAGGTTTTACTGGCAGGATTCATGGGATACCTTGCCACCAGAATGGCTGGGACCCGAAAATCCTGAATGGCCTGGGAACTTCGCTGTTAGATACTGGGATACAACCTGGCAACGAATTATCTTTTCTTATATTGACCGAATACTTAACCAGGGGTTCCGTGGCCTTTATCTCGACAAGGTCGATGAATTTGAGTATTGGAGCTCGGAAGATTCCATCATGTCAGAAAGAGAGGCAGCAACCCGGATGATAGATTTCATCGTATCTATAGCAAATTACTGTAAAACAAGGGCAGGTACAGATTTTTACATTTTTCCACAAAACGGGGAAAACTTAATCTATTACGATGATACCGGTGAATTATTGAGAGAAATCTCAGGATGGGGTGTGGAAGACCTCTTCTATGACGGAACTCTTCCCCAACCCCCGGAGTTAACGGAGGAACGGTGCCAATATCTTGATATTGTCAGAAATTCCGGGAGGTTCATTCTCTCAGTCGACTATGTCGACGACGGATCGGGCTACCAGGGGAGTAACAGGGTAAGAATAGACGATTACAGAGCTAAGGCGATCTCAAAAGGCTATATCCCCTATGCCGCAAGATCTGACAGAGAACTTGACGAACTGAATATAATCGACAACATTCAGCATTAATGCTCATTTGTAAGTACGCCATAGTTTACTTTAATATTTATGGGGTTGCCCAAAGTAGTTGATCTAACTCAATCGGAGATAAATCTGAAATGGTCGTTCTTCTGACACTATTTGTTTTAGGAGTAATTATTCTTGTTCATGAACTTGGTCACTACCTCGCCGCAAAAGCTGTAGGAATATACGTAGAAACATTCTCAATTGGATTTGGCCCAAGAATCTTATCCTTCCGTTTCTGGAATACTCAGTGGGTCCTCGCCGCTGTCCCATTTGGTGGATATGTGAAAATGAAAGGAGACAATCCAGAAGAATCTTCTTTTAGCAATGACGAATTCCTCGGTAAATCGGTTCCGCAAAGAATCTTTGTGGTACTTTCTGGTCCTCTAATGAATCTGATCCTCGGCTTTGTTATCTTCTTTACCGCTTACAATATAGTGGGATTTACATCATTACCTGGCAACAAAATCTGGGAGGTGGAGAAGGGATCCATCGCTGCACAGGTGGGATTTAAACCCGGCGATGAGATCTTATCTATCGATGGTAAACCTTTCAATTACTGGGACAACTTCTTTAAAAATATAATAAAACCAGGTAAACATCTTGTAATTGTAAAGAGGGGTAATTCTCTTGTAAAAATTGAGGTGGCTTATCGGGACTCTTCAAAGCTGGGTATTGTCCCCTATATTCCTCCAGTCGTAGGAGCTGTCAGGAAAGGTGGACCTGCTTATAAAGCTGGCTTACAGCCAGGTGATTCAATAGTGTCGATAAACGGTCTCCAGGTCAAAAGCTGGAATGACATGGTAAAAATCATTAAATCCCATCCCGCAAAACCTATAGAAATGATCGTTGTAAGAAATGGCAGGAAGCTTACCTTCACAGTGGTCCCCGAACCCAAAATTATAAATGGAGAAAAAGTCGGATTGATCGGCATTATGTCACCATACGTGAGGGTGAAAGTGCCAGCTGGACGGGCACTTCAGATCGCCGGGACACGTACACTCTCTTCCGCTCTTCTTATATTTGACATCCTTGGTAAACTTGTGGTTAGAAAAGTCTCCATAAAACAAATCGGTGGCCCTGTTATGATTGGTAAGGTGATAGGCGAATCTTACAATTATGGATTTTACACACTTCTGATTGTTGTGGCATTGATTTCTATTAATCTTTTTGTTATCAACATAATCCCGTTTCCAGCACTCGATGGCTGGTATGTTCTTTTATTTTTAATCGAAGGCATCACGAAAAAGCCGGTTCCGTTAAAGGCTCAGGCAACACTTCAGAGGCTCGGCTTCGCTTTTCTGATAGCCTTTATGTTGCTCATTACCTTTTTCGACATTTCGAGGGTATTTGGTGGAAAATAGAGAAATTTTAAGTATACTTGGCCTGGCCAGAAAAGCAGGAAAACTTGTCTATGGACATGATGCAGTATTGAGAAATTTCCAGAGGGGTAAACTTCTCATAATTTCTCTTGACTACAGCAGAAGAGAAAGTTCTTATTTGAGAAGGCTGGCGGTGAGGAATAACATTCCGGTATTATTCCTGGGCACCAAATCTGAATTTGGAAGAATTTTTGGGAGCTCTCCTACTGGTGTGATATTGATAACGGACCGGCATTTTGCCAATAAAATTAAGAAACTACTATGACACCTTTATTTATACTGAGTATCACGGGAATTGGGCTTGGAATCGGAGCCTTCGCTTCCATGCTCGGTATTGGTGGCGGACTTTTGATCGTTCCAACACTCACACTGCTACTCCACTTTCCTATAAAACATGCGATCGCTGTAAGTCTCATAGGTGTATCAGCAACCTCCCTGATGGCTGCGTCGAACTATCTAAAAGCCGGTCTTGTGGACGTAGAGCTCGGTATCACACTTGAAAGCTCAACGATCTTTGGGGCACTCCTCGGGGGTATTGTGAGTGGCCACATAAATAGCAGAATTCTATATCTTCTCTTTTCTATCCTTGTACTCTATTCCGCCTATGTAATGTGGGCAGGGAAAAAGGTAAAAGAAGTGAAAGGAAAGGGCTATCAGCATTATAAAGAGGGGATAGGAGCATCTTTTTTTGCAGGTGTAGCTTCGGCTCTACTGGGTATAGGTGGTGGTGTCTTAAAAGTTCCAATTATGAATCTCCTCATGAATGTACCTGTTCGTATCGCAGTAGCTACCTCGAGTTTCATGATCGGAATGACAGCTGTAACAGGCGTATTCCCGTACATAGAGCGAGGAGAGGCAAACTTTCTTACTGCCGCACCTATAGTTGTCGGCACTCTGATAGGGGCGTACATAGGCTCGAAACTCATGAGGAGAGTACCCACTGTAATTTTGAGAAAAATTTTTGCAATCTTACTACTATTCGTTGGACTGAGAATGTTTTTAAAAGGAATTTAAACTATGATAGATAAAAAACTGGCAAAAGTCCTGACATACACACTTTATTCCTCCCTTGCTCTTATAGTTGTAGGAATTTTTATTTACATCTTTTTCGGACAGGGGAAAGCACTTCTTGAAATTGGCATATTTGCCATACTGTTGAGTCCACTTGTTGAATTTATCGTCATGTTAATATCTGGAATAAAAGAAGGTGAAAGAAAATACATCTTAATTTCCCTCTGGATGACAATCGTTTTTTTGTTTTCATCCCTGAAATTCTTTCTTATCCATTGAGCATTTGCGGGACTGGCCTCAAGTTTGTATAATAAAACCACTATGGCTAAAGACGTTCGTGTAATTGAATTAAGGAAGAAATTTGGCGAAATCAAGGAACTTTTTGATATTGAAAGAAAGAAAAGATTAATCCAGGAAATAGAAGATCAGGCCCAGGCTCCAGATTTCTGGAAGGACAAATCACGGGCACAAAAATTAATGGGAAAGCTTAAACTTTACAAAAAGGATGTTGAGACAATAGAAAGGGTCGAAAATGACCTTCAATACCTTGAGGAACTTGAAGAACTCAAGGATGAAGAGGATTTTTCAAAAGAGTTTGAAAAGGAGCTTTCAAAACTCCAGAAAGAGGTGGATGAGCTTGAAATAAAGGCACTTTTCAAGGATGAGGAAGATACGAAAAACGCTATTCTGTCTATCCATCCGGGAGCTGGAGGGACTGAGTCGCAGGACTGGGCAGAAATGCTCATGAGGATGTACCTAAGATGGATTGAGAGGCGGGGATTCAAATACAAAATCATAGACCTTCAGCCAGGAGATGTTGCTGGAATAAAAGACGTAACAATCTATGTAGAGGGTGAGTACGCCTACGGGTATCTGAAGGCGGAAAGAGGTGTCCATCGACTTGTCAGGATCTCGCCATTTGACGCCAATCAAAGAAGACACACTTCATTTGCCTCCGTTTTTGTATATCCGGAAGCCGAAGATGTGGAAGTTGAGATTAGAGATGACGAGATTAGAATTGATACTTTCCGCTCATCAGGCCCAGGTGGGCAGCACATGCAGAAAAATGAAACGGCTGTGAGAATTACACATATCCCGACTGGAATTGTCGTAACCTGTCAATCCGAACGTTCACAGCACCAGAACAAAACTATCGCACTGAAAATATTGAAGGCCAGATTATATAACTACTACAAAGAAAAGGAGCGTGAAAAACTTGAAGATGTTGAAAAAGAAAAAGGGGACATTGCATGGGGAAATCAAATCCGATCTTACATTTTACATCCCTATAAAATGGTCAAGGACCATCGGACAGGTCTTGAGAGTGGAAATCCAAATGCTGTACTCGATGGCGACATAGATGAATTTATTAAAGCTTTCCTCCTGATGCAGAGCAAAAAAGCTGTAGCAAACTAAAGGAGGTCACAGAATAAAGATCCCTTTCATTAAAAATTCTATCTCTCCAGCCTTCACGTCTATTGCGCCAGTTTATGACGAACTTATGAAAGACGTCGATTACTACGATTGGGTCGATTATTTCGAAACCCTTATAAAAAAATTTTCAAAGATAAAAACAAAAAAAATACTTGACCTTGGGTGTGGTACCGGCATACCAACCCTTCTTTTAAGATTCAAAGGGTATAAAATGGTGGGACTCGACAGATCCAGGGAAATGCTCGAAGTTGCCCGCCAAAAGGCAAAAGGCATAAAAAATGTCAGGTACGTTAGAGGAGACTTTACAAAATTTAAATTAAATGAAAAATTTGACGCCGTGGTATCTTTTTTTGATAGCCTCAACAATCTCCTATATGAAGATCATCTCAGGAAGACCTTCAGAAATGTACGCATACATCTGAATGAAGGTGGAGTTTTTGTATTTGATATGAATACAGAATATGCACTTCGTGAATACTGGGGCTCCGGAGTGAAAGTTTTTGACAGGGGAAAAATCCTCTCTATCTGGAAAACAAACTATAACCACTCCAAAAAAATATCCCATTTACACATCATAGTTTTTCACAGAGTAGGCAACAACACCTATACAAGAATGGATGAAGAGCATTTTGAGAGGGCTTATAATAATGACACAATTGTGAAATTATTGGAGAATTCCGGGTTTGATGAAATTTACATGTTTGAACATCTGAGTTTCTCTAAGCCAAGAAAAGAGACCGCGAGAGTAGTATTTGTTGCGATTTAAAATGTACATTGCAGATTTACATATTCATTCCAAATACTCACGGGCAACTTCCCGTGAAATGACTCCAGAAGCTCTGGCAAAATACGCAAAAGAAAAGGGAGTACATCTCCTCGGTACAGGTGATGCCATACACCCAAAGTATCTTGAAGAGCTTCAGGAGAAGCTTTCCCCAACCGATCGGTATGGGATTTACCAGTATGACGGTGTCGACTTTACCCTTTCGGGAGAAATCTCGAACGTTTTTTCACAGGATGGAAGGGTAAGGAAAATCCATACGGTACTCCTTTATCCAGACTTCCAACTGGTTAAAAAAGTACAAAAAAAACTCGCTCCCTATGGCAGCATATTCGCAGATGGACGCCCCACCTTTGGCTTGAGCTTAAAGAAAACCGTTGAGATCATCAGAGAAATCTCTGAAGAAATAATGATTATTCCTGCACATATCTGGACACCCTGGTTCTCTCTCTTTGGCTCAAACTCAGGATTCGATTCTATAGACGAATGTTGTGGTGAGCTCGGAAAAGAGTTTATCGCTCTCGAAACCGGGCTTTCTTCAGATCCGCCGATGAACTGGAGACTTTCAAAACTTGATAAATATACCCTCGTTTCAAACTCCGATGCACACTCTCCCTCAAGAATAGGAAGAGAAGCAAATGTATTCGCAAGGAAACTCGATTATAACGAATTAAAATATGTTCTCAAAAATGAGGATTCTTCCATATTTCTCTTTACTATTGAATTCTTCCCGGAGGAAGGAAAATATCATTACGATGGACATCGAAACTGCAACATCAGACTTCACCCACGTGATGCTATTAAAAATAACAATATATGTCCAGTCTGTGGAAGACCTCTAACCATTGGCGTACTCCACCGAGTCGAAGAACTCGCAGATAGACCCGAAGGATTTCATCCACCAGGTAAAATTCCTTATAAAAATCTCGTAGCGCTTGATGAAATTATCTCCGATGCACTTGGAGTAGGAAAGGAATCTAAAACAGTTAGACGGGAATACGAGAATCTTGTAAAACACCTGGGGCCAGAACTCGAAATCCTGCTCGAGATACCGTATGAGGATATGGAAGGGAAAATGAATGAGAAAATACTCGAAGGGATCAAACGGGTTAGAGAGGGTAAGGTTCATGTCACACCTGGATATGACGGTGTCTATGGAAAGATAGAAATTTTCAAGAAAGGTGAGACAAAACAGATGTCTCTTTTCTAAGGAGGGTAAAAATGGGCCTCGATAAAGATTTACTCGATATACTCGTTTGTCCAAAATGTAAAGGAGAGCTTGAGTACAAAGAAGACAAAGATGTCCTTATCTGTCACAACTGCGGTCTGGTCTATGAGATAAAAGACGGCATTCCTGTAATGCTTATAGAAAAAGCTATCCCTCTCGATGAGTGGGAGAAAAGAGAATGATTGGTCTCGCCATATCAACCTTGATCGCTTTTTCCAGTATAAACGCTCGTGTGATCAAAAATAGCACAAACTATATTGAATTGAAAGTTAGTGTATCTTTCTCCGGGTATCCACTCGAGGGTGACGGATTTGTAATAGATAGTGCTGGATATCCACAAATTCCATTTTACTATATTCGAATCGCCATACCGCCTGATAAAGATATATCGGACGTTAAAATTATCAGCGAGAACAGTTTTTATAAAGAACTTCCCCCACCTCCGCCAATCCCACGTTACACAAAGGATGGACTTGTACCTATTTATAGAAGAGGCGAAATTTACAGGAAGAAGAACAAATTTCCTGAAACTAAATGGGAAATTGTAGGTGGTGGAATCTTTAGACATGTTCGATATAAATTAATAAAAATATTCCCTTTTACCTACGATTTTTCGACGAATAGACTGATCATTACAAAAAACTTTACCGTCCAGGTATTCCTCAAAGAAAGGAAAACTCCCTATAGGGTTTATACGGGCTATGACCCATTTGAGAGATTGTACAGGGAAATTTTTTCTAATTATAATCCGCTGTGGAAAATCAAGACTAACAATACTAAACAAGCTGATCCTTTTGAAAATGCAACTATCTGGATAAAAATCAAAACTATCGAGGAAGGACTATACAAAATTGATGGCAAATCACTCGAAAGATTAGGAGTACATCTCCCCGTGTCTTCCTCCGGCATGGTAATGTACAACATGTCCAGTGATACACTGAAATCCTCACTTAATTATGCAGGAGAAGTATTTCATAAGGTTCCGGTAGAAATTTTTGATGGGGGAGATGGTTCCTTTGATCCTGATGACTCTCTCTATTTTTATGCTCTTGGGATGAAAAGGTATAGATTTCTGGGGGACTCTATTTCATATTTTGAGCATCCATACTCTGACACAAACGTCTACTGGCTTGCAATAGGATCCAGCGATTCGTCTCTTGCAATGAAGATTGTCAATAACTTTAATGCCAGTGTAAATGACACTCTAAATGCTTTACTCTCCACTTACAGACACGAAATTAATATGATTAATCCTGCTGAAAAGGGGTTAAGATGGGTAGGAGAAATTTTGAGGATGTATCGGGATCCTGGTGTTGCTGAATATGATTTCAACTTTAATCTGCAGGATCTCGCATCACCTGTGGGTAACGGGGTAGTAGTACCTGTAATTTTAGAAGGTGCCTCTTATTTTGATGTCTATGTAAATGGAACAAGATATGTTAATGACGTGCCAATTTACGCTGTACACGATGACACCATAGGATTGAGTGTCTTTAATCTGAAAGAAGGAGAAAACGATCTGAAGCTCGTACTGAGAGCCACCGGAGGAAGTGATACCCTAAATTATGGAAATCTCGACTATTTCGAATTTTTCTATCAGAAATTTCTGACTGCGGGGGCATCAGTTGAGCATTATTTCAACGTCGATTCAACGGGCTGGAAAATTCTCAAAATAAGGACGAATTCAAAGCCACTCGTCTCAAAACTGAAAGGGAGAGATGTAACCGTTTTCTCAGAACCTGTTCATTCTGGAAATTATTATCTGTTAACAGATTCGCTCGAAGGACTTGAAGAATTTACAATCCAAAAAACACCTCTGGTACCTCTTGATATGGATGTAATATCTCCTATGGCACTGAACCTTCGAAGCCAAAACTGGAATGCTGATTTTCTTATCATCGGCCGGGAAATTTTTAAAAGTACACTTACAAATTATATGAATTACAGAAGCTCCCATCTTTTTTTCCCGGATACATCAGGTGGTTCCTTCAGGAGTGCAAATGTTGTATTTGTACCACTTGAAAAAATTTATGAAGAATTTGGATTTGGAGTTCCTGACCCTGTGAGTATCAGGAATTTCATCTATTATGTTTACCATCATTCCTCCAATCATCCTCCTGTTTATGTACTTTTCATAGGAGATGGAAACTATGATTATAAAAATTTTGCAGGGGCAGCTTCCTCAAATCTTTTCCCACCGTATGAGCCATGGGGATTGATTGATATTAATGACAATTTTCACGGAGCGCTTGACGCTTTCTACGCCGATGTTGCCCCGGATACCGGTTTTATCATGGAAGACATCTTTTATGGACGAATTTGTGCAAGAAACCGTACAGAATTGAAGGACTATCTCGATAAAGATCTTGTCTACGAAAGTGCAAAAAGTAGTGGCCCATGGCGTAATAGAGTAATGCTCGTGGCTGATGATGAATACAACGGAGACACCCATTCTCACTACGAAACTGTACACACTGTAGATTCTGATGATATCTATCGAAATTATGTTCCGCACTCGGTTGAAGTTATGGAACATTATCTCATTAATTATCCATTCGCCAACGACATGACAAAACCTGAAGCACGGAGAGATTTCAAGAGAAAATATAATCTTGGACACCTGATAATAAACATTTTCATGCACGGTAATCCAAAAGTTCTTGCCCACGAAAGAATGTTTGTAGCACCTGAAGATTATCCAGACATTAACGCTGGATTCAGAAATTCTTTCATGATCATCGCCTCCTGTAAAGTGGGAGCCTATGACAGAATTACACCGGCCCATGTAATTGCAGAAGAATTCTCCCTGAAACGAACCGGCTCTATAGCAGTTCTTTCATCAACTAATTCAACGTATTCCAGTGCTAACGCGTACTACGTCAAGCAGATGTTCAGGGCACTCAAGAATTACCAAAAATATTCACTCGGTGAGTTATCAACTTTCGGGAAAAATGACTCACATTATGTTCTGCTCGGAGATCCCTCAATTCCTATTGGTTACTCACCTCTTAACTCTTCAATCTATCTGGGGTTCAGGGCAAATGGCCACCAGACAGACACTCTTTACAGTGCAAGACGATACGAGTACAGTTTAAGAGGATTATACTCTTCAACCAGATACTTTTTAAGGATATTTGAGAGTAAAAAAGAAACCACCTATGTTAGAAATTGGGGAACTGATATTGTGACGATAAATTACACCAAAGCCCCTCGTCCTTTTTTCTCTGGAACGGTCTTTCCAGGTCAATCCGATAGCCTGAGCGGAACTTTCACTGTTCCGGCTGCATTGACATCGGGCCAACAGGGTTTTGCTTATATTTACAGATTCGGAGAAGTCGGACTTAAAGACTCGATACATATCATTATTTCCGGAGGAATTCCGCCTGGTAATAGAGGACCGGAGATCAAGCTGTTTGTTAACGGAAAGGAACTTCAGGATTCGGCTTCTGTACCCCAGAGTTTCCTCCTCCAAATCTATTTATCTGATTCGGATGGTATCAATTTGACAAATAGTATATCCAATCAAATGAACTCTGGCATCGAAATGATCGTGAACAATGACTCAAGAAATTCCATAGACCTAACTCCATACTTTAATTACCGTGAAAACAGTTCGACTGAAGGTTATGTGGTATATCCATTGACCCTCACCAATCCTGGATTAAATCTCTTGAAAATAATTGCATACGATAATTTCAAAAGTCCGTCCACAAAAACTTACTTCATCTTTGTCCAGACATCAGAAACCTTCGATGTTCGGGATTTCTACATATACCCTAATCCTATACGGGACCGAAATGGCACATATATAACCTTTACCCTCACATCACCAGCAAAAGTGGACATAAACATTTACACAATTGCAGGGACTCCAATATGGAAAAGTGGTGAGATGATGCTATCCCGTGGCTTCCATAAGATCAGGTGGAATGGTAGAGACCTTGATGGAGATTACCCGGCCAATGGACTATACTTTTTGACCTTAAACGTGGAGGGCCTTAACGGTGTTAAAATTAAGAAAATCGAAAAAATCCTTATCGCAAGATAAAACTGGAGGAATTAACATGAAAAACGACAGAATCGATGCAAAACTTGACACAATTGTCGGTCAGGGAACCGTTTTTGAGGGAAATATTTCCATTGAAGGGAGTGCACGTGTAGATGGAAAATTCAAAGGGAACGTAAATGCAAAGGGCACAATCGTCATTGGTAAAAGTGGCCGTGTGGAAGGTGAGATCATCGCAAAAAGCGCAGTAATAGGCGGCGAAGTCAAAGGTACCATCAGAGTACAGGATAGAGTAGAATTTGAATCCGGTGCAAAATTTGATGGAGAAGTGTACTGTAAAACACTTGTCGTTCAGGAAGGTGTAATCTTCGATGGATCCTGCTCAATGACAAAGAAAGAACACCCACAACCCAAACAATGAGACTTTTTGACTCCCATTGTCACCTGAACGACCCAAAATTTAAAAAAGACCTCGAATTAACTATTCATCGTGCAAAGGAAAACTCAGTATCTCACGTCATCGTAGTAGGCTATGATCTAAAAAGCTCAAAAAAGGCTATTGAGCTGGCCCATCAATATCAGGACTTCATCAGAGCAGCTGTTGCCATCCACCCCCACGATGCAAAAACTGTAACCGACGATAAAATAAAAGAGCTAAAAAAGCTCGCAAGCAACCCTTTAGTCGTAGCAATAGGAGAAACCGGCCTCGATTACTATAAGAATTATTCCCCAAAGGAAGATCAAATACGTGTATTTATTGAACACATTGAAATTGCCAATGAATTAAATAAACCCGTCATTTTACACATCAGAGATGCTTTCGAAGATGCTTTTGGAATCCTCGAAAAATACCCTGTAAAAGAAAAAGGTGTATTCCACTGCTTCTCAGGGGGACCTGATGAAGCTAAAAAGGCCGTGGAAATAGGATTCTTCGTTTCCTTTTCCGGTACCATAACCTTCAACTCTAAAAAACTTGAAGAGGCAGCCCTTGTAACCCCGGATGAAAAAATCCTTGTAGAAACAGATTCTCCCTATCTCACACCGGTTCCGAAACGTGGAAGAAGGAATGAACCGTCATTTGTATACTTTGTGGCACAAAAGTTGGCAGAATTAAAAGGAACGTCAATCGAAAAGATTGCATCCATCACCTACGAGAACACTGTTAAATTATTCAAAATAGAAGAGTGGAGCTGAGGGGATTCGAACCCCTGACCCCAGGCTTGCAAAGCCTGTGCTCTCCCAACTGAGCTACAGCCCCACTTGTAAGGGTATTAATTATCACTTTTTCATCATCAAGAGTCAAGCTGATACGCGAGGAGTGGAGGACAGGTGTCTCTCAAGAAAGCAGAAGATGGATTCCTTCAAATATCTTCAGTCTCCCATCCCACGAAGTTGGAGTGATTACATCCAACTTTCTCACTCGCTTGCGAGAAGGGATTGAGAGAAGGACAACAGGACTCTCCCTCACGGTGCGTTTAGCACTACGGGAGAGAAGGTTAAAGAGTTATACTCCTACTTTTCCCCAAAGCAATCTTTTGAACAGTCTCCCCAAAGTAGTATGGGACATTAACTTCATAGTGATTTTAATACCAATCTAAGAGATATCACACTGAACCCTCTGTGTTTTTCAAGCAACTAACTTTAGACCGTTCCCCAGTCCTCAGGTTTTATTAAAAGATATTCCCAAAAGGTTCTGTCAGAAATTATGGTTAGCAAGCATTTTTTCCAAGAGGCCGTAACCCTTTACCTTATCTTTAATAGTTCTATTTCCGAAATTTAGATTCATATCAACCTGGTTGTTGGAAGGATTGAAAATCCTTACAAAAATCTGGCCACCATTTTCTGGCCTGATGCAGTCAGTTACAAGAGGAGAAGGCTCAAGCTCAAAAATTGAAATATTTTCTCGATAAAAGATCTCGCGCAGAGGGTATATATATTCCCGATAAGTTCTCTCGACGTCACCTTTAACATAATCTCCCTCATGGGGATAAATTGCAAATTTCATTCTAATTTCTCCATAGTCAAGTTCCGGATAAGGCCAGACGGGAGCTGTTCTAACAAGCGTAACCCGTGGATAACCTCTTTTAAAATCAAATCCATAGTTTGAAAAGGTGAATACAGATATCCCGAATTTTCCATCGCTCACATCTGCAAATCTTTTCACAGGGACTTCCCACTTTGCCCGTTGCAAGCCTGATTCAGGGCGGAATGGGCGGAATTTCACACCGTATGGTATTCCACAAAATGCACCTTTAGATTCAACATTAAACGGAAACGCCAGTTTGAGAATTGCAAAATCCTCGTGCCAGTCGAGAGTAACGTCTATTTCAAGCCATTTTCTCCCCTTCACATTTGTGATAACGATAACCCCCCTGGAGTTTCGGCCAAGCCTGTATGTGTATCTGTAGATAATCCGATTTTGCTCCTTGTGAACGTTCAAATTTGAGAATTCGACCGGTAGGGGATTAAGTTCATATTCAGGATCGATATTCCATGTCCAGGCCCCCTTGTGTTCATCTTTAAAAAGCTGAAATTCTATTGGAGCCTTCAGAAGCTCCCTGTTTCTGTATTTTATCGAATAAATTTTCCACTCTTTGAATCCGAGCTCAAAGTCGAAATCTGAGGGAGGATCCACATATTCAGGTGCTCCTATTGAAAAAGGGGGTACATGTACATACCTGATCTTTCCACCAATTTTGGCAGGCTCAATCCTGCTCCATGGAAGAAGATTCAACACTCCAAGTCTACCACCTCTCAGATGTCCAAGAGCTCGCTTTTCAACATCTTTAAACAGATCAAAGGCATTTTTCAGCTCACCAATCGATTCTTCGTATGCCTCCTGAGAGTCGGTTGCACATGCAATATCATGAAATTGATTAACAAGCAGAGTTTGCCAGGCTTCGTTTAGCTCATCTCTGTACTCTTTCACATCGTCTCCTGAGAGAACAATTGCTGCTTCAGCTTTAAAAGCTTCAATCTCGCATTTTTTCAGCAGATCCTTTAACTCACGTCCACGACTGAATATACCCCTGTGTGTCTCAAGATAAATTTCATCGTTCCACACAGGTAATCTGGATCTATATTTTTCCCACAGGGTATTGAAGTATTCTACCGCTCCGCCACCTGTGAATCTTCCTGTTTCAACAGCTTTCTGGGACACCATTGTTTGCTCAATGGTTGGACCTCCTCCACCATCACTTTCACCAAAGAGTATCATAGCAGGCGGTTCTGCATCAGGTACTTCAGCCGCCTCATCATCAAATTCAAAAGAATCATCAAAAACTTTTCCGGCAAACTTTTCACTCAAGGGATTGTGTATGATATAGTCCTCACAAAAGCTGTCAAACTCAGCGAAACATTTTCCAAGACCGTACTGACAAAGTCTCGCATGTTGAACAACTATCTCTGAACCATCCGGTGAGCGCCAGATAAAAACATCAAAGGGGAATCTATTTGTATCAAACCACGTCAGTTTGGCCGTCATCATTGCCTTTATGCCAAACTTCCTGTACAGCATGGGGAGTGTCCATGGATACCCAAATGAATCAAGAAGCCAGTCAACCGTAATTCTTTTCCCAAATTCCTCCTTCCAGAATTTTGTAGCGTATTCAAGCTGCCTCATAAGTGACTCGCCGGATGGAATATTCACATCCGGCTCTACCCACATCGCTCCCACAGGCTCAAAATATTTGTTCTTTACTGCATCCTTTAGTGTAGCGTAAGTCTTTGGATAATCATGCTTGATCCATTTTATCATTCCTGGAGAACTCTGGACATACGGAAAACCTGGGAATCTCTTAGCTATCTCTATTCCTCGCGAAATGGTCCTTGCAATTTTCTTCCTTGTCTCCTTTTTAGTCCAGAGCCAGGCAACATCAATATGTGATTGAGAAACCAGCCTTATGATGGGAGTTTTTTCAACCCCTTTCAACATAAATTTGAGTCTTCTTTCAGCCCACTCCTCAAGTTGTTTCAAGTATCCTCGGGGATAAATGACGAGAAAAGACTTTATTATCTCTCCCTCCACCTCAACTTCTACAAAGTGCTTTTTCCCCGGCTCAATAAATTGATAACCAGCAGTACCATCAATTACCGCACCTGTGAGATTACCGTCAATGAGTAAAATACCCGAGGAGCGGGACACAGCACCGATTTCAAGCTCCGCATATTCTGCATCTGGCACATCCACTTCAGCCACCCACCTTCCAGGATCTATCTTCTCAAGTGTTATCGGTCTGGGCTTGCCTGCACAGTAAAAGCTACGTGTTTTAAAGAAATTTTCCACAAACTTCTCTTCAAAAGAAGGAAGCTTTTTTATGAGAACTCCAGCCAGAATCCCCATATTGGGCTCAGCCTGCAGCCCTATAATCTCCATTTCTTTAAACTGAAAACCTATAGGAACAGCCTGAATCCATAAACCGCGATACTGCATTTCACCGAACAGCGCAAAATGCCTGTTAATAGGTGAAATCGGCAATCTCCTGAATTTGTCATCAAATCTAACAATAAGTCGCGCCTGATGAGAAAGGGGCCAGCCACCATTGGCACCAATTACAACCAGATACTCAAATCTTTCCTTTCTCGGTAAGGTGTATTGCCAGGGAATCCTCACTCCTATGTCATCAACTGTCGGTAATTTACCAACATCCCACGCACTTACAATATCTTCGGGGATGTGAAAAAGGATACCATGAATGTTGAATATCCTCCCCTGATTTATTGGATGAAAATTTTTAAGCGACATGCGATTAATTTTCATACATCTTTCACGTCAAGGCAACTCGAATGTTTGACCCTCCTTAAATATGCGGGTTATAATGATTAATCATGAAACCCATAACACCGGATATGACGATAGAGGAAGTCATAACAAAATGGCCCCAAACAATAAAGGTCATGATAAAATTTGGTATCCCCGCTCTCGTGTGTGGTGAACCCCTCTGGGGAACTATTGAAGAAAATGCACAAAAATATGGCGTTAAAGAAGTTGATAAATTACTCGACGAATTAAACAAAGCCGCTGGTGAATCCAGCCTCTTTGTCAAACTTGACTGATGAATATTGAAAAAATTCTTCTTGAAAGAAAAGCAATTCTGCGTGGACACTTTCTACTCTCTTCAGGTCTCCATTCTGATACTTATTTTGAAAAATTTAGAATTCTCGAAGATCCAAAGCTAACAGAAAAATTAATATCAGAAGTCGTTGATAGGCTTAAATCTCTTAATCCTGATATCGTGGTGGGACCAACTATTGGTGGTGTTGCTGTAGCTTTTGAGGTCGCTCGACAGCTCGGTGTAAAAGCATTCTACGCCGAAAGAAGCGATTCAGGAAGGGTCTTTCGAAGAGGTTTCAAACTCACATCTGACGATAGGGTCCTTGTCGTGGATGATGTTCTCACAACAGGAAAATCTCTGATGGAAACCATAGATGCAGTAAAACCTTTCAAATCCACTATAGTTGGGGCCTTCGTTCTCATTGATAGAAGTGAAAATTTTGATCCTGGAATCCCTTTAATCTCGCTATTAAAGGTCAAAGTCAAAAATTACACTCCTGAAGAGTGCCCTCTCTGCAAAGCCGGAATTCCCCTTGTAAAACCTGGCAGTCGGAATTTTAAATAATAACTCTCACAACATCTTTACGGGGACCCCGGAAAAACTATTCTATTAGAGGTATGACACAGATAAATCTTAATTCATCGTCTCCCGTGTTTTTAAATTGATGGTACTCAAGAGGCTTTACAAATATAGCATCTCCTTCTTTGAACGGCAGAGTATCATTCTCTGAAACGAGCTCTCCTTCACCACTCAGAATAAAAACTTCGTGCTCCCAGGGATGTGAATGAAAAGGAGTGTGTCCACCTGGTTCCACTGTAAAGAGTCGCATAGCAAAGTTAGGGGCTCCCTCTGGCCTGGAAATGAGCCACCTAACTCTTACACCCTTACCCTCATTTACCTTTTGTTCGAGGACCTCTTTATAGTTTCTAACAAGAGCCATATCTAAACTCCTTGATATTGTGATAAAATATTAATCAATTCCCATTGATATGTCGAGATTTTAAATGAGGCTATTCAATAATATTGCTCTGGAGAAAAGCGGAATGTGATTTTTTAACCTCCTCTACCGCAGTGTGTTTGGCACTGTGAGGGAGAGGTTTTTTGCCCTTTCCTCAATCGCCTCTACCAAGCGGAAGAGAAAGTCGGATGTAATCTCTCCCACTTCGTGGGATGGGGAAGTGAAGATGGATCTTCTCGCAAGCAGGAGGGGAAGATAAAGAGGGTTTTTCCGCAAAGTGAAAAGGGAAGTGGTTGCTGGTAAAATATTCTTTGAACACCCTTAGATTCTGGATTGTAAAAAGTTGTGGTGAAAAATATCTCACTACAGACGTCCCTGCGTCTATCAGAAACACACAGATAAAGTATTCTTCAATATATTAGCTTATCTCTTAACTCCTTCGAAAAATCCGCTCATTTTGCCAAGAATTAAAAAATATCTCCTCCTCTATCAAAGGAAAGTGTCCACATCTAAATTCTTAAAATTAATTCCATCTTCGACGACAACTTGTGAAAGAGCCAATCCTCTGTTATTCTAAACCATCATGGAAATAATTAAAGGGAAAGTTGTATATCAAATTTATAAAGCACCTGATGGATATACAGTCCTTGATGTTAAGACGAGAGATGGATATGTAACCGTTGTTGGATTTTTCGACGAAATAGCTCTTGATACAGAATACATTTTCAAAGGCGAATGGAAAACAAGTAGAAAGTACGGTCCATATTTCTTTTCCCAGAGTCATGAAATTACACTTCCAAATTCAGATACAGGAATGATTACTTTCTTATCAGGATTCATAAAAGGATTGGGGTATAAAAAGGCCCAGATGCTGGTTAAAAAGTACGGAGTAAAAAAACTACTTGAGATTCTCGATTACGAGCCTGAAAAATTGAAGGAGTTACCGGGGATCGGTGACAAAACACTGGAGATGATCAAATCTTCCTGGGAAGTCCACCGTTTTTCTGGGAGAGCACTTTCTTTTCTTACAGGACTCGGCATTACCCCCAAAATGGCTCTGAAAATTTACAGAGAATATGGAGAACAAACAGAAAAAATTCTTACGGAAAACCCTTACATTCTCACAGAAATTTGGGGTATTGGTTTTAAAAAGGCAGATTCGCTTGCAAAAAAAATGGGAGTTGGTCCGGATGATCCACGAAGAATACGCTCTGCAATACTCTACGTTCTTGAACAGGCAGGAGAAGAAGGACATACATATCTTCCACAGGAAGAATTTCTATCAAGAATTAACAACCTCAAAATAACCAATATACCCCTTGTTGAGACAATAGTCGAAGAACTTCATTCAGAAGGTAAAGTCTATCTCGATAATGGGGTAATTGCACATGGTGCGTTTTACACAATGGCCAACTACATCCTTAACAGGTTGAATCTTTACTTTCAAAAAAATGCGAACGTAGAATTTCACAATTATGAGAACATTAAAAAAGAAATATTCGATGAGACCCAAAAAATTATTGGAGTTTCACTGTCAGAAAAACAATTACAGGCGGCTTTGCTTCCACATTTTTACGATTTTTCACTAATCACGGGCTACGCGGGTACAGGTAAAAGTCTTATCTCACGTATAGTCTTAAACTTATGGGATAGATTAGGATTGCGATATGAAATCTGCGCTCCCACAGGTAAAGCGGCAAAAAGATTGAGTGAACTCACGGGCAGGAAAGCCCGAACAATACACAGACTTCTAAAATTCAACGGTGAACATTATGAATATAATTCTGACAATCCTCTCGACATAGATGCGATCCTTGTTGACGAGGTATCAATGGTTTCTATGCCTCTATTTTATCGTCTACTGAACGCATTACCATACCATACAAAAATTGTTCTCGTAGGAGATCCTGCACAGTTACCGAGCATTGGACCCGGTAATATTTTGAAAGACCTCATTAACATGGGATTCCCAAATGTTACCCTAACAGACGTTTACAGACAGGGAGAGGGATCTTCCATTGCATTAAATGCAAAAAATGTGAGAGAAGGGAGATTACCACAGATAACTCAGAGTACAGATTTTATGATCAACTATTTTGAAAATGACAATCTTTCTCTCGACGAAATAAGTGACACACTGAGACAATATGGTTCAATCGTACAGCTGATAAGTCCCCAGAAAAGGGGCATTCTCGGTACAAAAAATCTGAATTTTATCGCTCAGCAGATACTTAACCCACCGTCTTCTGAAAAAATTGAGATCAGGATAGGAGATAGAGTTTTCAGGGAGGGAGACAAGATTATCCAGACAGTTAACGATTACGATAAGCTTATTTTCAATGGTGAAATTGGGGAAATATTTTCGTTAAACAAAAACAATGAAACAGCAATAGTAAGATTTGAAGACGGAGAGGGGGAAAGATTTATAGAATATTCTTTTGACGAGCTGAGAGATGAGACAGATCATGCATACGCGCTCACCGTGCACAAAGCACAGGGATCAGAATTTGATGTCGTGCTACTCGTTATGAGCATTTCGCACTACTTATTTTTACATAGAAACTGGTTTTATACAGCAATAACAAGGGCGAAGAGGCTTTTAAACCTCTTCGCCCACCCCAGGGCAATAAAAATTGCTGTAAAGAACGTTAAGCCTTCAAGACGATACACTCTCTTGAGTCTACTAAGCAAAAAATTTCCATAATTCTCTAACCATGTGTTCTGTATATTGGGTGCTAATCAATCTCTTATCCAATTTATTAATCGCCTCTACAAAAACATCCACGATATCGGGGTCAAAGGCGAGATTTTTCTGAGAGACTATGTAATCAAGAGCCTTTTCCCATGACCAGGGGGCACGATAGGGACGTTCAGTAGTTAGGGCATCAAAGACATCAGCAACAGATATAATCCTCGCACACAATGGAATGTCCAAACCAGAAAGTCCTTCTGGATAACCAGAGCCATCAAATTTCTCATGATGGTAGAGAATACATTGCTTTACATTTCCCCAGGGAAATTCTATATTTCTCAGCTGCTCCACAGCGTAGACTGGATGCTTTCTTATCTCCTGATACTCCTCTGGGGTTAATCTACCTGCCTTCCGCAGGATTCTATCAGCAATTTTTAATTTGCCTATATCATGTAAAAAACCTCCAATAATTAACCCTTTGAGAGCAAGTTCATCTCCCTGATAAACAATTTTCCCTATCTGAAAGGCGTAGTAGGTTGTTCTTGCAGAATGACCGAGAGTGTACGGATCTTTATCTTCTACCTTTGCTCCCCACTGAATAGCAATGCGAATGAAATTACTTTCTATCTCCTCAATCCTGTTTCTGACTTTGTGCCTGTAAAAATCGCTTGTCTCGAAAAACTTTCTTGCCTTTGTAAGATACTCAAGAGAGCTTTGAAGATCATCTTTATCTTTATAAACCAAGCCAAGTTCATTAAAAACGAGGCCTTTAGCATAAGTATGATCAATTTTTTCCGCCAAAAACTGGGCTTTTTCAAGGAGTTGAGTGGAGATTTCGTCCTCCCCCACCTCCCTCCAGAGTTTTGAAAGATTTATAAGATAGTGGATTTTAAAAATCTTATCATTAGGAGGAAGCAGAGCCCTCATCTTTCTTATAATTTTTTTTGCTTTCTTAATATCTTTTAACAAAATTAAAAGATATGATAAATTTAAAAAAACTCCTAATTGAGTTTTTACATTTATTTCTTGTAAGTTTTCTATCTCCTTCTCAGCTTTTTCTAAATAGTAAATAGCACTTGTTAGATCATCGGTTTCATAAAATATGTTTCCAAGATTAACTAATGCTGGTATGTAAAATTTCTTTTTTTCAAAATCTGTAAAATCTTTGTGTTTATCAAATAAATTGATTAAATCGACCAGGTATTTGCGTGCTTTTACAATATCTCCTTTGAGCATAAATATAACAGCTTTATTGTTCATAATAGCCAAACTCAACTTCTTTATTTCATAATCTGACTGATTTACCTGTTTGGAAATTAAAAAATCTTCAGCCTTGCTGTAATAGTACAGAGCCATGTTCAATTTATCTCTTGCTTGATAAAGATTTCCCAATTTTAAATATTGATGACATATCAAAATTACATTTCCTCTTTTATTAGCACATTCTATAGCCTCTCTGATATATTCTTCTGCTACTTCAAAATTCCTTTTTATAACAAATAGATATCCAATTTTACCCAAGAGTCTACATTCTTCGTTGGTAGGATCAGTTTTTCTCTCTTCTACTAATAATTTTTTGTAACACTCAATCGCCAAATCTATGTTCTGTCGAAGTTCATATTCTTCACATTTTTTCTCTTTTTTTCTGATCTCCAAAACTTTAACCATTTATTACTTAGTCAGATATACTTGATCTTACTCTTCAATCTTTCAACTTCTATGTTTAAACCATGAGTTTCGGCTAATTCAGCAGCTTTTTTTAAACACTCCTTGGCCTTCTTTTTATCTCCATATTTAAAAGCTAAATCACCACATAGCTCGTAAATCTCAGCAAGTTTTTTTAGGTCCTTGCCATTCTCCGCCAATCTGACTGCTTCGGTCAAATGGTTTTCAACTGTGTCATAAGGTTCGGCAAGTTGAGACGAAATTTTTGCCAAAATAATATATACTTCCGCCATCCAAACACTACTTTCATGTCCATTAACTAATTTATAAAAATTCAAAGATTTATTTGCAAATACTCGACTCACCTCATATTCACCGATATCAAAATAGAGTTCTGACTTTCCAAGATATATATGTGCCAACAAATCATATCTCTTCAACTTTGAAGCAATAGTGTGGGCCTTCTGGTAATAATCCTGTGCTTTCCCAAATAACCCTTTTTCTTTAAACAACTTACCAAGATTCGCCAAAATTCTCCCAGTTATTCCAGAATTTGGTTTCATATTTTCATACAAGGAAAGAGCTTT
>CAYNMM010000060.1:0-6142 GCA_964398355.1 uncultured bacterium
AGATACTTGAGAGAAGACCAGATTTAATTCTGAAGGCTCTTAGGAACTTTATTCCTGGTGATGTAGCCACAAAAGATGATCTTAAAATGATGATGGAATTGATAGAAAAACGATTTGAAGCTATGGATAAACGATTTGATGATTTGATACACTACACTGATAGAAAGTACGATATCCTTGTGAAGATTATTTTCAGTTTCAATATCCCCATTTTGATTGGAATAATTGCAATTCTTGTCAAAGCCTTTATGTAAGGATTTTCACCTTTATTTGCAATTATAAATTTCCTTGAGTCCTCAGTTTATTTACACACTTCGTTTCCTATAAAAAGTTGTTCGAGGGATGCCCAGTTTTCCCCACGTTTCCTTTTTCCATGTATGGCCAAATTTCTTATATGCTCTATCTATGAGAAGCTGTTCAAAGTCTTTAAGGGTTAGATTTCTGGTGAGAATATAATCAAGTACAATATCGGGTAACTCGTCCCCATTCATTTCACCTGTTCCACTTACCTTCTTTTTATGGATATAAGAAATCGCCTTTATCACATCATCAAGTGTTACAGTATTTCTATCAGTTAAAACACTCCTCAAGATCAGGATTAACTTATGCAGCGAGCCTACATTTTCTGGGTAATCGTAATTATTTACAAGATGTTTCAAAGCCGTATCGGTGAATCTAAGCTCAGGAGCGAAATGTTTGATCAGTGCTTTAATATCTTCCTTTCTTTCCCTGAGAGGTGGAATGTGGACGTGGAAACCCATTATTCTTCTATAGAGGTCCTTTCTAAACTCGCCACGTTCTACCATGTGTTCAATGTCCTTATTGGTCAATAGGATAAATCTACCTTTGAATTTTATAGGTTTATGGGATTGCATTCGGTAAAAAATTCTATCTTCTATTACCTGAAGTAGTTCAATCTGTGCATCAATTCCTAAATCTCCAATCTCGTTTAGAACGATAGTTCCGTCACCTACCGACTCAAGGACGCCAGGGCTTCCCTCGACACCTGTAAAAGCTCCCTTTTTTACCCCAAATAGTTTTGCATATAGATTTTCCTTCGGATATGCACTGATGACGAAATTTATAAAAGGAGAATGACTCCGTATGGATATTCTGTGAATAGCTTTTGCCAGAGTATCCTTTCCGGTCCCGGTTTCACCAGTTATTAAGATGGGTTCATCCAGATCCTTCCATTTATATACAAGTCGTAATATTTCATGCATACGTGGAGATTCTGTGACAAAGCCCGCATTCTTAAATTCTTCAAAGATCTCATCATTTCTTGGCGATGACAAAAACGGGAAGAGTTCTCTAAATTTTTGGACCCCCTCAGAAATGTCTTGGGGTATCTCAAGGGGGATAATATCCAGGTATTTTGCTCGCATAAAAATCTCGTGTGTGGCAAATCTCGTTGATAATACTATAGGAATATTTCTCAAGAGTTTTCTAACCTGCTCTGCTACAAGAATACCCTCAATTTTTGGATTAGGGCTCAAGAATCTATCCTGCTGGTGTTTTTCCCTATCTATCCAGAGATCTATAACAGCGAGATCAACTTTTCTCGCTTTTTTCAGGGCATTTATAAAGCCGAGTGAGTCTCTGAAATGCAATACTTCCTGATCGGGAAAAGCTTTTTTCACGAGTTCCACATGGAACCCATCATCATCGAGGACATAAATCATTGCTAAACCTCCCTCTTGCCAAAAATCAACTTTATCACAAACTTTGTACCTTTCCCTTCTTTTGATATTACAGCAATTTCACCAAATTTGTCTATTATCCGTTTTGCGTTTGAAAGTCCAACACCACGGTTTTTCCCTTCTTTCCCGTAAGAAAAACCTTCGTCAAATATAAATGCCTTAATTTCTTCAGGTATTCCTTTGCCGTTATCTTCAATCTCAATTTTTAATTCTGAGATAGAAGATCTTACCTTCACCCTAATTTCTGGTGAATTCTCGGGTGAGAAGTTATCAAATGATTCTACAGCATTATCAATAATAGCTTGAATAGCTGTCCTGATTTCTGTTATCTCGTCCGGATAATAAAGATAGGGTAGATCGGTTTTAATATCAGTAGATATTTTTATAGGAGTATCGCTTATCTCCTTTTGAATTTTTTCAATAACTGGAAGTAGAGCATTTGTGACCACATCTTCCTTTGCACCTTCTGACAATTTTTTGAATGATTTCCTTAATTCACCAATAGTATTGATGTTTTCTTTTATCCTTTTTGTAAAAAATCTCCTTCCCAGGAGAAATTTTTTGTAGAGTTTAATATATGACCTTAATCTCAATAGAGTTGAAAGTAATGACTTATAAATTTGTCTCCACTCTTTGGGAGCCTCTTTAAATTCATACCTGACCTTTGGGATTCGAAGAATCTTCATGATTTCGGCGGTTTCTTCCAGTATCTCATCTATTTTATCTGTCAACAGCGAGTTATCCGACATAATAGGATACCATTTGGAAGCAAATTTGTGAAAGATATCCATAGAAAGGATAATACCTATGGTTTCAGCAGAGGGAATTGTCTTTGACATCTCCCTTTCTTTCTGATACTTTGAATAAAAGAGAGCAACAAGGCCGAAAGGTAACACTATAAAGATAGACATGTAGATGAACACTGTGAAAATCTTTTTTGCCTTTCCCTTGATGTAAACTTTTTGATATATGGAATTCCTTAGTTCGAAACCCACTCCAAGGCTCTCCGGAAGAAGTATACTGAACGTCTCAAGTGCAAGATCGATGTCTTTTAACCCTGTCTCGCATTTGATATAGTTGTTGAATTCTCTGGCCTTTCGGAAAAGGAACAACGCTTTATTTAAACTCTCTGGCAACTGATTTTCAAGGATGGTGATTCCCCACGATTTTTTATAGATATCTTCATCTCGGTCCGAAGTCACAAGAAAAAGGAGGTCTTTATCACCATCCCCGTCGAAATCAATCAACTTACCTCCAGAAAATATTCTGTATAATCTTGTCCAATATTGATTGTTGTAATACTTGTGAAAATCGGTTTTTTTAAACAGGTACGACACGCCCCCATAGGTTACTATAAACCAGTAGTTATCATAAATATTCTTGACTTCGGATAAATAGTATTGAAACCTGAAAGAGTCAAGAGGTTCAAGAGATTTCTCATTTATTAATTTTAAAAATGTAATACCATTTCTCTCATAGAAAACCCAGAAATTGCCGTTTTTAAATGTTATGTGAGATATCAATCCCTTTTCTGAAATTGGTCTAATTTTACGGAGATCGTTGGTCACATATAAGATTTTAGATTTATCTGTTTTGGTATCAAATCCCAGATATAGCAAGGTTCCATGATCCCCATTGGCCCAGATTTTTACTGTAAAATGAGGGTTTCTTTCCCGCTCCTCATCCCAATAAAAATAATTATAAGATTGATCCTTGTACAGTACTGAGGATTCAAGAGAATCAAGTGATACTGAAGTTAAAACCCCATTGCCTGAGACAAGAATATGCGCACCAGGAGGAGTGATAATGTATTTACCAGCAACCTTTACATGCCCGATCCTATGTCCCTTTTTATAGATGTAAAGCTTATTGTTTGATAGAAAGATCTCATGATTGTGGCTATGGGTGATCCATTCGACATATTTAATGTTCAGTTTTCGTACTCTTCTGTTTGAAAATTCGTATCCTCCACTTGCTGTCCCGATCCACAGTTTTCCATCGTTAAAATCAGCGCAACACACGTCTCTTATGTATAAATTTATCGAATCGAGGACGGCAAAATGAAGACCTTCTGAATCCTTGTTCCAGGTTAACGGAAAAAGGTATCCGTCTTTTGATAGAATATACACTGTGTCAGATGATTTATAGCTGAATACCAGAGGATGAAAAATGTTAATTATTGTTGGCTTGAAAAACAAACCATAGGGAATTGTTATAATATTTAAAATCAATAGAAACGCCATTTTAAAACAATTTGTAAATTAGTACTTTGTTGTTTTTTTGCGAGATTGCGATAAACAGGTTTTTGTCAGGTATAAAGCTAACAAGAGAAATATCTTCCCGCACTGATAAGTAAATGGGATATACTTTTCTATAATCTGGCCCGGGAATCACAAAAATGAATCTATTTAAAAGTCTCACTCCATGTTTGTCATAAATCTGCGCCCATACTGGATCGAGGCATCCATATATCTGAAGGTAGTAAATCACAAGATCATCATACCCATCTTTGTTCACATCCAGATTTGCGATATACGAAACACCTCTAATTTTAGAAATAGGATAACGCTTTTCTAATTTTGGAATTAAGTATCTCTGCAAATTTATTTTACACATAACATTAAATGAGTCTCCATCGATGAAATAAACAACTTTATTCCTTTCATCAACACCAGCAATAATTCTTCCATTTAAGAGTTCAGGAGATGGGTAAATGTTTCCTTTCAATTCAATTTGTTTTATCTTTCTCATTGTTGGGAGGGAAATTTTATAAAAACCTGAGAACTGCTCCAGATTTCTATAATTTCCTCTGTACGCTGCTATGAAATAATTTTCACCAGGATAATGTAAGACATAAGAGCGAGAAAAACCTTCATAAGGCATCATAAATCTATTTATAACAAGTCCTGACGATAAGGACACCATGGCTATACCCACATTTATGTCGCTTATACCTGCGCGTGAAGGATTTTCATAGTTTAAGGGTGCCCACATGCCGATAAGTGCAATATCATCCTTCCACAGGTAGGAAAGCGTTCTGAAAAATCCCCCGTGAAGGACTGAATGAACTTTAATTCTACCCTTTTCGTCAAGTTTGAGAAAGTGAATATAGGGATTATCAAATGGGGAATTTTCTCTACTTATAACAACATAGAATGGACCAGTAAAAGCTCCAATAAAAGCGGTAATTCCTTTTCCATGAAGTTTTAAGCTGTCCTTAATAGACCCTTTTCTGAGATTTATAGAATAAATAATAATTTCTGTGTCCGAGACGGATTTTGAAACGAGTGCATAGTCCGTTCCTGACATCTCTGGTCTTTCAAATACTGAGAAGAATCTCATACCGGGCATAATCCACTCCATTTTCCCATCGAGGTTGTAGGATCTAACAGATGCAAGAGTGGAGAGAAGCAGGTGTGCATCTCCTTTGGAGTCAAGAACCACGTTAGCGAAAATTGTGGGAGGTATTTGAAAATCCTTTACAAAATAAATTCCATGGAAAGGCTCTTTGGAAATCAAAATGGATAAAGTAAGGACAAAAACCTCCCACATATCCAAATTTTAATGCAATAGCAATGTATATATCTACTCTTCGTATTCCCACTGTGGGAAATTTTTCCCAAAGTGAAACATCTAAATCATCAAGATTGTAGTAAATTGAGAAAGAGATTTTTGGAAAAAAAATTGCAGAATATATAAAAAGCTAAAAGTAATTTAAAAACATCAGGTCTTTGATATTTTTGACAAAAGAGAGTTTTGTAAGCATGGATATGAGCAGCGTATTTTCATTGTGGTAAAAGAAATGAAAACGATTTTGAAAAAATTTGGGAGGGTTAATGCTCATGACTAAATTTCTATTGATTGTACTAATTTCAAGTAATGGAATTTATCACAAATTGGGTTTGAGGTTCTCGAATCCTGAAAAATGCACGTGGATGAAGCAAGCAAAAATAGAACCTGTTCCTCTAAAAATTAACTCAATTGACTGGTCTCCTTATTTACCTCCAGTGGGTGATCAAGGGAATCAAGGCTCCTGTGCTGCCTGGGCGACTGGATATTATTACCAGACTTTCCAAGAATGGAAGGAACACCATTGGGATATTAACGAGCCTTCTCATCAGTTTAGTCCAGCTTTTGTTTACAACCTTATTAACGGCGGTGAGGATAATGGTTCTTTCCTTGTGGATGCTTTTAAGCTGTTTGTAGAAAATGGATGTGCAACATTGGAGGATTTTCCATACAACGATGGAGATTGCACATCTTGGCCTTCTGAAAATGCCTTTCAACACGCTATTTTATTCAGGGATGAGCAAGCCTTTTGGTTCCCGACAGATTCTGACTCAGGTATACAAATGATTAAAACTCTGTTGGCAGATACAAATCTCGTTGTGATAGGAATTAATGTTTATCCGAATTTTGATGATATTCGAAATTACAACAAC
>CAYNMM010000061.1:0-5408 GCA_964398355.1 uncultured bacterium
TTTATGTGGGGGGTGGGGGGGGTGGTGGGTTTTTTTGTTTTTTTTGGGGGCGTGGGGCCACGGGCGTAGCGTGTCCCCCGCCTCTACATTTATCCCCTTTCACCATCCACCCTTATCTCCTCCATACCAAACTGTAACCTGTATAGGTGGTAGTAAAACCCCTTCTTTGCCATGAGCTCGGCGTGTTTCCCCTCCTCTATTATCCTGCCTTTAAAGATCACAATTATTCGATCCGCCCGCTTGATGGTTGAAAGCCTGTGCGCAATTACAATGGATGTCCTGCCCGTTAAAATCTTTTCTGTGGCTTTTTGAATCACAGCCTCCGTCTCTGAATCGACGCTCGATGTCGCCTCATCGAGTATCAATATAGCAGGATCAAAAGCCAGTGCCCTTGCAAATGCAATTATCTGTCTCTCACCCAGCGATAGATTTGCCCCTCTCTCACCAACCTCATACTTCTCATAAAGCCTTTTTATGATCCTTTCAGTGCCTATCATCCTGAGCGCCTCTTCGACCTTTCTTCCTTCAATACTCTCGTTCCACAGCCTGACATTTTTCTCAAGATCACCTGAAAAGAGAAATACATCCTGAAGTACAAGCGCAAAATTACTCCTGTAGGATTGGAGGTCGTAATCCTCAATGTTCACACCATCCACAAGGATTTCTCCCCTCTGAGGCGAATAGAATCTGAGGAGAAGATTTATGATGGTTGACTTGCCTGATCCTGTGGGTCCCACAATTGCAAGCGTCTCACCGGGCTTGACCTCAAAGGAGACATTTTTGAGGACCCAATTCTCGTCGTTGTAAGCGAACCAGACATTTCTGAATTCAATGTGTCCCTTTAATTTTTTAACGATCTTACCCCTGTTTTCCTCAACCGGCTCGTCGAGAAGCTTGAAGATCCTTTCAGAAGCAGCCATGGCAGACTGGAGAATATTGTATTTTTCGGCAAGATCCATGATGGGCTTGAAAAGCTTTTCAACATAAGTAAGAAATGCAACCAGCGCACCAAATGTGATGGCACTCCTGATCAGCTGGCCGCCTCCGTACCAGAGAACTATAGCAATTCCAAGGGAGTTGAAGATGTCTATCACGGGCCTGAAAATGGCAAAGACCAGGAGCTGCCTGATGTTGGCTCGATAGAGATCGTGGTTTATCTCCCTGAATTTTTCAAACATTTTAACTTCCTGAACAAAAAGCTTGATGATCCTTATGCCTGATATGCTTTCCTGTAAAAATGCATTTATTCTCGCAAGCTTTGCCCTGACATCCCGGAATGCTTCTCTAACCTTTACCCTGAAAATGTAAGTAACGAGGGCGATGAGTGGAGCAAGAAGAAGAACCATAAATGTCAGCCTGACATTCATTTTGAACATTACGATGAGGATGCCCGCAATGAGGAGAAAATCTTTGAAGAGGTAGATCAGAACCGATGTGAAGAGCTCATTGATGGCAGCGACATCGTTTGTGGCTCGCGTAACTATCCTGCCAACAGGATTTTTGTTAAAGAAATCAACCGGAAGCCTGAAAATCTTCCTCATTATGTCCATTCGCAGATCGTACATGGCAAGCTGACTCATGTACTGAAGAATGTACACCTGAATGAATGTCAGCACGAGATTCAGGATTAGCAGTGCAAAAAACACAAGCGCAACGATCTTGACTCCCCTCAGATCCTCCTTTCTCAGGATGTAAACATCTTTCGCCGGAATTTTTCTTAAATTTCTGTATGAGATGAGAAACTTTTGGCCCTGAACCAGAAATAGGTTGCTGTACTTTTTGATAATACCTTCAATTTCCCCTTTTCTTGGTTCCGGGATTTTTTCAAGGTCGATAAAGAGGTATCTTTCCCGGGATAAAACCCCGTTTTTTATTAGATATTCCCTGTCCCACTTTTTAAGCTTTGATTCGTCTATGAATTCTTTTCCTGCCACTCTGACTATGAGGTCTCTGTAATTTTTGAGAACATCGGACTTCTCAGCACTCCTGATTTCGTGGAACCTGAGAATAATGAACCTGTCGATCCCGATTTTCGTGAGATAGGGGAAAGAGACTTCAAGCGCTGAAATGAATATCAGGAGAACGAAAGAGACGATGATAAAGCGGACATAAGGCTTGAGATAGCCGATGAGTCTTTTGAAAATTCTGGAATCATAAACTTTTCCGACGACATCGCCTGTAAGTCCGTCGAAGTGTCCTCTCATTTGCCCTCTCCTATCAGTTCCTCGAACCGCTGCATTTCGTAGAAATCATAATAAATTCCCTGGAGTTTCAAAAGTTCTTCGTGTGTTCCAGCTTCAACGATCTCACCGTTGTCGAGTACGAGAATGAGGTCAGAATCCATTACAGCAGAGACGCGGTGTGAAATAACAATACTCGTCCTCTGGCTCATAAATTCCCTGAGGTTTGCAAGGATGAGCGCTTCGGTTTCTGCGTCAACCTGGGACAGTGCGTCGTCAAGAATGAGTATGGCGGGATCGATGAGAAGAGCCCTTGCAATGGCAATTCTCTGTTTTTGACCGCCTGATAGAGTGATTCCCCTCTCTCCGACAATCGTGTCAAAACCATCAGGAAATTCCATTATTTCTTCGTATATTCCAGCGAGTTTGGAAACTTTGATGATCTCCTCCAGAGTAGCATCCTCCCTTCCAAATGCAATATTTTCCCTGATGCTCGTGGAAAACAGGAAACCGTCCTGGGGCACATAACCAATAGATCTGCGAAGATGAATGAGCGAATATTCCAGTACATCTGTGCCGTCAATGAAAAGTGTCCCTGCTGGCGGCTCGTAAATTCTCGGAATGAGCAGAACCAGCGAACTTTTCCCAGATCCGGTTCTTCCCATTATTCCAAGCTTCATTCCTTTTCTCAGGGTGAATGAAATGTTTTTTAAAACCGGTTCACCGTTGTAACTGAATGATAGATTCGAAAACTCAATGTCTCCTTCTATTTTCCTGGTAAGTCCACTTTCGACGATTTCAGGGGGCTCGTTCAAAATCCTTTTAATTCTCTTCATGGAGGCGGCTCCGCGCTGCACGATATTCGTCGCCCATCCAATGGCGATCATGGGCCACACCATCATTCCGAGATAGTAGTTAAAGGCGACAAATTCTCCAATTGTTATCCTGTTTAAAATTACATCTTTTCCACCGGCAAGAAGAGTAATTGCAGTTGTAAGGGTTGCAAAAAACATGATAAGTGGATGGAACAGGCCGAACACTCTGACGAGCTTCATATTTGTATTTACAAAGTCTCTGTTTATTACGGCAAATTCATTTATAGCGCCTTTGTCCTGCGAGAAGGCTTTAATCACCCTTATGCCGCTGACATATTCCCGGACAGTTTCTGTCAGGACCGAGAAAGCCCTTTGAACGGCTTCGAATCTTCTGTGGATTAGCTTTCCAAATCTGAGCACAATAAATGATAAAAGAGGCATAGGGATCATTGCATAGAGGGTGAGAAGAGGAGAGATTGATATCATTGCAATGAGGGAGAATGTTGAGATGATGATAATGTCAGTTGTTGCGACAATACCGAGACTCGATGCCATTCTGACAGCATCGAGGTCGTTGGTTGCATGCGCCATCAGATCGCCTGTTTTAACGCGCATAAAAAATCTTGCCGGGAGCCTGAGGATGTGGTGATAAAGTTCGTTTCTTATCCTTTCTTCGATAAGCCTGCCGGTCCTGATAATAAACCATCTCCAGAAGAATCTAAAAATTGCAATAACGAGAGCAAGCATTATAATAACAAGGGCATAAAAAACAAGGTCCTCGACACCAACAAATCCAGTGGCTAATCTATCAATAGCCTTTCTAATAATCATTGGAATGAGGATCTGAGCACCGTCAACGACGAGGAGCATCAGAATGCCGAGGACGACATTTTTTCGATATTTGAACAAATAAGTGATGATGTCCTTCATAGAGATGAAGAATAAATCAACTGACACACACAATCAAGAAAGCTATAAGGATTTATGACTGCATATCGTTAAACAAATCTTCTAATGGTTGTATTATCAGGGGTTTTGCATGTGGGAGTTGTTATGATTAGAAGAAAAATGTATAATAACAGCCTACAAAATATAAGGAGGTGAAAAAGCATGGCAGGAAAGAGAATCAGAAAGGCGACAAGAAACATTACAATGGATGATATTGAATACGTGTACAAGCACTACGGCGAGAAGACATTCAAGCAGATGTCAGCAGAGCTCGGGCTAACAGTTGTGCAGATAACGAGAATAGTGAGAGAGCTGAGGCAGAGAGGAGTTGAGCTCAAGAGGAAGCCGAGAAGGAAGCTCTTTGACGAGTTCGTGGAGAAGCTGAAGAAAGGTGAGGCATAAACATCTAAGAGATCTTACCATCCTGTAAGATTCCATCCGGAGGAGGGGGTTCATTAGAAATTTTTCAAAAAAGAAAGGGATGGTAATTTTTGATGGGGATGGGGCTCGCCGAAGGCGAGCCCCATCCCCATTTTTCAAACTTTTATTATCCTTGAAACACCACGTACTCTCTCCAGAATGTGAGGAACCATTTAAAGCGCCCTTCCACTGTGTATGAGGCTAAAAAGCGGCCATCCTTTCTATAAAGCAGGAATTCTTCAACAATTTTGATGTCAGGGAAATGACTGAGATCGAGCTATGATCATACCTCTGCTGTGGGAAAGATCTACTTATAATCTTATTTACAGAAATGGTGGTTTTTAAATGATCTTCTGTTCCGTTAAGGTTTGATTGATTCACCAATAAGCTTTTCTCCACGAAGCAGAAGGGTTCTAATCAACAGAAAACTCTCTCGCATGCAGATGTTTATTCTTAATCCTACTCCTATCGAGTGAGGTTCCACCGTCAAGCTCCTTTCCCAATTTCCGGAGTCCACCTTTACCCACCCGCACTGAGCGGGAGAGCTTACCGACAACCTTTCCAGCTTTGCAAGTGTTCCCTCTCAATCTCTCTCCCTTTTTGCAGAAGTCCACTCACGACCTCCCTCATACTTGCGGAAGTGTTCACCCACAACCTCTTCTCCCACTTGTGGGAGGGACAAACTCCTCTCCCGTTTGCGGGAGAGATCACCTACAACTTCCCTCCTACTTGCGGGAGGATTCACCCACAAACTCACATCCTACTTGCGGAGTGGGTCACACCAAACTCCCCTCCCTTTTACGGGAGAGGTCACACCCAAGCTCCACTCCCACGAAGTGGGAGGGGTCACCCACACCCTCCCCTCCCGCTTGCGGGAGGGGATTAAGGGGAGGGCAGAAAGACCACCTTTTGCTTTTCCCTGTCAGAATTGCTTTTTTGCCCCCTCCTTACTCCTCCCCCGCAAAGCGGGGGAGGGGTTTGTGTTTTCCCTCCACGAAGCGGAGGAATAAGTTGTAAGTTGATCTTTCTCCCCAGCCTCTCCTGT